>NZ_JBFRXN010000003.1:300000-600000 GCF_040947875.1 Pseudomonas sp. MYb118 | reverse complement strand
CCACCACCGCGCCAATGGTGGTGCCGATCACCTGGCCGAAACTGCGGGCCAGGGTCATCCCCGCCGACGGCTGGCTGACAATGACCACGGCCATGATCGACCACTTGGGCTGGTCGAGGTCGAACACAAAGGCGAGATACAGGGTCAACAGCCCGGCGGCGATGGTACGCAGGCCGAACAGCACCACACCGGGGCCGGGATGCACGATTGCCTTGAAGTACTGCAACAGCGCTTGCATGGAAACGGCTCGTTGGGGTCGATCAAGCAAGCGTAGTCAGTGTTGTCGGGTGACACATTCAAAGATGATGTTGGGGCAACTGGCCTCATCGCGGGCAAGCCCGCTCCCACAGTTTGGAATGCGTTCCCCCTGTGGGAGCGGGCTTGCCCGCGATGAGGCCGGCACAGGCAAAGACCCATCTGGCAGTTAATCCACCAACCCCCAATCCCCCGAACCACTCCCGGCCCCAGGGTTCGACTCGGAATGCAACTTCAACCGCAGCCGCAAATTGTTCACCGAATCGGCATGTTTCAGCGCTTCTTCCTCGCTGATCGCCCCCTCCACCACCAGATCGAACAACGCCCCGTCGTAGGTCTGCATCCCCGCCTCGGCGGATTTCTCCATGAGGCCCTTGAGCTCGCCGACCTCGCTGCGCCGGATCAGGTCGCCGACGGTCGGGGTGCCGATCAGCACTTCCACCGCCGCCCGGCGTCCGCCTTCACGGGTGCGCACCAGGCGCTGGGAAACACAGGCCCTGAGGTTGTTGCCCAGGTCGTTGAGCAACTGCGTGCGCCGTTCCTCGGGGAAGAAATTGACGATGCGGTCCAGCGCCTGGTGGGCGTTGTGGGCGTGCAAGGTGCTGATCACCAGGTGCCCGGTATCGGCAAAGGCCAGCGCATGTTCCATGGTTTCACGGTCGCGGATCTCGCCGATCAGCACCACATCCGGCGCCTGGCGCAGGGTGTTTTTCAGCGCGGCATGGAAACTGCGGGTATCGACGCCAACCTCGCGCTGGTTGACGATCGACTTCTTGTGCCGATGGATGAACTCCACCGGATCTTCAATGGTAATGATGTGGCCACTGCTGTGACGGTTGCGGTAGTCGATCAACGCCGCCAGTGAGGTAGACTTGCCCGACCCGGTGGCGCCGACGACCAGGATCATGCCTTGCTTGAGCATGACCATGTCCAGCAGCACCGGCGGCAGCTTCAGGTCTTCGAAGCGCGGAATGTCGAGTTTGATGTTACGCGCCACCATCGACACATCGTTGCGTTGCTTGAAAATATTGACCCGGAAGCGCCCGACACCCACCAACGAGATCGCCAGGTTCATCTCCAGTTCCCGATCGAACTCCAGTCGTTGCTCGGCGTCCATGATGGACAGGGCAAGGGCGGCGATTTCCCCCGGTTTGAACGGCTGGTGGGTCAAGGGCTTGAGTACGCCGTCGAACCGTGCGCACGGAGGTGCACCAGTGGACAGGTACAAATCGGATCCATCCTGGCTGGCCAGGATCTTCAACAGCGCATCGATTTCCATGGCAAAAAGCACCCGCGAAGCATTCAATGAACGGAAATGGCCCGACCAGGGGCCACACACCCCAGGCGATTCCAGCATAGTAGACCGCGACAGTTGCCAGACGTGCAGGACATTTTGATGAACCCATCGACCATCGGCAGCGATGCCCAGGCCCTGATTGCCCGACTGGACTGGACACGCACCCCGCTGGGCGCCGCCAGTGACTGGCCGCAGAGCCTGCGCACGGCGGTGGACATCGTGATTCACTCGCCCATGCCGATGCTGTTGCTGTGGGGGCCGCAACTGACGCAGATCTACAACGACGGGTTTGCCCTGCTCGCCGGCAACCAGCATCCGCACGCTTTCGGACAACCGACCTACCAGATGTGGCCGGAACTGCGCGACTTTACCGGCCCGATTTACAGCGCGGTCCTACAGGGCCAGGTGCGAACCTACAGCGAACAGCGTTTCACCCTGCACCGCGATGGCAAGGACTCCGACCTCTGGCTGGACCTGACCTACAGCCCGATCCGCGACGAAAGCGCCGAGGTCGCCGGGATCCTGGTGACCGCCATCGAAACCAACGAACGCCGGCGCATCGCCCTCGAACTCGAACAACGCTCGGCTGCCAGTCTCAAGGCCCAGCGCGAAACCGAGGAACGCTTGCAACTGGCGCTGGCCGCCACGGACGCGGTCGGCACCTGGGACTGGGACATCAGCGAAGACCGCTTCATCGTCGACAGCCACTTCGCCCAATTGCACGGCGTCAATCCCAAGCTCGCCAGCCAACTGCCGATCAGCGACTACCTCGAAGGCGTGCACCCCGAAGATCGCGCGATGATCACCCGCAGCATCAAGCACTGCATCACCCACGGCAGCGAATACGCCGTGGAGTATCGCCTGCTGCTCGCCGACGGCCAGGTGCGCTGGGTGTTCGCCCGCGGCCGTTGCTACAAGGATCACCATGGCCGGCCGATGCGCTTTCTCGGCGCCGCTCTGGACCTGACCGAACGCAAGCAGACCGAACAGGCGCTACGCCAGAGCCAGACCGAGCTGCAACTGATCATCAACGCCATGCCGATCCTGATCAGTTATGTCGACAGCGAGGAACGCTTTCGCCTGAACAATTCGGCGTACCTGAACTGGTATGGCCTGACGCCGCAGGAGCTGTACGGTCGGACCATTCGCGAGGTGCTCGGTGAACATGCCTACGCCAAACGCGCCCAATACATCGCCGAAGCCCTGGCAGGCCGACCCTGTTGTTTCAGCATCAGCACCTCCCATGGCGATGGCAGTACCCGCCAGGCGCTGATGAACTACCTGCCCCGTCACGGTGCCGATGGCGCGGTCAATGGTTTCTACATCTTCGTGATCGACGAAACCGAGCGCAAACAGACCGAAGAGGCCCTGCGTAACCTCAATGAAACCCTGGAAGAGCGCGTCGCCTCGCGCACCCAGCAACTGGCCGAGGCCAACCAGCGCCTGCAAAACGAGATGTTCGAGCGCGAGCGCGCCGAAGACGCCCTGCGCCATGCGCAGAAGATGGAAGCGGTCGGCCAGCTCACCGGCGGTATCGCCCACGACTTCAACAACATGCTCACCGGCATCATCGGCAGCCTCGACATGATGCAGCGCTACATCGCCGAGGGGCGCGCCGCCGACATTGGCCGTTTCACCGAAGCGGCGGTGTCCTCGGCCAACCGCGCGGCCGCCCTCACCCATCGCCTGCTCGCGTTCTCCCGGCGCCAATCGCTGGATCGCAAGCCGATCATTGCCAACAAGCTGATTCACTCACTCGAAGACTTGTTCAGCCGCACCAAGGGCGATCACATCGAGTTGAAGCTGGACCTGGCCGAGGACATCTGGTCAGTGAGCACCGACGTCAGCCAGCTGGAGAACGCCCTGCTCAACCTGGTGATCAACGCCCGCGATGCCATGCCCGACGGCGGCGAGCTGTTGATCAAGACCGCCAACGTGCACCTCGACGCCCACGACATCGTGCCCCTGGAATCGGTCACGGCCGGTGACTACGTGATGATCGCCGTCAGCGACAACGGCACCGGCATGACGCCGTCGGTGCGGGCCAAGGCGTTCGATCCGTTCTTCACCACCAAGCCGATCGGCCAGGGCACCGGCCTGGGGCTTTCGATGATTTACGGGTTTGCCCAGCAATCAGGCGGCCACGTCAGCCTCGACAGCCTGCCGGACCAGGGCACCTGCGTGCGCCTGTACCTGCCACGGCTGCATGATCCGGAGCCGGAAAACACCCTGTTGCCTTTCAGTGGCGCAGCGCCGGCGGCGATTGCCGGTGAAAGCGTGGTGCTGGTGGAAGATGACCCGGCGGTGCGCATGCTGGTGTTCGACCTGCTCAAGGAGCTGGGCTATCAGGCCTTCGAGGCCGAAGATGCGAAGACCGCCCTGCCCTTGCTGGAGTCCGACAGGCGCGTCGACCTGCTGGTCACCGATGTCGGGCTGCCGGGCATGAACGGCCGGCAACTGGCGGAAATCGCCCGTCAGTATCGGCCGGGCCTGAAAGTGCTGTTCATCACCGGTTACGCGGAGAAAGCCGCCGAACGCCAGGGCTTCCTCGAAGAAGGCATGGACATGGTGTCCAAACCGTTTTCCATTGACCTGCTGGCCAACAAGATTCGCCAGATGATCGGCCAAGCGCCGTGAGTTCAGGCATAATCGCGCGCCCCGCTGTCACCACCCAGGTACCTGCATCATGAAAGCCCAAGCCCGCCACATCCTGGTGAAAACCTCGGAAGAAGCCGAACAGCTCAAGCAACGCATCGCCAAGGGCGAAGCGTTCGACGTGCTGGCCAAGAAATACTCCACCTGCCCGTCCGGCAAGCGCGGTGGCGATCTCGGCGAAGTGCGCCCGGGACAGATGGTCGGGGCCATCGACGCAGTGATTTTCAAGAAACCGCTGCGAGTGGTGCATGGGCCGATCAAGAGCAAGTTCGGCTATCACCTGGTGCAGGTGTTTTTCAGGGATTGATGGGGTGGCCTCTAGGGCCCTATCGCGAGCAGGCTCGCTCCCACAAAGATCACGCAAACACTGAAGATCAAATGTGGGAGCGAGCCTGCTCGCGATCCGCTGGCATCGCCAGCGGCCATTCACCGCGCAATCAAAGCCCCCCGCACCTGAATCACCCGACTCGCCAACCCATGCCCCGCCTGCGCCGCCTCCACCGGGCTACCACCCATCAGCCGCCTGGCCAGGTACGCCGCGCTGAACGAATCCCCCGCCGCCGTGGTATCGACCACCCGCTCGACCTTCTGCGCCGGCACCTCGAACGACTCGCCGTTGCAACGAATCAGGCATGGCTCGGCACCGCGCTTGAGCACCACCTCCGGCGTGCCGATCTGCTCGTAGGCCGCGAACACCGCCTCGCAGTCGGCAAAATGAAACAGCGCCTGCTCATCGTCGACAGTCAGCAGCGCCACGTCGATATACGGCAGCACGCTACGATACGCCGCTCGAGCTTCCTCGACCGACGCCCACAGGCGCGGCCGGTAATTGTTGTCGAAAACCACCTTGGCGCTGCGTAAACGGGCGTCGATCAAGGCTTCCACCAATTTGGCCCGGCCCTGGGCACCGAGCACCGCCAGGGTGATGCCACTGAAATACAGCACATCGTAATCCGGCAGGGCTTTGAGGATCGGCGTGGCGGCCGGGGTGGTGAAACACTCGCGCACCGCCGCTTCGTTGCGCCAGTACAGGAAGCGCCGCTCGCCGTTGTCATCGGTCTGGATGCAATACAGGCCCGGCAGGCGACCGGGCAGGCGCTGGACCATGCCCAGGCCGATGTTTTCCTCGGCCCAGCTGCGGCACATGGCGTCACTGAAACTGTCGTCGCCCAGGGCGGTGACGTAATCCACCTGACCGTGCTCGCCCAGTTCGCGGGACAGGTACACGGCGGTGTTGAGGGTGTCGCCGCCGAAGCTTTGTTGCAGGCTGCCGTCGGCGTGGTGTTGCAGTTCGATCATGCATTCGCCGATGAGGGCGATGCGGGGGGTGTTGGGGGTGGTCATGGGGGTTGGGTCCCTGGTTTTGTGTTGTCTGGTAGGGCCTCATCGCGGGCAAGCCCGCTCCTACAGTGGATTTGCAGTGTTCACAAAACCCCTGTAGGAGCGGGCTTGCCCGCGATGGCCGCAACTCGGTCTAAAGCCTTAGAAACAAGTCTCCATGGTCTCGATCACCCCCAACTGTTCATCCACCAACACCCCAACCCGCCACTTGTCGAACGTCAGGCACGGGTGCGAAGTGCCGAAGGAAATGATATCCCCCACCCGCAGCTCAACCCCCGGCGCCACGGTCATGAACGCGTGCTGGTCCATTACCGCCGTGACCTTGCAGGCGCCGACATCATCGCCGACCGCCGGCACCACGCCGGCCTTGTAGCGCAGCAACGGCACCGGCAGCCCGGCGTCGTACGCCACGTCGCGCTTGCCCAGGGCAATCACCGCAAAGCCCGGTTCCGGCAACGACTGCACGTGCGCCCAGACTTCCAGCGCCGGGCGCAGGCCTTCGTGCAGGTCGCTGCGTCGGTCGAGCACGCAGCACTGCGCTTCCTTGTAGATGCCATGGTCGTGCGCCACGTAGCTGCCCGGACGCAGCACGCTGAGGAAACGCCCGGCGGCGTTCTGCGCCTCGAAGGACTCGGCGATCAGGTCGTACCAGGCCGAGCCCGAGGCGGTGATGATCGGCTTGGCGATGGCGAAGGCGCCGCTGTCCTGCAATTGCACCGCCAGACGCACCAGCGACGCGGCGAACTCGCGGATGCCGGCGATGGCATGGTCACCGTGGATCACCCCTTCGTAGCCTTCGATACCGGTCAGCGCCAGTGCCGGCTGGGCGTCGATGGCCTTGGCCAGGGCCAGCACTTCGGCTTCGCTGCGGCAACCGCAACGGCCGCCGACCACGCCGTACTCGATCATTACGTTCAGGCGCACCCCGCGAGAGGCGAAGTACGCGCCCAGGTCAGCGACGTTGTCCGGGTGATCGACCATGCAGTAAAAGTCGAACGTCGGATCCGCCAGCAGGTCGGCGATCAGTGCCATGTTCGGCGTGCCCACCAACTGGTTGGCCATCAACACCCGACGCACGCCGTGGGCATACGCTGCGCGGGTTTGCGTGGCGCTGGCCAGGGTGATGCCCCAGGCGCCGGCGTCCAGTTGGCGCCGGAACAGCGCCGGGGTCATGCTGGTCTTGCCGTGGGGCGCGAGCTCGGCGCCGCTGTTGCTGACGAATGCCTGCATCCAGCGAATGTTGTGTTCCAGCGCCTCGCGGTGCAGCACCAGCGCCGGCAGGCTGACGTCGCGCACCAGTTGAGCGCCGATGGCGGCATCACCTTTGGCCACGGCGTCGGTATTTTGGGCAGTAGACATGGTCGAACTCCTCACTGTCGCGGCCGCAGGGCAGCCGCGGTTATTCGTTGATACGCCGGGCGAGGCTGTTGGCGCTGTCGATCAGCACCCGGCGATAGTCGTTGTAGTTGTTTTTCGCATCAGCCCTGGGGGCGACGATGCACAGGGTCGCAATGGCGACGCCGTTGTTGTCCTTGACCGGTGCGGCAAAGCAGTGGGTGAAGGTGTCGGCGACGCTGTCGAAGGAGAAAAAGCCATCGACGCCGGCCTGGCGTATCTCACCGAGAAACTGCTCCAGCGGCAGGCGTTCGCCATCGGGCAGGATGAAGTCGTCGGGGTCGATCAGGTCGACGATGGCCTGGTCGCTCAGGTGCGCCAGCAGCAGGCGCCCCGAAGCCGTCCAGGGGATCGGCGCGTTTTCACCGATGTCCGACGAGATACGAAAATGCCGCTCGCCCTCCTTCATCAGCGCCACCGTGTATTTGCGCCCGTTGAGCAGGCACATCTGCGCGGTTTCGCGGGTCTGGCTGACGATCTCCTGCAAGGCGTGGTCGGCTTCGCGGGTCAGGTCGAAATGGCGCAGGTGCGCCTGGCCGAGGAAGTACAGCTGACGACCGAGGTAGACGTGACCTTCCTTGCCCACAGGTTCCAGAATGCGTCGCTCCAGCAGCGAGGCCACCAGTTCGTAGACCGTGGACTTGGGGCTGCCGATGCCGCTGGCGATGTCATTGGGGCGCAGTGGCTGGCCGATTTCCTTGAGGAAATCGAGAATATCGAACGCCCGGTCCAGGCCGCGGGCCCGGCGTTTGATGGTGTCTTCGGTCATGTCTGTGGTTCCCCTTGATAATGCCGGGATTTTAACCAGAGTGCAGTGGCGACCGTGAGGCCGCTATCGCGAGCAGGCTCGCTCCCACAGGATTTTGTGACCGCTGAAATCCAATGTGGGAGCGAGCCTGCTCGCGATAGGCGCACCACAATTCTCAAGCCTTCTTCTTGTAGGCAATACAGTCGATCTCAACCTTGCAATCAACCATCATGCTCGCCTGCACACAGGCCCGCGCCGGGGCGTGTTCGGGTTTGAAGTATTCGGCGAAGACCTTGTTGAAACTGGTGAAATCCCGCGGGTCATCCAGCCACACGCCAGCGCGTACCACGTCTTCCAGGCCGTAACCGGCCTCCTGGAGAATCGCGATCAGGTTCTTCATGGTCTGGTGGGTCTGCTCGACGATGCCGCCACTGATGATCTCGCCATTCAGCGCCGGCACCTGCCCGGAAACATGCAGCCAGCCATCGGCTTCAACGGCGCGCGCAAAAGGGCGAGGCGTACCGCCTGCCGCGCTGCTGCCGGTGCCGTAACGAGTAATGCTCATGAGTGTTTCTCCTGATTGAAATTGAGTGTTTAAAACCGCGTGCTCTTGAGAAACTCGGCCAAGCGCGGTGATTGCGGGCGTTCGAACAGTTCCTTGGGTGGCCCCTGCTCTTCGATGCGCCCCTGGTTCATGAAAACGATCTTGTCCGAGACCTCGAAGGCGAAACGCATTTCGTGGGTCACCAGCAACATGGTCATGCCTTCGTCGGCCAGGCCCTTGATCACGTTCAGCACCTCGCCGACCAGTTCCGGGTCGAGGGCCGAGGTGACTTCGTCGAACAGCATCAGGCTCGGGTTCATGGCGATGGCGCGGGCAATCGCCACGCGCTGCTGCTGGCCGCCAGACAATTGGCCAGGGAAATGATTGCGCCGCTCCAGCAGGCCGACGCGATCCAGCCACTTCTCGGCCAGGGCCACCGCTTCGTCCTTGTGCAGCTTCTTGACCTTGAGCAAGCCCAGCGTGACGTTCTGCAACGCGGTGAGGTGCGGGAACAGGTTGAACTGCTGGAAGGCCATGCCGGTCATGGCGCGATGGCGGGCGATGACTTTTTCGGCGTGGCGCACGCGCTTGCCGTCGACCTCGTCATAGCCGATGGACTCGCCGTCGAGCAGGATCTGCCCGCCCTGGAACTCTTCGAGCATGTTCACGCAGCGCAGCAGCGTGGTCTTGCCCGAGCCGCTGGAGCCGATCAGCGTGACGACGTTGCCACGCTGCATGGTCAGGTCGACGCCCTTGAGCACTTCGAGCTTGCCGTACTGCTTGTGCAGGCCACGAATGTCCAGCAGCGGCTGGCCGTTTTGTGGGTTGGTTTGAGTCTGGTTCATGGCAAGGCCACCCGCTTTTCAATGTGCCGGCCGAGTAATTCGATGGCGTAGTTGATGACGAAGAACAGAAATCCGGCGAACAGGTAGAACTCCAGGGTCATGAAGGTCCGGGCGATGATCTGCTGGGTGCTGAGCAGCAGCTCGGCCACGCCGATCACCGACAACAGGGTCGAGGCCTTGACGATCTCGGTCGAGGAATTGACCCAGGTCGGCAGGATCTGCCGCAAGGCCTGGGGCAACAGCACGTAGCCCAACGCCTGGTAGAACGTCAGGCCGATGGCTTTGCTCGCCTCCATCTGGCCGCTGGGCAAGGCCTGCAACGCACCGCGCACGATCTCGGCGACGTGGGAGCCGCAGAACAGCGTCAGCCCCAGGGCACCGGCCTGGAACGCGCTAATCTTCCAGCCCAGGGCCGGCGCCATGTAGAAGCAGGCCAGCACCAGCACGAACACCGGTGTGCCGCGAATCAGGTCGACGTAGAAACGAAACGGCGCACGCATCCAGAACTTGCCGTAGGTCAGCACCAGGCCGGCGACGATGCCGACCATCGTGCCCAACAGGATCGCCAGCGCCGACACCTGCACACTGGTGAGAAAACCCTGCCACAGCGGTTCGCGGGCAACCCACAACTCATGCAACCAACTGGGTGATTCGTACATGGGGCCTCCTATCGGCGGATCGCCAGACGCTGCTCGAGGTAACGCAGCAGCATGGCAATGAGGTAACAGGCCGCAACATAGAGCGCTGTGGTCACCAGCCAGGTCTCGATCACCCGGTAGCTCTCGACATTGATCTTGCGCGCGTAATAGGTCAGCTCAGGCACAGCGATCGCCGCCGCCAGCGAGGTGTCCTTGAACAGCGAAATGAAGTTGTTCGACAACGCCGGCAGCACATTGCGCAGCATCACCGGCACGGTGACGTAGGCCTTGACCTGCCATTCACCCAGGCCGATGGCCAGGCCCGCTTCGCGCTGGCCCTTGGGAATGCTCAGCAAGCCGCCACGAAACACCTCGGTCAGGTACGCTCCGGCATACAGCGACAGAGTGATGATGAACGACGGGATCTTGTCCAGGCGTATACCCAGGCTCGGCAAGGCGAAGTAGATCAACAGGATCAGCACCAGGATCGGCGTATTGCGGATCACCGTCACGTACACCGACGCCAGTACCCGCAGCGTACGGTGCTTGGACAGCAGGGCAAACGCCATCATCAGGCCGATCACGCAGCCGATGGCGATCGACACCAGCGCCAGTTGCAGGCCCAGGCCGAGCCCCACCAGCAAGGTGTCGAAATCGCGCCACACGGCGGCAAAGTTCAACTGATAGTTCATGGTCAGCAGTACCTTGAGCGGGGCGGCTGGTCACCGCCCCACTCCCACGGGGTCATTTATATTCGACGGGGAAACCGATCGCTGGAGTCGGCAGCTCGACGCCAAACCACTTCTTGAACGACTCGGCGTACATCGGGAACTCCACACCGGTCATGGCTTCATGCAGGGCGGTGTTGACGAAGTTCAGCCAGTCCTGGTCGCCACGCTTGACCGCGCAGGCATAGGTTTGCGGGCTCCAGGCGTACGCCGGGCTGCGGTAGCGGCCTGGGTTCTGCACCATCAGGTACTTGACCGAGGACTGGTCGGTGGCCGCGGCATCGGCGCGGCCGGAGTTCACGGCCTGGTACATCAGGTCGACGCTGTCGTACTGGTCGACCTTGGCCTTGGGCAGCGCCTGGTGCACCAGTTCTTCGGCGTAGACGTTCTGCAGCACGGCCACGGTGACGCTGTCGCCGGCGGCCTTGAGGTCGTCTATTTCCTTGTATTTGCTGTTGGCAGGCAGCAGCAGGCCGACGCCTTCGCGGTAGTACGGCAAGGTGAACGCCACCTGCTGGGCACGGCTGGCGGTCACGGTGATGAACTGGCAACTGATGTCGACCTTGTCGGTCAGCAGGTTGGGAATCCGCGCATCGGAAGACTGCACCACGTACTCGACTTTCTCAGGGTCATTGAACAGGCCCTTGGCAATGATGTGCCCGATGTCGATATCAAAACCCTGCAACTTGCCATCCGCGCCTTGGAAGTGCCACGGCGCGTTGGTGCTGCCAGTGCCGACGATCAGCTTGCCGCGAGCCAGCACGCTGTCGAGCTTGCTGTCCGCCGCCTGGGCCACACCCATGGCGGCAGCCGAAGCTGCAAAAAGAAAAACACACGCTTTGAACAAGGAAGGTCGGCGATGCATGGCAAGCACTCCTGGATGATGTGTATTCCGCTATACCGGAATGTAGTATGTAACAGCGGAATAGACAGCAGAAAGTGTGCCACAGGTTGTGGCGTGCCGGGAGGGGGATTTGAAAAGTGTTTTGAATCAGGGAGATGGGTGAAGGTGAGAGATGGGTGTTACCCGAGGGAGAGATGGCGTAGCGCTACCGTTGGCTACAGAGGGCGGGTATTTGCACCACATTGGACCGGGAAATATCTGTGGGAGCGAGCCCGCCCGCGGGGCCTCCATCGCGAGCAGGCTCGCTCCCACATTGGGAATGCGTTCCCCTGTAGGAGCGAGCTTGCTCGCGAAAGCGGTGGATCAGGCGTCTATACGTGCCAGGAACACCCGCGTCACCCGCCGCTCTTCCACCGACATCACGGTCATCCGCCAGCCTTCCCACTCATGGCTGTCGCCAATCATCGGCAAGCGGTCCAGCAGGCTCACCACCAGCCCGGCGAGGGTCTGGTAGTCGTCGGTCGGTTCGGCGGCGAAGCCGGTGCGTTGGCGTACCCGCGCCAGGTTCAGCGCGCCGCTGACCACGAAACCGCCCTTCTCCTCGATCACGTCCGGGCCCTCGATCTCGCTGGCGTCGGGCAGCTCGCCGGCAATCGACTCGAGGATGTCGGTCATGGTCAGCACACCCACGAAGTCACCGAATTCATTAACCACGAAGGCAATGTGGGTCGAGGCCTTGCGCATCTGCTCCAGGGCATTGAGGATCGAGTAGCTGTCCAGCAGGTTGATGGCCTGACGCGCCAGGTGTGCCAGGTCCGGCTCGTTGCCACTCAGGTACTCCTTGAGCAGCTCCTTCTTGTGCACGAAGCCCAGCGGTTCATCCACCGCGCCGCCACGGATCAGCGGCAGGCGCGAATAGGACGAATGCATCAAACGCGTGCGAATCGTCTCGGCGTCATCGGCCAGGTCGATATAATCGACATCGGCGCGCACGGTCATCAAGGTGCGGATCGGTCGTTCGGCCAGTTGTAGCACGCCGCTGATCATCACCCGTTCACGACGGTCGAACAGCTCTTCGCTCGGCGCCTCGCCGTTGTCGAGCATGTCGACGATCTCTTCACCCACCTCTTCCACCGCCAGCTTGCGCCCGCCGAGCAAACGCATCACCGCATGGGCGGTGCGTTCGCGCATTGGCCGCAGGCCCTGCATCAATCGCTTGCGCTTGGCACGGGCGATCTGGTTGAACACCTCGATCAGGATCGAGAAACCGATGGCCGCGTACAGGTAGCCTTTTGGAATGTGGAAGCCCAGGCCTTCGGCGGTCAGCGCGAAGCCGATCATCATCAGGAAGCCCAGACACAGCATGATCACTGTCGGGTGCGCGTTGACGAAGCGGGTCAACGGCTTGCTGGCCACGATCATCAGACCGATGGAAATGATCACGGCGATCATCATCACCGCCAGTTCATCGACCATGCCCACGGCCGTGATCACCGCGTCCAGGGAGAACACCGCGTCCAGCACGACGATCTGCGCAACGATAGGCCAGAACAGCGCATAGGTGGTATTGGCCGTGCGCTCGCCGACATGGCCTTCGAGGCGCTCGTGCAATTCCATGGTGGCCTTGAACAGCAGGAACACACCACCGAACAGCATGATCAGGTCGCGTCCGGAGAAGCTCTTGTCGAACACTTCGAACAGCGGCTGGGTCAGGGTCACCAACCAGGAAATACTCGCCAGCAGGCCCAGGCGCATGATCAGGGCCAGGGACAGGCCGATGATGCGCGCACGGTCACGCTGCTCAGGCGGCAGCTTGTCGGCGAGGATGGCGATAAACACCAGGTTGTCGATGCCGAGCACCAGCTCCAGCACGATCAATGTCAACAGGCCCAGCCAGGCGGTGGGGTCAGCTATCCATTCCATATGAAAGTCTCGATCTCTTCGTTAATTCAGAATGCCGGGCACGGCAAGGCGCGGCGCAGAGGCCGTGGGGTTGCAATGTCAAAGGAATTCAGGCGTCGAAAGACCGGATGTTTCGCGTGCGTGAAGCGCGCGCGGCAGCGCGAGGAGGAAGGATAACTGGGGGGCTCCGAGAGGGTGTTCATGCAAATCCTGAAAGAAAAAAGGTCTTGGAGCGTACAGGGGAAAGGGATATTTCCCACAGTGGGAAATCATTACAAAATCTGTAGAGGTATGGCGTGGACCTGTAGGAGCGAGCTTGCTCGCGATAGCGGTGTGCCTGTGACGAAGATGTTGGATGTGCCGCCGCTATCGCGAGCAAGCTCGCTCCTACAGGGGAAATTCAGCCATTACGCACCCGCTCAATATAGCGCATCACCGCCGCCGACTTCTCGAACCGCCGGTGAATCAACGACAGCCACGAATTCGCCTCGTTGCCCTTGATCGACCGGTACACCACCCCCGGCAACCCCACATGCCCGACCACCGACTCCGGCACTACCGCCACCCCCTGCCCCAGCGACACCAGCGCCAGCACCGCCACCAGCCCGCCCGGCTGCGCCCCCAGTTTCGGCGCGAATCCGCCCTGGGCGGCGACTTGCAGGGTGCCGCTGATCTGCTCCGGCAGGATGAACGTCTCGCCCTGCAAATGCTCAGGCCCGATCTCGCCCAGGCGGCACAGCCAGGATTCGCTCGGCAGCGCCAGGACAAAACCCTCGGCATCCAGGCGGATGGCTTCCAGGTCTTCGGGTAAGGTCATCGGCGAGCGCACATATCCGATGTCGAAGCGCCCCTCGACCACCATCGCCGGCAATGAGGCCATGGGGTATTCGCGCACGTTGAGGCTGACGTCCGGGCATTCGCGGCTGAACGCCTGCACCTGCTTTTGCAGCAACCCCGAGTACACCGCCGACGCCACATAACCCAACTCGATATGGCCGATCTCGCCACGCCCGGCGCGCTGGGCATTTTGCTGGGCGTATTCGAACTGGCGCACGGTGGCCTCGGCCTCAATGACCAACGCGGCGCCCGCTTCGGTCAGGCTGACTTCGCGGGTCTGGCGAATGAACAGCCGCGTGCCGAGTTCGTTTTCCATGTCCTGGATTTGCCGGGTCAGGGTCGGCGGCGCGATGCCGAGCTGTTCGGCGGCGCGGGTGAAGTTGCCCTGCCGCGCAACGGCCAGGAAGTAGCGGAAATGACGGATGTCCATAAGCGCATTAGCTCAAAGGTAATGAAATGCCGATCACAGGCTAATAAAGCCACCCGACGGCCGCGATAAGCTCATCTGGCAATCACAGTAGAGAGCCCATGCCATGTGCGTCAAACACAAAAACATGACCAACCGGTGCGACCTTGCTCAAAAGGCAATCACACCATGAGCCCGGTCAATCCCCGCCTGACGCTGCTGACCGCCTCCGGTGTCTGTTCGCTGATCGTCCTCGACACCAACATCGTCGCCGTCACCCTGCCGACCATTGCCCGGGACCTGGGAGCGAACTTCGCCGATATCGAATGGGTGGTCAGCGCCTACATGCTGGCGTTCGCCGCCCTGCTGCTGCCCGCCGGCAGCATCGCCGACCGTTTTGGCCGGCAGAAAACCCTGTTGTGTGGCCTGGGCCTGTTCATCCTCGCCTCCATCGGCTGTGGCGCGGCACCCAATGCGCTGTTTCTCGACATCGCCCGGGCGATCAAGGGCGTCGGCGCGGCGTTGCTGCTGACCTCGGCGCTGGCGTCGATCGGCCACACCTTCCACGATGAAGTGGAACGGGCCAAGGCCTGGGCATTCTGGGGCGCGTGCATGGGGGTGGCGATGACCGCCGCGCCGACCATAGGCGGCTTGATCACCGAGTACATTGGCTGGCGCTGGATCTTTTACCTCAACCTGCCGGTGGGCCTGCTGCTGATGGTCATGGTCTGGCGCGCCGTGCCGGAATCCCGCGACTCGCAATCGGCGCGCCTGGACCCCTGGGGCAGCCTGGCCTTCAGTGGCAGCCTGCTGTGCCTGATCTGGGGCCTGATCGAAGCCAACCGGATCGGCTGGGGCAACCCCGCCACCTACGCCCGGCTGATCGGCGGCGCGCTGCTGCTGGGCCTGTTCGTGGTGATCGAGCGTCTGCAACAGCGGCCCATGGTTGACCTGAAACTGTTCCGCCACCCGCGTTTCATCGGCGCCTTGCTGGGCATGTTCGCCTACGCCGGCTGCGCCCAGGTGATGATGACGCTGCTGCCGTTCTACCTGCAAAACGGCCTGGGTTTCTCGGCGATCGCCTCGGGCCTGGGCATGTTGCCGTTCGCCCTGACCATGTTGATCTGCCCGCGCATCGGAGTGCGCCTGGCCAGCCGTTTTGCCCCGGCGACCATGATGGCCAGCGGCCTGACGCTGGTGGGTGCAGGCAACCTGCTCAGCGCCTGGGCCGTCAGCAGCGGCGGCTACCTGCCCTTCGCCCTGGCGATTGCGGTGACCGGTGCCGGAGCCGGACTGCTCAACGGCGACACGCAGAAAAACATCATGGCCTGCGTGCCACGGGAGCGCACCGGCATGGCCTCGGGCATGAGCACCACCATGCGCTTCAGCGCCATCGTGCTGGCGGTGGGCGTGTACGGCGCATTGCTGTCCAGTCACACAGAACAATTGCTGCGCTCGAGCTTGTCGGCACAGGGCACGCAGTGGCTCGAACAGACGCAGGGTATCGCTTCGCGGGTGGTGGCCGGTGACATGGCCGCGGCGCTGGGCCTGCTGCCGGACAGTGCCCAGGCGCTGGTCGAACCGCTGGCCCGCCAGGCCTTCGTCGGCGGTTTCAGCCTGTTGCTCGCGGTCGCGGGCTTGCTCGGCCTGCTCGGTGCGCTGGTGGTCGGAACATTGATGCGCAATCCGATCCCGACTCACCCCGTCAGCCAACCGCAGGCGGCCGTTACGAACTCTTGAGCGAGGCCAGCACCCGTTCGGCATTGGCCTCGCAGCCCATGCCGTCGGGGCGCGCGCCGATGTTGTCGATCAGCTCCAGCAACTGCGCCTTGTTCTGCGCCAGGTGCCGCTGCATGGTTTCGATCTGCTCGATCTTGCGTTGCAGGCTGCCCACCACTTCGTCGTGATCGACCGCCCCGGTTGTCGCGTCCGGCAGCAAACGCTTCAATTCATCCAGGGTAAAGCCGGACTGCTGGGCGCACTGGATGATCTGCAGCGTTCGCAGGACTTGCGACGGGTAACGGCGGTAACCGTTGGCCTGGCGTTCCACCTGGCGGATCAGGCCCTGCGCCTCGTAAAAACGAATGCGCGACGCACTCAGGCCACTTCTTTGCGCCAACTCGCCGATTTTCATTGCGACCTCATTTGCCTGCTTGACATTAAAGTTAACTTTAAGCTTAGCCTCCTCCCATCACTGCTGAGGAGTCAAGCATGTCGCCCTTCCAAACCCTGAACCTGCCCAACGGCCAGACCGTCGGCAACCGCATCGCCAAGGCGGCGATGGAAGAAAACCTCGCGGACGCCACGCAGGCGCCGGACCGCGCGCTGTTTCGCCTGTACCAGGCCTGGGCTGAGGGCGAGGCCGGGCTGCTGCTGACCGGTAACGTGATGATCGACCGCCGCGCCATGACCGGGCCGGCCGGTGTGGTGCTGGAGGATGAGCGCAATCTAGAGCGGTTCCGCGAGTGGGCACGCATCGGCCGCTCCGGGGGTGCGCACTTCTGGATGCAGCTCAATCATCCGGGCCGGCAGACCATGGCCAACCTCGGACAGCCGGCGCTCGCGCCGTCGGCAGTGGCCCTGGACTTGGGCAAGTTTTCGAAGATGTTCGCCGAGCCCATCCCGATGAGCGAAGCGGACATCGACGAGGTGATCCAGCGTTTCGCCACCAGCGCGGCGCTCGCGGAAAAAGCCGGTTTCAGTGGCGTGCAGATTCATGCCGCCCACGGTTACTTGCTCAGCCAGTTTCTGTCGCCGTTGACCAACCGCCGTACTGATCAATGGGGCGGCACGCTGGAAAACCGTGCGCGCTTGCTGCTCAAGGTGATCGACGCCGTGCGCCAGGCGGTGTCGCCCGGTTTTTGCGTGGCGGTGAAGCTCAACTCGGCGGATTTCCAGCGTGGTGGCTTCGATGCCGACGATGCGCGCCAGGTGATCGAGTGGCTCAACGACAAGCCGATCGACCTGCTGGAGTTGTCGGGCGGCAGTTACGAGGCACCGGCCATGCAGGGCGAAGCCCGGGACGGTCGGACGCTGGCGCGCGAGGCGTACTTTTTGGACATGGCCGGCGAATTGGCCAACGTGGCGCGCATGCCGGTGATGGTCACCGGCGGGATCCGTCGCCTGGCGGTGGTCGAGCAGGTCCTCGACAGCGGCATCGCCATGGCCGGCATCGGCACCGCGTTGGCGGTGGAACCGCATCTGGTCAAGCGCTGGCGCGAAGGCCAGGACAGCCACCCGCAATTGCCGCCGATTCGCTGGAAGCGCAAGCCACTGGCGGCGTTGGCGAACATGGCGGTGGTGAAATTCCAGATTCGCCGCTTGAGCCGCGGGCGCAAGCCCAAGCCCCAGGTGGCCGCGTGGTTGGCGTTGGTGCTGGACCAGGTGTATCTCGCCCGGCGGACCCGGCAGTATCGAAGTGCGATGGGTGGGGTGACAGGCAGCCCGCGTCATCGTTAGCGACCATCGCGGGCAAGCCCGCTCCCACAAAGGCCCGGTGTTCACTGCCCACTGTGGGAGCGAGCCTGCTCGCGATGGTGGCCGGGACGCCCCTGGGCATCAGGCAGCCCCCGTCATCGTTGAAGACCATCGCGAGCAGGCTCGCTCCCACAGGGGAATGCGGTCAACTGTGGGAGCGGGCTTGCCCGCGATGTTGGCCGGGACACCGCTGGGCGTCAGGCAGCCCGCGTCATCGTTGAAGACCATCGCGAGCAGGCTCGCTCCCACAGGGGAATGCGGTCAACTGTGGGAGCGGGCTTGCCCGCGATGCAAGCCCAGACACCGCTGGGTATCAGACGACCCGCGTCACCGTTGACGACCATCGCGAGCAAGCCCGCTCCCACAGGGGAATGCACTCCCACATCGGTTTGGTGTTCGCAGCCCCCACAATGGGGCGGTGTTCACAGGGGTTCGTCGATGTGCCGATACTCGGCCTGCAACTGCTGCGCCAGGCGTTTGCTGCGGCCCAGGCGGATCGGGCCGCGCTCGATGTCGATCAGCAAGGCCGGGCAATCCAGCGGGGCCAGGGTCGGGCCATCCTTCAAACGTCCATCGGTGACCACCAGCAGTCGCTGTTGCTCGGCCGGAAAGCGTTTTTTGCGCACGCTCATCCAACGCTCGGCTTCGTGCAACGCCGCCAGCAACGGCGTGCCGCCACCGGCGCCGAGGTTGTCGAGCCAGTGGCCCAGGCCGCGTGAGGCCTTCAGCCCCTGCACCTGCCATTTCGGCGCGGCGCCGCTGGCCGTCAACAGCGCCAGGCGTGCGCGCTGGCGGTACGCGTCATCGAACAGTTGCGCCAATAGCCCCTTGGCATCACTCAGCGCCCGATGGCGACGGGTCGAGGCCGAGGCGTCGACGATCACCAGCCACACCTCATGAGGCGAACGGGTGCGCAACTGGAACTCAAGGTCCTGGCGTTGACGCGGTCGGCCCTTGAGCAAGGTGCCTGGCCAGTTGACCGAGCCTTCACGCGCGGCCCGTCGTTTGCCTTGTTTGCCGTGCTCCAGGTGCCCGGCGCGGGGTCTGGCATTCGCCCCCGCGTGTGACCGGGGGCGAATGCCTAGGGCTTTTTTGGCCAGCTCGGCACTTCACGCCGAGCACCGACCGGCAGGGCCTGGGGCGGCATTTCGCCCCATTGGCCCTGGCCGGTGCCAGGCTGGTTGTCTTGCCGGGAAGGCGCCTGGGCGGGTTGCTCCGGTGCTGGCGGCGATGGTTCGCGACGCCGGTGGCGCAAGGCGAAATCAGCCACCGCATTGATGTCTTCCCCGGCAATCGCGTCCGCCCCGCGCCACGCCGCGTGGGCCCGGGCCGCCCGCAGCCAGACCAGGTCGGCACGCAGGCCGTCGACACCTGCAGCAAAGCAACGCTCGGTGATCTGCGCCAGGGCTTCGTCGTCCAGCGGGATGTTCGCCAACTGCCGCCGCGCCTGCTCGCAGCGCTCACGCAGCGCCTGTTGCTGCGCCTCCCAGTGCGCACAGAAACCCTGTGGGTCGCTGTCGAAATCCAGGCGGCGGCGGATGATCTGGCCCCGTTGCGCCGGCGCCGTATGCCCCCCGAGGGCGACGTTGAGGCCGAAGCGGTCGAGCAGTTGCGGGCGCAACTCGCCCTCCTCCGGGTTCATCGTGCCGATCAGCACGAACCGGGCCGGGTGGCGATGGGAAATGCCGTCCCGCTCGATCAGGTTGGTGCCACTGGCCGCCACGTCGAGCAGCAGGTCAACCAGGTGATCCGGCAGCAGATTGACCTCATCGACATACAGCACGCCGCCATCGGCCTTGGCCAGCACGCCGGGCGAGAACTGCGCACGCCCTTCGCTCAGGGCGGCGTCAAGGTCGAGGGTACCGACCAGACGCTCTTCGGTGGCGCCCAGGGGCAAGGTGACGAACTGGCCGCTGGCCAACAGGTCCGCCAGGCCGCGGGCCAGAGTGGACTTGGCCATGCCCCGCGGGCCTTCGATCAGCACACCGCCGATTTTCGGGTCGATGGCGGTCAGGTACAGGGCGAGTTTCAAGTCGTCGGCGCCGACCACGGCGGAGAGGGGGAAATGGGGGGTGTGGGTCATGGTTCAATCTCGGTCATGGTCGGTAACTGGTGAAGATGAAATACCTGTGGGAGCGAGCCTGCTCGCGATGGAGTGTCAGTCACATCGGAGCCGGCTGACAGTCCATCGCGAGCAGGCTCGCTCCCACAGGGCATGGGATGAGGACTGGTCAGCCATCTTCTTCTATATCCAGCAACAGGTTTTCCAGCGCCTCGCGGTACTCGCCCGGTTCCTGCCACATGCCCCGCTGCTGCGCTTCGAGCAGGCGCTCGGTCATGTCGCGCAGGGCGTGGGGGTTGTGCTCGCGCACGAAATCCCGGGTCGCCGGGTCGAGCAGGTAGGCGTCGGCCAGCAAGGCGTAGTGGTGATCGTCGATCAACTGGGTGGTCGCGTCGAAGGCGAACAGGTTGTCGACCGTCGCTGCCATCTCGAACGCGCCCTTGTAGCCGTGGCGCTTGACGCCCTCGAGCCACTTCGGGTTGGCCGCTCGCGAACGGATCACCCGGTTCAGTTCTTCCTTGAGCGTGCGGATCTTCGGCAGGTCCGGCTGGCTGTGATCGCCATGGTAACTGGCCGCCGCTGCTCCGCCGAGGCTTTCCACGGCGGCGAGCATGCCGCCCTGGAACTGGTAATAGTCATTGGAATCGAGCAGGTCGTGCTCGCGGTTGTCCTGGTTCTGCAACACCGCCTGCACCTGGCTCAGGCGCTGGGCGAACTGCTCGCGGGCGGCGGTGCCCTCGTCGGCACCGCCGTACGCATAGCCGCCCCAATTCAGGTACACCTCGGCCAGGTCTTCGCGGCTTTGCCACAGGCGACCGTCGATGGCGCCCTGCACCCCGGCGCCATAGGCCCCCGGTTTGGCACCGAAAATCCGCCAGCCGGCCTGGCGCCTTGCGGCATCTTCATCCAGCCCCGCCTGCACCAGGCTTGCGCGCTCGGCACGGACCTTGGCTGCCAGCGGGTTGAGGTCGTCCGGTTCGTCGAGCGCGGCCACTGCCTGCACTGCCGCATCGAACAGGCGGATCAGGTTGGCGAACGCATCACGGAAGAACCCGGACACGCGCAAGGTCACATCCACCCGCGGCCGATCGAGCAGGCTCAACGGCAGGATCTCGAAGTCGTCGACCCGCTGGCTGCCCGTGGCCCAGACCGGCCGCACGCCCATCAGGGCCATGGCCTGGGCGATGTCGTCGCCGCCGGTGCGCATGGTCGCGGTGCCCCACACCGACAGACCGAGCTGACGCAGGTGATCGCCATGGTCCTGCAGGTGCCGTTCGAGAATCAGGTTGGCCGACTGGAAGCCGATACGCCACGCGGTGGTGGTGGGCAGGTTGCGCACGTCCACCGAGTAGAAATTGCGCCCGGTGGGCAGCACATCGAGGCGACCACGGCTGGGGGCGCCGCTGGGGCCGGCGGGGACGAAGCGACCGCTGAGGGCATCGAGCAGACCGCGCATTTCAGCGGGGCCGCAGGCGTCGAGGCGTGGGGCGACGACTTCGTGCAGGTGGTCGAGGATGGCTTCGACCTCTGCCCAACCCGACCCCTGATTTGGGTTTGGATTCTGTGGGAGCGAGCCTGCTCGCGATGGTCTGTCAGTTACCTCCAATGTGTCTGATACACCATCGCGAGCAGGCTCGCTCCCACAGTGAAGGGGTGCGTTCAGCGTTTGTGAGATCAGTTGCGCGGCGAACAACTCCAACCGCTCACGGGTATCCCCCGCCGTGCGCCACAGCTCCGCACTGACCGCCAGCAACGCCTCCGGCCGCGGCCCGGTCCAGGCTTCGGCCAGTGCGCAATCGAGCGGGTCGAAACCCAACTCCAGCGCCTTGGCCAACGCCCGCAACAGGCTCGACTGCGCCCCGCGCCCGTCGCCGCGGGGAATGCGCAGCAGCGCCAGCAGTGTGTCGATGCGCAGGCGTCCGCTCGGTGATTCGCCGAAGATGTGCAGGCCATCGCGGATCTGCGATTCCTTCAAGTCGCACAGGTAGGTGTCCAGCCGGGGCAGCCAGATCGCCGCGTCGGCGTCGCTGTCCAGGGGTTCGTCCAGTTGCAGTTCGCGGTCGATGTGGCTGTCGCGCACCAGTTGCAGGATGTCGCGCTGCAATTCCCGGGCGCGCCGTGGATCGAGCAGTTGCGCTTCGTAATACTCGTCGGCCAACAGCTCCAGGTTGCGCAGCGGGCCGTAGGTTTCTGCGCGGGTCAGCGGCGGCATCAGGTGGTCGATGATCACCGCCTGCGTACGCCGCTTGGCCTGGGCGCCCTCGCCCGGGTCGTTGACGATGAACGGGTAGATGTTCGGCAGCGGGCCGAGCAGCGCGTCCGGCCAGCAGTTTTCTGACAGGCCGACGCCCTTGCCCGGCAGCCATTCCAGGTTGCCGTGCTTGCCGACGTGGATCACGCCATGGGCGCCGTAGGCCTGGCGCAACCAGAAATAGAACGCCAGGTAACCGTGTGGCGGCACCAGGTCGGGGTCGTGATAGACCGCGCTCGGGTCAACCTGATAACCCCGTGCCGGCTGGATGCCGACGAAGGTCAGGCCCAGGCGCAGCCCGGCGACCATCATTCGCCCGCCGCGGTACATCGGGTCTTGCTCGGGCGTGCCCCAGCGCTCCAGCACCGCCTGGCGGTTGGCCTCGGGCAAGGCGTCGAACAGGCGCTGGTAGTCATCCAGCGCCAGGCTTTGCTGGCAGGGCCGCTGATCGAGGCTGTCCAGATCATTGCTGACGCCGCCGAGCAGTTGCTGGATCAGCGCCGTGCCGCTGTCCGGCAGCTCGGCCGGCAGCGGATAACCCTGCTCACGCAGGGCGCGCAGGATGTTCAGCGCCGCCGCCGGGGTGTCGAGGCCGACGCCATTGCCAATGCGCCCATCCCGGGTCGGGTAATTGGCCAGGACCAGGGCAATGCGCTTGTCGCCGTTGGGCACCCGCGCCAGTTCGACCCAGCGTCGCGCCAGTTCGGCGACAAAATCCATGCGCTCCGGAGCCGCCCGGTAACACACCACGTCGGACTGGCTGCGCTCGCTGCGCCAGGCCAGGTCCTTGAAGCTGATCGGCCGGCTGATGATGCGCCCGTCCAGTTCCGGCAGCGCGATGTGCATCGCCAGGTCCCGCGGGCCGAGACCTTGCTCGCTGTCGCGCCAGCCCGGTTCGTTGTCCTGGGCGCAGATGGCCTGGATCACCGGGATGTTGCGCCGGAACGGACGCAGGTGCGGCGCCTCCGGGCTGGATTGGGCAAAGCCGGTGGTGTTGAGAATGACCGACGCCTGGACCTCGTCCAGCCAGTCCTCGACCACCGCCAGGCAACCGGGCTCCTTCAGGCTGGCCAGCGCCACCGGCAAGGGATTGAGCCCCGCCGCTTGCAGGCGCTGGCAAAACACGTCGATGAACCCGGTGTTGGCCGCCTGCAAGTGCGAGCGGTAGAACAGCACCGCCGCCACTGGCTGACCGCCCTGCCAGTCGGCTTGCCAGTCGCTCAGGGCCGCCGGGCTTTTACGTGGGTGGTAGATCGCCGTACGTGGCAGGGTTTGCGGCTCGCCCCACGCGTAATCACGGCCCAGCCAGCGATTGGCCAGGCAGCGAAACAGGTCCAGCGCGTTGGCCATGCCGCCCTGGCGCAGGTAATGCCAGAGCCGGTCTCGGTCTGGAGCAGCAACCGTGCTCAGGTCACTGAGTTCGGGATCGGGACGGTCATCGCCTGGCACCAGAATCAATTGCACGCCCCGGCGCGACAGCTCGATCATTTGCTCGACGCCATAGCGCCAATAGGCAATGCCACCATGCAACGAGATCAGGATGACCTTGGCATGGCGCAGCACCTCGTCGACATACAGGTCGACCGAGGCGTGATTCTGCACCTGCATCGGGTTGGCCAGGCGCACGCTGGGGTAGTCGTCGGGCAGTTGCTGCGCTGCTTCGGCGAGCAAGGCCAGGCTCGAGTCGCCGCTGCACAGGATCACCAGCTCAGCGGGGGTTTGTCCAAGGTCGGCAATGTTGTCATCCGACACGAAACCGCCGGGCTGGGTCCTGAGCAGGTGCATGGGTTAAACGCTGAGCGCGGCGCGCAGCTGCGCTTCGAGTTTCGCCGCGTCCAGCTCCTGGCCGATCAGCACCAGGCGCGTGGTGCGCGCTTCGTCGCTGTTCCACTTACGGTCGAAGTGCTTGTCGAAACGCGTGCCCACGCCCTGGATCAGCAGGCGCATCGGCTTGTTCGGGATCGCCGCGAAACCCTTGACCCGCAGGATGTCGTGCTGCACCACCAACTGGGTCAGCGCATCGAGCAACAGGCTTTCGTCGGCCTGGGGCAGCTCGATGGAGATGGAGTCGAACGCGTCGTGGTCGTGATCGTCCTCACCTTCGTGGTGGTGATCGTGGTGGCTGTGGCGGCTGTCGATGTGCTCCTCAGAACCGGCGCCCAGGCCGATCAGCACATCCAGCGGCAGACGACCGCTGCTGGCTTCGATGATCTTCACCGCTGGCGGCAGTTCCTCGGCGACTTCCTGGCGCACACGAGCCAGGTCTTCGGCGTTGATCAGGTCAGCCTTGTTGAGGATCACCAGGTCGGCGCTGGCCAGTTGGTCGGCGAACAGTTCGTGCAGCGGCGACTCGTGATCCAGGTTCGGATCGAGCTTGCGCTGGGCGTCCACTTGATCGGGGAATGCGGCAAAGGTGCCGGCGGCCACGGCCGGACTGTCGACTACGGTGATCACCGCATCAACTGTGCAGGCGCTGCGGATTTCCGGCCACTGGAAGGCTTGCACCAGCGGTTTGGGCAAGGCCAGGCCGCTGGTTTCGATGAGGATGTGGTCCAGATCGCCACGGCGCGCTACCAGTTCGCGCATCACCGGGAAGAACTCCTCCTGGACGGTACAGCACAGGCAACCGTTGGCCAGTTCGAACACGCGGCCCACGGCTTCTTCCTCGGTGCAGCCGATGGAGCATTGCTTGAGGATTTCGCCATCAATGCCCAGCTCGCCGAATTCGTTAACGATCACCGCGATGCGCCGGCCTTCGGCGTTGTCGAGCATGTGCCGCAGCAAGGTGGTCTTGCCCGAGCCGAGGAAGCCGGTGACGATGGTGACGGGGAGTTTGGCCAGTGTTTTCATCGGATGCCCTTTGGCAAGGTGGCGGGCATACGGGACGACGAGCGCTGCAATCCAAGTGCGCGCAAGCATTTCGCCACCGGATCACCCCGCCCGGTTGTAGTGAGAATCTGTTTCGAGGCAGGTCTCCTGGCTGACAGTGTGCCGGGCGATGGGCCCGGCATTCGCTGCGCCTTCCCGCGAACCCGTTGTGCAGGGTTTGCAGTGGCGTGGCAGCGAACATCACCGTTCACAGTTGCGGGGGCAGCCGCGGCATCGACCGCGTTCCCTTCTTAGCTTCGCCAATGGCGAAGAACCTCGTGGGGACAAGGCTACGCATCGTGTTGGGGCGGGTCAAATTCTTGTGCTGGCAGGTCGGACGCCATCGCGAGCAAGCTCGCTCCTACAGGGGGAGGTGAACGCAGACCCACTGTAGGAGCGGGCTTGCCCGCGATGGGGTCTACGCGGTCTCGATTGACGGCAAAGCCGCCCCATGCTCTCCTACACACTTTGTTACGGGTGCCCTTCACAGGGTGAAACGGGAAACCGGTGAATCATGTGCTTTACTCAAGGCCATGTCAGTCCGGTGCTGCCCCCGCAACGGTAAGCGAGCGAAGAATCACAGCCACTGTGCCGGCCACCGGCATGGGAAGGCGATTCTTGCAGGTTCGGGCTCTGGTCCAAGCCCCTCGTGAGCCCGGAGACCGGCCCGCAACACAACGTGACGTTACGATCACGAAAACAACAAACCCGCGGTGGGCGGGCGCTGTTCGAACCTCTGCGTGCCCGATACGCAGGGTCCCTGCATGCGCTCCCGTCACCCTGACAGAACAGAGGGAAGCGCCATGTCGATCATCAGCAGCACCGGCCACACATCCGCCAGCACCACCACGACCACCCTGACCCAACGCCTGACCGCCGCCGTCTGCGCGTCGATCCTGGGCGCGTGCCTGGTCTACTTCGCCGGTTTCTCGCACATCGAGGCGGTGCACAACGCTGCCCACGATACCCGTCACAGCGCCGCGTTCCCGTGCCATTGAGACCTGACGACATGATCAAGCGTATCGCGCAAACCGCAGGGTTTTCCGGCCTGCTGGCCGCCCTGCTGCTGACCCTGCTGCAAAGCTTTTGGGTTTCGCCGCTGATTCTGCAGGCCGAGACCTACGAAAAATCCGAACCTGCCGCCGTCGAAGTCCACGAACACGCCGCCGGCACCGCCGCCCACAGCCACGATGCCGAAGCCTGGGAGCCCGAAGACGGCTGGCAGCGCGTGCTGTCCACCACCGGTGGCAATCTGGTGGTTGCAGTCGGTTTCGCCCTGATGCTCGCGGGCCTCTACACCCTGCGCGCACCGACCAAGACTTCCCAGGGCCTGCTCTGGGGCCTGGCCGGTTATGCCACCTTCGTCCTCGCCCCGACCCTCGGTTTGCCGCCGGAATTGCCAGGCACCGCTGCAGCGGATCTGGCGCAGCGGCAAATGTGGTGGATCGGCACAGCCGCCTCCACCGCCGTCGGTATTGCCCTGGTCGCATTTGGTCGGCATTGGCTGATGAAGCTGCTGGGCCTGGCAATCATCGCTGTGCCGCATGTGATTGGCGCGCCGCAGCCGGAAGTGCATTCGATGCTCGCACCAGAAGCCCTGGAAGCGCAGTTCAAGATCGCTTCGCAACTGACCAACGTGGCGTTCTGGCTGGCCCTGGGCCTGATCAGCGCCTGGTTGTTCCGCCGCAAGAGCGATGGCCAATACCACGCATGACCGATCCAAGCACAGCGCCGACCCTGGTGGTCGGCCTGGGCTGTCAGCGCGGCTGCCCGGCCAGCACGCTGCGGGCCCTGCTCGACCAGGCGCTCCAGGCGCATCAGATCGGCCTCGGGCAGGTCAAGGCCCTGGCCAGCATCGACCTCAAGCGTGAAGAACCGGGCCTGCTCGAATTGGCCGCGCAGCTGCAACTGCCGCTGACGTATTTCAGCAGCGAACAATTGGCGGTCTTTGAGCCCAGGCTCAGTCATCATTCGCAAATCGCGTTCGA
This sequence comes from Pseudomonas sp. MYb118, assembly GCF_040947875.1. Classification (NCBI taxonomy): domain Bacteria; kingdom Pseudomonadati; phylum Pseudomonadota; class Gammaproteobacteria; order Pseudomonadales; family Pseudomonadaceae; genus Pseudomonas; species Pseudomonas sp. MYb118. The sequence continues at coordinate 572,919 of NZ_JBFRXN010000003.1, read as the reverse complement.
ACGCACCGGCTGCTACGGCGTCGCCGAAAGCGCCGCTCTGGCCCTCGCCGAACGACTGGCCGGCACGCCCGCCTCCCTGCTGATCACGCGACAAAAATACGCCCAGGCCACCCTGGCATTGGCCTGTACCACGTAAAACCCCGATAATCCCCACCCTCGATCATGAGCAATCTTCATCTGAAGCGTTGCCCTGCTCCCTTTTCTGACAGGAAACGACGATGACCGTCTACTTCATTGGCGCCGGCCCCGGCGACCCGGAACTGATCACCGTCAAAGGCCAGCGGCTGATCCGCAGCTGCCCGGTGATCATCTACGCCGGCTCCCTGGTGCCCGCCGCCGTGCTGGAGGGCCACAGCGCCGAACAGGTGGTCAACAGCGCCGAACTGCACCTGGAACAGATCATCGAGCTGATCAAGGCCGCCCATGCCGAGGGCCAGGACGTGGCGCGGGTGCACTCTGGCGATCCTTCGCTGTATGGCGCGATTGGCGAGCAGATTCGCTACCTGCGTGAGCTGGATATCCCGTTCGAGATCGTTCCTGGCGTAACCGCGACGGCGGCCTGCGCGGCCTTGCTGGGCGCCGAACTGACCCTGCCGGATGTGTCGCAGAGCGTGATCCTGACCCGCTACGCCGACAAGACGGCAATGCCCGCCGGTGAGGAACTGGCCAGCCTGGCACAGCATGGGGCGACCATGGCGATTCATCTGGGGGTCAAGCATTTGCCGAAGATCCTCGCCGAGCTGTTACCGCACTACGGCGCAGATTGTCCGATTGCGGTGGTTCACCGGGCGACCTGGCCGGATCAGGACTGGGTGGTGGGGACGATCGAGGACATCGCGGCGAAGGTCGAGGCCAAGGGGTTTCGGCGTACGGCGTTGATCCTGGTTGGGCGGGTGCTGGGCAGTGAGCAGTTCAGTGAGTCGTCGTTGTATCGGGCTGGGCATGCGCATTTGTATCGCCCTTGAGAACATCTCGCGAGCAGGCTCGCTCCCACAATAGGCCTGCGTTCACCCATCCAATGTGGGAGCGGGCTTGCCCGCGATGGGGCCCTCGAATTTCACCCATAAAAAAACGGCGCTCACGGGGCGCCGTTTTTTCATGCCGCAGCGAACACCTTAGTAGTAGGCGTTTTCTTTCTGCGTGTGGTCGGTCACGTCGCGAACGCCCTTGAGCTCGGGGATGCGCTCGAGCAAGGTGCGCTCGATGCCTTCCTTCAAGGTCACGTCGGCCTGGCCGCAGCCCTGGCAGCCGCCGCCGAATTGCAGCACGGCGATGCCGTCCTCGACCACGTCGATCAGGCTGACCTGGCCGCCGTGGCTGGCCAGCCCCGGGTTGATCTCGGTTTGCAGGTAGTAGTTGATGCGCTCGTTGATCGGGCTGTCGGCGTTGACCATCGGCACCTTGGCGTTGGGCGCCTTGATGGTCAGTTGGCCGCCCATGCGATCGGTAGCGTAGTCGACCACGGCGTCATCGAGGAACGCTTCGCTGAACGAGTCGATGTAGGCGGTGAAGCTTTTCAGCCCCAGCGCGGTGTCTTCGGGTTTTTCCTCGCCCGGCTTGCAATAGGCAATGCAGGTCTCGGCGTATTGGGTGCCAGGCTGGGTGATGAAGACGCGGATGCCGATGCCCGGGGTGTTCTGCTTGGAGAGCAGATCGGCCAGGTAATCGTGGGCGGCGTCGGTGATAGTAATAGCAGTCATGGAAACTCCTCACAGGCTTGGGCGCAGTTTACGCCAATCATCGCGCCGTACAAAGTCCTAGTATTTTTGTCGGGAAAGACTACCGTCATTTTCCTCTCGCTGTAGGCCGTCGATCCGCTGTTTTAGCCACCGATAGCTGCATTTTTCCACCCATTCGTAACTTGCCCACGACCCCACGGCAATCGCTGCCACGCACACCGCGAACATCACGTAGGGGTTTACCCCGTAACGTTGTGCGATAAAACCTCCCGCTGACAACACCAGCACGTGCATCAGGTACACCGAGTAGGAACAGTCGCCGAGCCATTTCAGCAACCGACGCTTCTCGAAGAAGCGTTCCAGCGCCATGCACGCCATGACCAGCACCGCACTGGGCAGGCCCCAGGCGAAAAACCGCGGGTTCGGTGGCAGGTAGTAGATCGCCAGCAGCGCAACGCCGATGCCCAGCAGCGGCAGACTCAAGCCCGGCTTGATCCAGCCCCTGCGGTACATCATGCCGATGGCCATGCCCAGCAGGAACTCGTAGACGATGTCCGAGCGGTAGAACCCGCTGATCCAGCCGTAGCCGGTCCATGCCTGGCACACGGCGAACAGCAGCGCGGCGACGATCAGCAGCCGCCATTGCCGGCGGAACAGCAGCGCCCAGGCGAACAGCAGGTAGAACAGCATTTCGTAGTTGAGTGTCCAGCCAACGTTCAGCGTCGGATAGATCCCGTAGCCGCCGGGGTTCTGCGTCGGGATAAACAGCAGGGACAAGAGGAAATGCGACCAGTCGACCGTCTGGTCCGGCAACACCGGCTGGGCGAACACCACCAGCAGCGCCATCAGCGCCGTGTACAGCCAGTACGCCGGCACGATGCGAAACAATCGAATACAGCAGGAAACGCCCCGGCGGCAGCGACTTGCCCTGGGTGGACAGGAAGATCACCAGGCCGCTGATGACAAAGAACACATCGACACCCACCGCGCCCTTGTCGATGAACAACTGGCCAATCGGGCCTCGGGCCTTGAAGTCGAAGAAAATCTGCATGAAGTGGTGGCAGACCACCATCCAGGCCGCGAGGGCGCGCAGGGCCTGTACCGAAATCAACATTGATGGGCTCTCCGGCTGAGCCTCTGTGGGAGCGAGCCTGCTCGCGATGGTGTGTCAGTCGACACCGATGTCACAGATAACCCATCGCGAGCAGGCTCGCTCCCACAGAGGTTTGGCAGTGTCTATGAAATCCGACACCACCGCCCCGGCAAAAGTCGATCAAAGATTCTCGTAGCGATTCATGTCCAGCACGCCCTCTTCCACCGGGTCGGTCTCGTGCAGGTACTGGCTCAGATCATGGAAATAGAACCAGAATTGCGGATGACTGCGGCGGATGCCCCAACGTTCGACGATTTTCTCGAAACGATTGGCGTCCTTGGCGTTTTCCATGGCCTCGACAAATGCCGGCACCTGGGCGGCGGGAATGTTGAACATGAAGTTCGGGTAGCTGCTGAGCACGCCCGGGAAGATCGTCAGGGTATCCAGGCCCGGCTGATAGCGCAGCGACTCGCCGAGCAGGAACGCCACGTTGCTATGGGCGCGGTTGCGCAGCAGGCTGTAGACCTCGCGTTTGCCATGACTGGTCTCGATGCGCAGCATGGTGGCTTCCGGCAACTGGTCGATGACTTTCAGCCCGGCGGCCGGACGCGAGGTCAGGCGGCTCAATACCTGTTCGGCACTCTGCAGCTCGGGGTCGATGTTGGGACGCGAGCAATAGGCGCCGTCGCAGCGGTTGATCGGGTCCGGCTTAGCGTTCAGCTCGCCATAACGCACCAGCAATTGCTGGGCGAAATCGTACTTGGGGTCCTTGGCATCGAGTTTCAGCGCCGTGGGCTTGTCGTCGTCGATGTCCTCGTAGTCCATCCACATCTTGATCTTGCCGCTGTTCTGGTACCAGTCGTCGAGGTAACCCTCGCGCGAATCGGCCGGCATCAGACGCAGGAAGTTCAGCTCGGCGCCGTTTCGGATCAAATCGAAGTACAGGCGCGTCTGCGCCTGGTGGGACACGTTGCCGAACACGTCGAAGTTCACCGCCAGCTGGTAATAGGTGCGCTCCAGCAGCGGATAGTCGAACAACCACATCGTCTGTGGCACTTCGCCGATCAGGCCCTTGGTCACGGCGGCGCTGTCGAAATGGCGGAAGATGCTCAACAGCGCGTTGTCGTTGCCTGCCCACAGGGTCGACCAGCTCGGCGCCGGCAGGTCGGCGTAGCTGTCACGGCGCAGGGCTTCGTATTCGTTGCGTTTGTCGCGGTAGTCGTGCCACAGGCTCAGGACGCTGCCGACATCGTCGTTCTGTCCCGGCATCGCCAACAAAGGCGTGGCCTGGCCGCGATAATTCGGGTCAGTGATGTACAGGTCGTGCTCCGGTGCCTGGAACAGGGCCCAGAAGTTGTCGCGAATCACGTCCGTGGCAATCTGCCCGCGGCACACCGGGCCACGAATGAAGGTATCCACGAAGTATTCGGCGTTATCGAGCATGAACTGGTAGCGCGCCTGGGCCGGGATGGCCTCGAAGGTGGCGAACGGGTTGGCCCGACGCTCCGGCCCATAGCCCGGCAAGGCATTGACCTGCCAGTGGCCGTTGTAGAACAGGCTCTTGACCCGCGCCATCTTCGCCGCGCTCAGCGGATAGGTGATGTGGGTCTTGTGCACGATCACGCCCTGCACCGGCCACAGCCGGTAGTAGAACACCGTACCGGGATCGTCGTTGGGGCGACGAGTGTTGATCACGTCGATGGGCTGGCCGGTCGGCGTGCGCGAACGCACCCACTGGAAGAAATGCCCGGGCTCGCCGTCCTTGAAATAGATATGCGCAAGGAACCAGTGCTCGTACAACCAGCGGCCCACGAGGCTCTCGCGGGCACCTGGGGCGTTGAGCAGGTTCTCCCACTGCACCACCTGCATGGCTTCCTTGGCGCTGGGCACCAGGCCCTTTTCATCAATAGGTGCACCGGACGCCAGCCAGCGTTGCAGCGTCTGGTACTGTTGGTCGGTCAGGCCGGTGACAGCCAGCGGCATGCCTTGCCCCGGATGGCTGCTGGCGTAGGTGTCGAACTCGGTCGGCATGGCGCAGGTGTTTTCGCGGTTCAGGCCCAGGACGATGTCTTCCGGCAGCTTGGCATTGGGCTGCAACGGCGTTTTGTGGCCGAATTCGAGCATCCGCGCCATCAGTGCTGCCTGGCTGCCCTGGGCATCAAGCACTGAATAGAAGCCCTTCTGCTGCCAGGCACGCTTGCCGGTGGCGTCATAAAACAGCCGGGTAGGCGTCGCTGCCTGGGTGCGCTCACCGTCGTAGACCGGCGATTTGCTCGCGCCCCGTGCCGCACCTTCGCCACTGCCCAGGTTGAGCTGGCAGGCGGAGTCGTAGCAGGCATGGCAGGCCACGCACTTCTCGGTGAAGATCGGTTGGATATCGCGGGTATAGGAAATTCCCGGCGAGGCCGGCAGGCCCTGCGCCACGGCGCCCCAGCTTAAAAGCAGCAATACACTGCCGATGACGACGCGATACGACATGGTCTGTTCCCGATCCTTGAAAAAACGCCGCGATTGTACAGATCCGGCCGCCCCACCAACATGAGTGATATTCATGAAAAAGCCGCACATGCTCTAAAAGCACGCAGGTTTGCTATGATCCCGCTCCTTCGTAATGGTCTTTCCGAGTAGTTCTAATGTCCGATCGCAGCCTTCGCCTTCAAGCTCTCAAGCACGCCCTCAAAGAGCGCATCCTGATTCTCGATGGCGGCATGGGCACGATGATCCAGAGCTACAAGCTCGAAGAACAGGATTACCGTGGCAAACGCTTCGCCGACTGGCCGAGCGACGTCAAGGGTAACAACGACCTGCTGGTGCTGACCCGTCCGGACGTGATCGGCGGCATCGAGAAAGCCTATCTGGATGCCGGCGCCGACATCCTGGAAACCAACACCTTCAACGCCACGCGCATTTCCATGGCCGACTATGGCATGGAAGGCCTGACCTACGAACTGAACGTAGAAGGCGCTCGCCTGGCGCGCAAGGTCGCCGACGCGAAAACCCTGGAGACGCCGGACAAGCCGCGCTTCGTCGCCGGCGTGCTCGGCCCTACCAGCCGCACCTGCTCGCTGTCTCCGGACGTGAACAACCCCGGCTACCGCAACGTGACCTTCGACGAACTGGTGGAGAACTACACCGAGTCGACCAAGGGCCTGATCGAAGGCGGCGCCGACCTGATCCTGATCGAAACCATCTTCGACACCCTCAACGCCAAGGCGGCGATCTTCGCCGTGCAGGGCGTGTTCGAAGAGCTGGGCATCGAATTGCCGATCATGATTTCCGGCACCATCACCGATGCCTCCGGCCGCACCCTGTCCGGGCAGACCACCGAAGCGTTCTGGAACTCGGTGGCCCACGCCAAGCCGATCTCGGTCGGCCTCAACTGTGCGCTGGGCGCCAGTGAGCTGCGCCCGTATCTGGAAGAGCTGTCGACCAAGGCCAGCACCCACGTTTCCGCCCACCCGAACGCCGGCCTGCCGAACGAGTTCGGCGAGTACGACGAACTGCCCGCGCAAACCGCCAAGGTCATCGAGGAATTCGCCCAGAGCGGTTTCCTCAACATCGTCGGCGGCTGCTGCGGCACCACGCCGGGCCATATCGAAGCCATCGCCAAGGCCGTGGCCGGTTATGCCCCGCGCCAGATCCCGGATATTCCCAAGGCCTGCCGTCTGTCGGGCCTGGAGCCGTTCACCATTGATCGCCAGTCGCTGTTCGTCAACGTCGGCGAGCGCACCAACATCACCGGTTCCGCCAAGTTCGCCCGCCTGATCCGTGAAGACAACTACACCGAAGCCCTGGAAGTCGCCCTGCAACAGGTCGAAGCCGGCGCCCAGGTGATCGACATCAACATGGACGAAGGCATGCTCGACTCGAAGAAGGCCATGGTGACCTTCCTCAACCTGATTGCCGGCGAGCCGGACATCTCCCGCGTGCCGATCATGATCGACTCCTCGAAGTGGGAGGTGATCGAAGCCGGCCTCAAGTGCATCCAGGGCAAGGGCATCGTCAACTCGATCAGCATGAAGGAAGGCGTCGAGCAGTTCATTCACCACGCCAAGCTGTGCAAGCGCTACGGCGCGGCGGTGGTGGTGATGGCGTTCGACGAAGTCGGCCAGGCCGACACCGAAGCGCGCAAGAAAGAAATCTGCAAACGCTCCTACGACATCCTGGTCAACGAAGTCGGCTTCCCTCCGGAAGACATCATCTTCGACCCGAACATCTTCGCCGTGGCCACCGGCATCGAAGAGCACAACAACTATGCCGTGGACTTCATCAACGCCTGTGCCTACATCCGTGACGAGCTGCCCTACGCGCTGACCTCGGGCGGCGTGTCCAACGTGTCGTTCTCGTTCCGCGGCAACAACCCGGTGCGCGAGGCGATCCACTCGGTGTTCCTGCTGTATGCGATCCGCAACGGCCTGTCGATGGGTATCGTCAACGCCGGCCAGCTGGAGATCTACGACCAGATCCCGGTGGAACTGCGCGACGCCGTGGAAGACGTGATCCTCAACCGCACCCCGGAAGGCACGGACGCCCTCCTCGCCATCGCCGACAAGTACAAGGGCGACGGCAGCACCAAGGAAGCCGAGACCGAAGAGTGGCGCAACTGGGACGTCAACAAGCGCCTGGAGCATGCCTTGGTCAAGGGCATCACCACCCACATCGTCGAAGACACCGAAGAGTCGCGTCTGTCGTTCGCCCGTCCGATCGAAGTGATCGAGGGGCCGCTGATGGCGGGCATGAACATCGTCGGTGACCTGTTCGGCGCCGGCAAGATGTTCCTGCCGCAGGTGGTGAAATCCGCCCGCGTGATGAAGCAGGCGGTGGCGCACCTGATCCCGTTCATCGAACTGGAGAAAGGCGACAAGCCGGAGGCCAAGGGCAAGATCCTCATGGCGACGGTCAAGGGCGACGTGCATGACATCGGCAAGAACATCGTTGGCGTGGTGCTGGGCTGCAACGGCTATGACATCGTCGACCTGGGCGTGATGGTGCCGGCGGAGAAGATTCTGCAGGTGGCCAAGGAAGAGAAATGCGACATCATTGGCCTGTCCGGCCTGATCACCCCGTCGCTGGACGAAATGGTCCACGTGGCGCGTGAGATGCAGCGCCAGGACTTCCACCTGCCGTTGATGATTGGCGGTGCGACCACCTCCAAGGCGCACACGGCGGTGAAGATCGAGCCCAAGTACAGCAACGATGCGGTGGTGTATGTCACCGACGCCTCCCGCGCCGTCGGCGTGGCCACGCAGTTGTTGTCCAAGGAGCTGAAGGCCGGTTTCGTCGAGAAGACCCGTGAGGAATACGTTGAGGTGCGCGAGCGTACCGCCAACCGCAGCGCCCGTACCGAGCGCCTGAGCTACGCCGCCTCGATCGCGAAGAAACCGCAGTTCGACTGGAGCACCTACACCCCGGTCAAACCGACGTTTACCGGTACCAAGGTGCTGGATAACATCGACCTCAAGGTGCTGGCCGAGTACATCGACTGGACGCCGTTCTTCATCTCCTGGGACCTGGCCGGCAAATTCCCGCGCATCCTCCAGGACGAGGTGGTGGGCGAAGCGGCCACCGCGCTGTACGCCGACGCCCAGGAAATGCTCGCCAAGCTGATCGACGAGAAACTGATCAGCGCCCGTGCGGTGTTCGGTTTCTGGCCGGCCAACCAGGTGCGTGATGATGACATCGAGCTGTATGGCGATGACGGCAAGCCATTGGCCAAGCTGCATCACCTGCGCCAGCAGATCATCAAGACCGACGGCAAGCCGAACTTCTCCCTGGCTGACTTCGTCGCACCCAAGGACAGCGAGCTGACCGACTACGTGGGTGGTTTCATCACCACCGCTGGTATCGGCGCCGAAGAAGTGGCCAAGGCTTATCAGGACGCTGGCGACGACTACAACTCGATCATGGTCAAGGCCCTCGCCGACCGCCTGGCCGAAGCCTGCGCCGAGTGGCTGCACCAGCAGGTGCGCAAGGAGCACTGGGGTTACGCCAAGGACGAGGCCCTGGACAACGAGGCCCTGATCAAGGAGCAATACAGCGGCATCCGCCCTGCTCCCGGCTACCCGGCCTGCCCGGATCACACCGAGAAAGCCACCCTGTTCGCCCTGCTCGACCCCGAAGCCGCCGAAATGCGCGCCGGCCGCAGCGGCGTGTTCCTCACCGAACACTACGCCATGTTCCCGGCGGCCGCCGTCAGCGGCTGGTACTTCGCCCACCCGCAGGCGCAATACTTCGCCGTCGGCAAGATCGACAAGGACCAGGTGCAGAGCTACACCTCGCGCAAGGGCCAGGAGCTGAGCGTGACCGAACGCTGGCTGGCGCCGAACCTGGGTTATGACGATTGATTGCTTGATCTGCAATCCGTCCTGTAGGAGCGAGCTTGCTCGCGATGAGGCCGTGTCAGTCACCCTCTCTGTTGGATGACACACCGCCATCGCGGGCAAGCCCGCTCCCACAGGTCCGTTATTCCCCCAGGAATGGGTTGGGGCTTATTCCTCCATCGCCACCCACTCGGGATTGGCGAGCCATCGTTCGATGTTGTCTCGCGAAATGCCCAGGGCGCTGTTGCTGCCCACCCGGTCGAGGTGGCCCAGGAGGCGGTTGAGGGTGTCGGTCGAGAGATAGCGCATGATGCCGAACAACTGCGTGCCCACCAGCAGTTGATCGTGGCTGCCATCGAAGGCTTCGACCGGTATCTCGTTGATCGGATTGCCCGCCAGGTTCAGCACCTCGAGGCTCGGTGCCTGTAACACGCCGTCGGGCCATTGGTGCAGGTCGTTGCCATTCAGGTGCAGGCTGTTCAGCAGCGGTGGAATGGGGCCGTCGAAACGGTTCAACTGATTGAAATTCAGCTCCAGGTGACGCAGGCCAGGCAAGCTCTCAAGGTCGGTGCCGTTGAATGCCTTGATGCGGTTGTAGCTCAGGCGCAGAGTCTCCAGCCGGGGCTTTGCCCCCAAATCCTGCGCAAGGATCGCCAGGTCGCTGAAGCGGTTGCTGGACAAGCCCAGCGCTTGCAGGCGGGTCAGGCCAGCAGCGGCCTGGGGCAGGCGCTCCAAGCGGTTGAGGCCCAAGTCCAGCGAACACAGTTGGCTGAACGCCGGCAGAAAGCCACCCAGGTCATTCTCCTGCAATCCATTGCCGCGCAGGTTCAGCGACTGCACGTGATCGAACCCGGCAGGCAATTGGGGCAACTCCCCCAACCCGTCGATGTTGGATAAGTCCAGCGTATTCGCATTCTCGCCAGCCGCTTCGCGCAAGCCCCTTTTCCAGCACGCCAGGATTTTCTCTGCCGCCTCACTGCGCCGCTGCGAGGAACTCCAGCGTCCGCCGTAAAGCGGATGGCCCGTGCGCCTGGAGAAAATCCAGCCATTCAATTGGCGGGTGACGGCTTCGAAACGTTGCCCCCAGGCTTCGATATGCGCATTGACCCAGGCGTCCGTCACGCCCACACGCCACCCCTCGATCACGGCCATGGCCTCGCCCTCGGTCAACGCGGGATCAACCCTGCGCAGGCGCCGGACAAACGACGCCGTACTTTGTTCGGCAGGCAGCCTGGGCGGCAACAGCAGCAATCGACTGGCGAGCAACGTGCCGTTTTCAAAGGGGCGTATGGTGTGTTCCGGCACCGGTTCGCGGAAAAACCGCGCCAGCGTCGCGTCGGGCAAGCCCAACGTCGATTCGCAGCGCTGCCAGGCCAACTGCAATTGTTGCCGGGCGGTTTCCGACAACGGCGCGCCGCTCAGGTTGGTGTTGATCAGCAGTTCATCACGCGCCAGGGCCTCGGGAGGCAGTTCGCGAATGCGCGTGGCACGCAGGTCGAGCCAGTCCAGGTGCCACAGGGTGTCCGCCCCGGTTGGCCACTCCTGCAACTGCGTGCCCTTCAGGATCAGCACTTCAAGCTGGGTCATGGCGCTGACATCGAGCTGGTACAGCGGGTTATCCGACAGGTCGAGGTTCAGCAGGTGGCCCGCGTTTTCACGGGCAATCGGGTTGGTGATCAATCGGTTGCTGCGCAAGTCGAGGTTGATCACCCCGGAAAAATTGCGCAGCAGCGTACGAATCTGCTGGTCGGTGGAGCTCGGTACGCGCAAGCGCAACGTCGTCACATGGGAAAAATCTGCGGTGAGCGTGGGCAATGGCTCGTCACACACCAGTTCAAGCTGCCGGTAAGCGGCGTTTTCTTCGGCGAAAGGCCGGCCGCGCCAGGTATTGCGCAAACTCAGCGCCACCTCGGCCTTCTGCTCTACGTTGCCGCCCTGCGTCACCCAACTCTCCAGGGTTTGCTCGAGCGCCAGCCATTGCTCGCGCAACTGTTCAAGCATCTGCAGGATCTGCGCGTCGCTCTGCCCGGACCTGATCAAGGCCAGGACGATACCGTTGGCCTCGGCCATTTCCAGGTCCGGATACAAATGCTGCAAGCGCAGCACCAACGCAATGTTCAGTCCGGAGGAGCCGAGCATCCCTTCGCCACTGGCGGGATAACCCAGCAGGTTCTTGCGGATTCGACGCGGTGGCTGGAAGCGACGTTTTCCGGGTCCTTGGGGCGCCGATACCGCTGCGCCGTCGGCCAGGCCGAGTGCCTGGCGCGCCCGCGCCCCGCTCGCGCGCCCACGTCGAACATAGCAGCGAGCCTCCTTGTGCAGGGCACGCGGCACCCGGTCAGTGCTTTTGAGTGTGGTTATGTCTCCGCCGGAGGCATGGGCCAGTATGTCCTGCGCCGCAGCGTCGCTCAGCCCGGGGTGGAACCGTTGCAGCTTGTCGATCAGAGGCAAGCCCTGGGTACGGTGGCGATAAAACTGATTGAACAACGACGGTCGTCGAGCGCGGACAGCCGCGGCAATCTGCTCACGCAAAACCTGCGGATGCCAGACCCGCTCCCGCGCGGCATCGGCCCCCAGCAACTCAGCGCGCTCGCTGTCGTCCAAGGCCTCGAGAACGCGCGCCGGCATCTGTCCGCTCAACACGTCGAAACGGCTCAGGCGAATCGCCGGTTTCGGCGGCTGGCTTGCACGGCCGTATTCGACTCGCACCCCGGTCAACCCAGGGGAATCGAAGATTTGCAGGGTGCGCCCGACGGGCCAGCCCGGCAACTCGGGGACCAGGGGCAGTACGTGCAGGCAACGCTCGTCAATGTGTGCTCCGCTCACCACCTGCTCGATCACATGAGTGACATCCCGCTCGGCAGTGAACAGCCGCAAAGTATCCACCAGCTCAGGGGGCGGCAGACCATTGTCCATATGCATGCGGCGCAAGGCGTTGTCGCTGGTCTCGCTGATGTCGGCGATCTGCAGCAATTGCTCGTCGGACCAGGCGTCGCTCAGGTGGCCGATGCGCCGCAACAGCTTCAAGCGGTTCCAGGCCAACGGGTTTTCCAGCACATGGCGCCAGGCGCCCGCCCGGTTGTGGGTCAGCACGGGTTGATAGGCCTGCGGGTCTTTGGGGTGCCGGATCCGCCAGCGCTTGAGGTCGCGGTCGTAGGTCTGCTCAAAGACCTTGCCGTCGATGCGGATATAGGTCTTGTCGTCCAACTCGTAGCGGCCCATGGCATCCGGTCCGCTGTCGGGTTCGAAGGTGGCCGGAGCGGCAAAATCGGGCGTTTCATAACCCGCCAGGTCCGCCCGGCTCAGGCGGGTGTTGCCGTCGGGCAAGGTGACCGGGTGCAAGTCCTCGATCACAGCCGGCGCGGGTGCCACGGACAGCTTCGCCAGTCCCTTGCCGACGCCGGCCGTGACGCCCATCAACACCAGGTTCTGCGCAACATCGAGCAAATGCGCCTTGGCCGCCATACGGTCGCCCTCGCCCCACTCGACCACCCCGGCAATCGACTCCTCCAGCAACTGACACGCCACCAGCGTCATCGTCACTTCACCCAGCACCGGCACGAACATCGACACCGCCCCCAGCACCAGCATGCCGATGTCGAGCAGGCGGGCGAACAGTTGCTTGCGCACCCGCGCGTCAATCTCGGCCGAGGGCACGGCGTAACTGCGCGCGTCCGCCATCATTCGCTCGCGATAGCGATCGAACAGGCAGCTCCAGAGATCGACGTTGTCTTCGCGATCCTTGTCCAGCGGCACGAATAATGGGGCGAGAAACGGTTGTGGATTAGCCACTTGGCGGATCGTGGGCGGCGGTGGAAGGTGACTCAGTTTCGTGCTCGGCCATGGCCTGAGCCCATTTCGTGAAGCAGGGAAAAATGCGTGGCCAGCCGGTCGGTGAAGCTGGCATCGGGGGTGTCGACGGTGAACTGGCTGAAGTAGTACGGGCGGTCGGAATAGGCCAAAAAGCGGCTAAAGAAGCGCTGATAAGCCGTAGGGTGGCCGTCGTCCGGCGCGGCTTCATCCCTGGCCGTGAACTGCTGCCTGAGGGCTGTTTCCAGTTGCGAGGTCTTGTAGCGCTTGAGCGGGTGATGAGGGTCGTCGGGGATGTACAGCAACAGGTCGTCGGGATCCTCTGCGGGATCGCCGAAGGTGAAGCCAATGCAGCCGTTCAACGGGCGGTCCATCAGGGTCATTTCACAGAAGCGGATCGGCTTTCCCCCCTGCCGGGGCTGCCGGTCACCGTCGATGATCGCCAGGATCGAAGTGTGGTCGGCCGGCACGATATCGTTTTGCAGCAACGCCCGTTCGGCGGCGGCACGCAGGGCGGTTTTCTGCGCGGCGTCGAATCGCTCGCGCAGGGTGTACAGGGCCGCAGGATCGTCGGGGTACAGCACGCCCTTGAGGTGCTGCTGGTATTGGTCGCCGAGATCCAGCGCCCGGCAGGCCTGGATGAAATCCGGCACGCTCATGGATGTCGCGACGGGCTCCAGCGTGGCGGATTGCGCCGATTGAACGGCAAATCCGGACGCGCGATGAAAGGCATCGGGTTCGAACTCGGCTTCTTCGAAGTTGTGCAGCGCGGCTTGCAGCAATGACATCTTCGACACCTCGAAGGCACCGATTTCAATCGGCAGCACCGCGCCCACCCCGACCGTTTGCAGCAGGTGCAGGAAGGTCTGGTTGACGTCCAGCTCGACCCCGAACCGGGTCTTGAGGCATTGCCGCAGCAGCGGTTCGGCGAAGGTGTGGATGTCCTGCAACCCGGCCAGGGCCTCGCCCAGTTGATTCTGCGCCTTGAAATGGGCGACCAGGCTATCGTCAAGCGCCTTGCGTTGTTGTCTTGGGGCTTGGCGATACCAGGCTGGTAGCGGCGCGTTGGCGTTCCTCAGTGCCTCACGATGTTGCGGCGTGGCCTGGGTCAGCCAATCTGGGATGGACTGTTCGAGCAATGGCGCGTGGATGCTGTGGGTGACGTGGGGATGGGGCATGTGGGCGCTCCTTTGGGTGGGAGCGACAGCACATCATGGGCGGCTGAGTGGCAGGTGGTAGATAGTTATCTCCCCTTCCCCTTTACCCTGTAGGAGCGAGCTTGCTCGCGATGGTCGCTAACGATGACGCGGGGTGTCAGGACGCCAGCGTTGCCTGATCTACCATCGCGAGCAAGCTCGCTCCTACAGGGGGGGGCGGTGTTTACAGGCATTGTCTATGCTCAACACGCCTACTTCGAGACGAGGGGTTTATGGACGATCCAATCGACAACAAACCGCCAACCTTCTGGCAAATGTTGCACAGCGTGATGGCGGCGGCGTTCGGGGTGCAGAGCGGGAAAAACCGGGCCCGGGACTTCACCCATGGCAAGCCCAGTCACTTCGTGATCCTGGGGATCCTCTTCACGGTGGTGTTCGCCCTGTCGCTGTACGGCATCGTGCAACTGGTGCTGTTGCTGGCCGGGGTCTAGCGCATCAGGGTTTGCAGGGTGAACGGGTAGCGATAGCCGGCGGGTCGGCCCTTGGCAGACATCTTGCGGAAGTCCACGCCGTAGTCCGGCGCCTCGCCCATGGCCAGCATGCGCCTGGCGGTGGCCGTGTCGATCAGTTGCAGCAGCGGGATCTGCCGGTCCCGACCGCCGTAACGGCTGATGTCCACGCCACGGTCGATGTCATGCAACTGCACCAGCGCCCAGCCGCCGAGGGTGAAGTGCCCGCCGATCAGCGCAGTCAGGCGCCCCTGCACCTTCGCCTGCAAGGCCTCCTTTGAGGTGTTGACCGCGCTGAACAGCACGTCCTTGCCCGGCACCTGGCCGGCCTCGGTGTAGGCCTGCATCGCGCCAAAGGCCATTTCGTCATTGGCCGACCACACCAGCGAGACATTCGGGTAACGCTGACGCAGCAATTTCGCCTGCTCATAGGCCCGTTTGTGTGTCCAGCCGCCGTAGACCAGTTGCCGCAGGCGAACTTCGGGATGCTCGGCCAGCGCCCGCATCATGCCTTTTTCGCGCAGTTGCGCCGACGGCGTGATCTTCAGGCCGGAAAACGCCAGCATGTCGATCGTCTGGCCGGGCGCTACCGGCCGATGCTGGCGAATCAGCTCCTTGGCCATCAGGTAACCGCCCTCCTCGTCGTTGGGCACCAGGCTGCCCAGCCGATCCGGGCGCTCGCCGAGCAGGCTCATCTGGTTGGCCGTCAGCGAAGCATTGACCATGAACAGCTTCACACCGCTGCCCTGCGCCAGCCGCAGCACCTGCGGGGCGATGTATTGTTCGTTGGCGAAGACCAGATAATCGGGGCGATCGGGACCTTGCAGCGCCTGGCGAGCCTGGGCCACGGTCAGTTCGGGCAGGCGCCGGGAATAGACGATGCGCAGGTCAATCCCCAGGTCGGTGGCCGCCGCCTGCATGAATTGCGAGTAACTGACCCAGAATGCCTCGTCCACTTCGCCCGGATTGAGGAACAACACCGACTCTGCACGCGCAGCAGAACCGTAACCTGCACCGAGTATCAGCAGGAAGGTGTAGAAAAACTTCAGCATTGATCGTCCGAGCCCCCCGAAATTCGCCGCGCATTATAGCCAGCGAGTCCGGTTAAAAGGCGTTAATTACGCGGATTGTCCGACAATCCGCGTAACCGGGCCCGGACGGAGTCAGTTATTGATGGCTGACCCAGAACACCGCAGTGCCCACAACCAGGATGATGAGAAACAGAATGGCCCAGGCATCGACCGTACTGTCAGGCTTTGAAGCTTTGGTAGGGTTGCTCATTGCATCGCCTCTTGTCGGTTTTGTAGGTGATTGCACGAAGACTCGAGCAGAGTAAAGACGACAATTGCCCGCACTACAAATGCGGGTATAGCCAGAACGATTCTCGTTAGTCGTTTTGGTTCTTTACATATACTCAAACATCACTTTTGCGCATAAACGCAAACTGGTATCGTGCCCCGGCTCCGTTGGGAGTGCGCGGCCGTGCGCGCAGAATTGCCGAGGCGGTTCGGAGACTTCAGCCAGCGACAAACGCCACTGGATCCGACCGACCCAGCCTGAGAACAGGACTTATATGTACGTATACGACGAGTACGATCAGCGGATCATCGAGGACCGCGTCAAGCAGTTCCGTGATCAGACCCGACGCTATCTGGCAGGCGAGCTGAGCGAAGAAGAATTCCGCCCCCTGCGCCTGCAGAACGGGCTGTACATCCAGCGCTTTGCGCCCATGCTGCGGGTGGCGGTGCCTTACGGCCAACTGACCTCGCGCCAGGTGCGCATGATCGCCAAGATCGCCCGCGACTATGACAAGGGCTACGCCCACATCAGTACCCGGCAGAACATCCAGTTCAACTGGCCGGCACTGGAAGACATCCCGGACATCCTGGCTGAGCTGGCCACCGTGCAGATGCACGCGATCCAGACCAGCGGAAACTGCCTGCGTAACGTCACCACCGACCAGTTCGCCGGTGTTGCGGCCGACGAGCTGATCGACCCGCGCCCATGGTGCGAGATCGTGCGCCAGTGGACCACGTTCCACCCGGAATTCGCCTACCTGCCGCGCAAGTTCAAGATCGCCATCAACGGCTCGACCTCCGACCGCGCGGCCATCGAAGTGCATGACATCGGCCTGGAGCCGGTGCGCAACGCCGCTGGCGAAGTCGGTTTCCGTGTGCTGGTCGGTGGCGGCCTGGGCCGTACCCCGGTGGTCGGTGCGTTCATCAATGAGTTCCTGCCGTGGCAAGACCTGTTGAGCTACCTCGACGCCATCCTGCGTGTGTACAACCGCTATGGCCGTCGTGACAACAAGTACAAGGCGCGGATCAAGATCCTGGTCAAGGCCCTGACCCCGGAAGTCTTCGCCCAGAAAGTCGACGCGGAAATGGAACACCTGCGCGGTGGCCAGACCACGTTGACCGAAGCCGAAGTGCACCGCGTCGCCAAGCATTTCGTCGACCCGGACTACAAGGCGCTGGACAACCTGACCGCCGAACTGGCCGAGCTCGACCAGCAGCATCCTGGTTTTGCCCGCTGGCGCACCCGCAACACCCTGGCGCACAAGAAGCCGGGTTATGTCGCCGTGACCCTGTCCCTGAAGCCGACCGGCGTCGCGCCGGGCGACATCACCGACAAACAGCTCGACGCCGTCGCCGACCTGGCCGAGCGCTACAGCTATGGTCAACTGCGCAGCTCCCACGAGCAGAACATCATTCTGGCCGACGTGGAACAAAGCCAGCTGTTCACCCTGTGGGGCGAGCTGCGCGAGCAAGGTTTCGCCACGCCGAACATCGGCCTGCTGACCGACATCATCTGCTGCCCTGGCGGTGATTTCTGCTCCCTGGCCAACGCCAAGTCGATCCCGATCGCCGAGTCGATCCAGCGCCGTTTCGACGACCTGGACTACCTGTTCGACATCGGCGAGCTGGACCTGAACATTTCCGGTTGCATGAACGCCTGCGGTCACCACCACGTCGGCCACATCGGCATCCTCGGGGTGGACAAGAAAGGCGAAGAGTTCTACCAGGTGTCCCTGGGTGGCAGCGGCAGCCGCGATGCCAGCCTGGGCAAGATCCTCGGCCCGTCCTTCGCCCAGGACGACATGCCCGATGTGATCTCCAAGCTGATCGACGTCTACGTTGAACAGCGTACCGATGACGAGCGTTTCATCGACACTTATCAGCGCATCGGTATCGACCTCTTCAAGGAGCGCGTCTATGCAGCGAATCATTAAGAACAACGAAGTCGTCGACGAAACCTGGCACCTGCTGCCCAAGGATTTCAACATCGACGAAATCAGCAACTGCGACGACTACATCGTGCCGCTGCAGTTGTGGCGTGAACACGGGCGCATGCTCCAGGCCCGCGATGGCGGCCTGGGCGTGTGGCTGGACGCCGATGAAGAAGCCGAGGAAATCGGTGAAGACGCCAACAAGTTCCAGGTCATTGCCTTGAACTTCCCGGCCTTCACCGACGGCCGCAACTACTCCAACGCCCGCCTGCTGCGTGACCGTTATGGTTTCAAGGGCGAACTGCGGGCGATTGGCGATGTGCTGCGTGACCAGTTGTTCTACCTGCACCGCTGCGGCTTCGACGCCTTCGCCCTGCGCGCCGACAAAGACCCCTACGAAGCCCTCGAAAGCCTCAAGGACTTCTCGGTGACCTACCAGGCCGCCACCGACGAACCGCTGCCGCTGTTTCGTCGGCGGTAAGCGCCGTTACAACCATCGCGATCAGCCCCTTCCCTTGTGGGAGCGAGCCTGCTCGCGATGGTCGTTAACGATGACACAGGCTGCCTGATACCCCGCGGTGTCCTTGAGCCTATCGCGAGCAGGATCGCTCCCACAAAAAGCAGTCCCCCCTGCGGGATGGTGTCGCCGATATGAGAATGCCCTGATTCCGCAAGGTATCAGGGCATTGTCGTTTTTACGGCTCACCGGGCTCGACTGGGAACGGTCGGCCCAGGGCCACCCAATCGCGATACACCCTGGCGCGGTCTTCCAGGGCGGTGAACATCGCGTACGGGTTGTCAAAGATCCCGGTTGGCACAGGCATGCCCTGGGTCAGGCGTCGCCACAACTGCGGTGAGGCGTCGGCCTCGGTCAATAGCGTCCAGACCCGCGCCTGCAACGCCAGGTATTCGATCTGGAAATCGGCCGTCAGGGTCAACGCATTGATTGCGGCCAGGAAGCGGTTGCCGCGCGGTTTGTTCAGCAACCGTTGCCACAGCTGCAACATCGCTTGCTCTTGCGGCGCCGGGACCCCGTGCAGCCAGCCGGTCGCCTCGGAGTACTGCAGGGTCGGTGAACTCAGCCACAGGTTGATGCCGGTCTGCTGGCGATGCACGATCAGCCGGCGCAAGGTGTCCTCATCGGTGATGGGGTTGTTCCACAACAGCACCCGGTCCCTGGCAATGGCCTGATTGAAGATCGCCTGCGGCACCCGGCGAATCTGGTTGTTGCGCAGGTCCAGCAAGGTCATGTACGGCTGCTCGCGAATGCCCACCGGGCAGGTACGGATGGCGGTGTTGTTGAGCCTGAAGACCTGCAACCGGTCCAGGTCCAGGACCACCGGAGGCACCACCAGCGGGTTGTCGCTCAAATCCAGCACTTGCAGATTGACCAGCGAGCTGAACAGCCCGGCATTGTCTTCGGCAAAGGTCAGGTGGGTCATACGCAGATTCAGCACCGTCAGGTGCTGCAACTGGGGGATCACCGACGGCAACACTCCGTGCCGCTGCCCCGCGGCATTCGCGATGCGCAGGTCAGTCTTCTCCAGGGTCAAGGTGCGCAGTTTGGGAAAGGCCTGGAGAAACCCGTTGAGGCTTTCCCGCTCGACCATCTGCAGATTCTGCATGTGCAAGCCCACCACATCGTTGAACCGCACATTCAACGCCGGCAGGCAATGATAGTCCTCGTTGTTCAAATCCATGGTGAAACCGCTGATGGCATCCCCGGCGTAATGACTGCCGGATTCGGGGGTGCGTTTCTGCAGGATGGCGATCAAATCGTCGGCCAGCTCACCGCGACTGTCACGCTCGTAGTCGATGGTGGCCTGCACCTGCTGCGCATTCCTTTGCGCCAGTTCTTCCTCGGTCATGCCGGCGGTACCGGGGTCGCCCATCTGCAGGAAGTGCACGTCCATGTGGTCGATGTCCTCGGACACCTTTTCCAGCCAGACTTCCAGGTCCTCGTACAGTTGCAGGAACTGCTGTTTGACCCTGTCAATGTAGGCTTGCGCCCCACTGCCCAGTTGCAGCAGCAGTGCATCGACCTCTGCACGGGGCATGGTCGGGTAGAGGTCCTTGATCTGCGAGCTCATCATCGCATGGGTCAGCGCCTGCCCCTGTGGCGTATCCGGATACCCACCGCCCCTCAGCCCCTGCGCCTCGAACGGCAGGCCGGAATCCATCCGCCCCAGGCCCAGGGTCAATTGCGCACGGAGTAATGGGTGCCGGCCGACCCTGAGCTGCAACTCGATACCGGGAGCCTCGGCGGGCAACTGCAACGCGGCTCGCTCATCGGCAGTCAGCACGGCGGCGATGGCGTCATACAGAGGGGTGCCGGCCGTGGGCGTCAGGCTGAAGGGCTGGTAACCGCCGGTGATCCTGATCAGGCGGCGGCAATCGAGCGTATCGAGCGGGCCGATACGATCCAGCACACGCCCGCTGGCGTCGTGCACTTCGATGCGCACACCTTTGGGCCATCCTGGCAGGTTTTCCATTGAGTGCAGCGCCAGGGTGTCCGTTTGCGGGCTGCTGAACGAGCGCAGGTACAGACCTTCGTAGGCCCGATTCAAGCGCACGTGCTGCTGGTACTGGCGGGCCTTGCCGTCCAGTTGCCGAAACAGGTGCCTGGCCTCGGCGGCGTCCACTGCCGCTTTGAGGTCAACACCGTAACGGTCGAGCATCTGCGCCACCGCCGCGCTGGGCAGTTCGGGGTATTGACGCATGAACCAGCACACCCACGGCTGTTCGCTGGCTTGCGACGCCTGATAACGCGCATCGAACAATTTGGTGCGGGCGGCAGGGGTATCGGCCAGTTGCGCGACGTCCTGATCGAGGCGAAAGCGCGCGAGGGTGTCTGCCAGCAGCGGCGTCGGTGGGTGCCCGACCTGCATGAGGCGCAGCATGTCGTCATCGACGGCAGTGACCCGACCGATCTGCGCCAGCACCTCATCGGTGAACTGCGCGCCAATGCCACGCAGCAGCTCGACTCGGGTCAGCGGCGTGGCCAGAGGAGTGGCCAGGGGCGGCCTGGCTATGGATGCCGCTTCGCTCTCAGGTTCGATCAACACGCCAGCCTCGACGCCTTCACGCCCCAGCGACGCCACCTCGGCCGCCAGCGGTAGCGCGTTGAGCAAGCCGAATACCGTGCGCACCACGCCCTGGGAGCGCTGGCTCGCGGTCTCGCCCTCCAGCGCCTGGTCAAGGCCCAGCCCCGCGTCGATCAGCCCTGCCAGCGCCAGGATGCCCTCGCCTCCAGGCACGAACAGCGCCAGCGGGCCGAAGCGGTTGACCCACTGCACGATGGGCTCGACCACGACGCCGAGGTTGTCGCGGTTGACCTGTGCATCGCTGCGAATGGTTTTGACGCTGGCCTGCGCCGCCTGCTTCATGCTCAGCACCAGTTGCGCGAACGGGTCGGTGCCCGACGGCGGCCGGTCGAAACCGATGTAGTCGGCGGGGTCCCAGTAACCATCGTTGTTGAACAGGCCGGCCTCCTTGCCCAACCGATGCTGTTGCGGGTACTGCGCCATGCCTTCCAGCGCGGTGAGGACGCCGGCGTGAAAGGTGCCATCAGGGCGATCGTCCTCGGCGAAATGCGCCGCCAGCGCCTGACGGGTCTGCGCGGATTTGCCCTGCCCGACCAACCAGCGGCGCAGGTGACTGGCATCGCCGAACTCATGCAGCGGTGACGAGTTGCCGGGGATGTACATGAGCATCCGGCCACTGCTGCGCGCCCGGTAGCACCAGATATCCGTGGCGCTGTAGCGATAGAGCCTGAGCCGGCTGACTTCGATTTCAGCCGGCGGGCGTGTCGGCGCCTGCAACCGGGCCATGGTCAGTTGCTCCCAGCCCTGCCCCGGTGCCAGTCCCGCCGCCTGCATCGCCAGTCCCAGGCCCTGGTCGGACAGGCTGCGTTCCTGGTGTTGCAGGCAGGCGCCCATGACAAAGGCGGCTTTGGTCGAGGTCCGCAGCGCATAGGCCTGGCTGCCCAGAATCACCTTGTCCGATGGCCAGGTTTCATCCAGGTACTTTTGATAAAGCTCATCGAAAAACAGTCGCCAGACCCAGCGTTTGAAGTCCGCCGGCCGCAGGTTGAGCTGCGTCTGCGGGCCATAGGTGGGCGGCACCGTCTGCCGATAGATGCCTTCATAGGTGCGGTGGTCATCGGTGGGCTCCGGCGTGTCCAGCAGGCGCACGGCCGGGCCGACATCGGGCGGCGTGTACAGGCCGAAGGCGCTTTCGCCGAAGCGTCCGTCGCCCACGGTCTGGTAGTTGGACAACAGCACCTGCACCAGCGACTGCACGCTCGCGACGCGTCCGACGTGGCTGCCGCCCGCCTCGGTACGCAGCCCGTAATCGTAATGCAGGGTGACCAGTTGCGCGGTTTGCCCTTCGAGGACCGCGCCCCACTTTTCCCGGATCACCTGCTGGGCGAGCTGGGCGGGGCTTTTCGGTAGCGGGGCGTCGGCCAAGGCGCGCAATGGCTCACGCCGACCCGGTAAGCGGACAGCGACGGGATCATTCATCGGCCACCTCCTGGCGGTCATTGACCCACACCGTCGACTCCGCCAGTGCCAGGTCCGGATGCCGCCCCAGTGCCTCGTTGGTCAGGCGACGGATCAGCTGCTGATTGAGGTTGCGATCGTTATCCATGATCGCCTTCAGGCGCTGACTGGCGACGGCCCGCGACAGGTCCGTCTGCCGCTCCAGTTGCACCAGCGCTTGGCTCGTACTGTCGGAGATGGCGGTAAAGCGTTCCTGATAAGTAGTGGTCAGGTACTCGTACCAGAATCCGCGGGTATCGACCGAGGCCAGCAGCGCTTCAGGGGTTTCCGCCTTGACGATGGCCTGGTAGGCGCTGTCCAGTTGTGCCGGCGACACCTCGACGCCCAGGGTCACATTGATTTCCCTGGGTTGTGCTGGCAACGCCAGCCGTTCGGCGAGCCCGACGCGATACACCAGGCTGAGCTCCTGCGCCTGGGTCCGGCTGATGGCGCTGGAGCCGGCGCGATTGGCGACGTCCAGCAAGGCCTGGCGTTCCACCTGCTGCAAACGGAACAGGCCGCGCATCAACTGCACCAGTTCGCCTTCCAGTGTGCGGGTGCCGGTGCGCGCGGCGGCCATGGCGCGAAAGCACAGCACGCGCACTTCCAGGTTGCTGAACAGCCGCGCCGGTGCTTCGGCACTGACCCGCCCGAGCTGGGCCATGCGAAACAGCGAGCGTCGCCAACTGTCATCCTCCCCCGCCGCTTCCAGCACCTTCCACACCCGTTGTGCCATCCACCCCGGCAACCGGTTGAAGTCGGCGGTGTTTTGCAGTTGCCCCAGCAGGTAAAAGAAATCCCCGGAGTTGGCGCAGGCCGCCAACGCCACCCACAGCTGCTTTTTCTGACTGACTTCGGCGGCTGGCAGGCCGGTGGTCCAGCGCGCGCCGCCTGGGTCCTGCGCGGGCGCTGGCGAAGTGACGGGGCGATAGTCGACCGTGATCACCCCCAGGTCGATACCGTGGGTCTTCTGATAATTGGCAATTGCCTCAAGGCTGGCCGATGACAAGGGGTTGCCATCGACACTGGTACCGCGACTCAGGGCTGCTCGGGCCTTGAAGGCCTCGTCGGGAATGTCGACGATGGCGTTATCGCGCAGGTCCAGGCTTTGCAGCTCGGGCAAGTCGCTGACACCCGCCGGCCACAGGCTGATGCCGCTGCCGCGCAGGGCCAGGTGGCGCAATTTGCGCAACGAAGTCATCGGCGGCAGACGACCCAAACCGGGGTTGAAACTCAGATTGAGGGTCTGCAGGTTCGTCTTGTGCTCCAGCGCCGTGACCGACTCGCTGGTCAGATAAAGCTGGTTGTCACTCAAGTCCAGGTGGGTCAGGTCCGGCATGTCCGCCACCGCCTGTGGCAGGCGGGTCAGGCGATTGCCGGTGAGGCTCAGGGTGTGCAGGCGGGTGAAGTTGCGCAGGAACACGTTGAGGCCGGCGCTGCTGCCCACCTTGTTCATTTCCAGTGTACCGATGTGACTGAAGTTGCCGACCAGCACCGGCAGGGCGCCGAGTGGCTGGGCGTCGAGCGTCAAACGGTAAAGCGCCTGGGGCGCATGCAGGACCCGCTCGGTTTCTTTGCGCCAGCCGCGCAGGATCGCCTGGGCCGCCCGCGACTTGCTGTGGCGCGGCACCTTCAGCCGGGGGCCGTCACCGTCCTGATAATGGCTGTCGCGATGGACCCAGCGTTCAAGGGTCGAGCGCAGGTTCTGGTATTCGTGGCGCAGGCGCTCCAGCGCTCGCAGCGCTCGCAGCGCTAGGGTATCGTCAGCGCCCAGCGTCAGCACAAAGTGCTCGATCTGCTGCGGGCTGTGCAGCGGATACAGCTCACTGGCACGTTGCACCAGCACGGGCGATGGCGACTTTTTCGGGTCGGGCGCGGTGAGCAGGATCACCGGTTCGCTGGGTGGATCGGCCAGCCCCATGGGCGAACGATAACCTGCGCGCAGTGCCCGGACACCGATCATCGAGGCAATGGCTTCGCGTCGTTGCAGGGCCAGCTCGGTGATTTTTTTCTGCAGGCTGGCGCCGCCATCGTCGGTCGTCACGCCCAGGCTTTTGCGAGCGTATTCGGGCAGGCCTTCGCGCAACGTCCGGAAGAAATGCTGGCGCGTGCGTCCGGCGTGCCGGGCCAGCTCCTTTTCCTCGGCGTCCCGGGCCTCGAAGCGGTCGACATAGGCGTCGATGTAAACCTTGTGCGGGGCATCCTTGGGACCGATTTGCGGCTTGTCATCGGTTGACCTCGCCCAATCGGTGATCTGCACCGCGACGTCGGCCGGCCAACCCGGCAGGTTTTCCAGGGTATCGAGTACCAGCAAGTGCGTGCCCGGATCGCTGGCGGCATCCAGGTACAGGCCCTCATAGGCACGGTTCAAGCGCAGCACCTGCACATACCGCCGCGCCTCTTCGGCCAGGCGCAGCGGCACCCGGCCCGCCTGCAGTTCCTGCCATTCACCGAGATCGGCATGTTCCACCAGTTCATCGACGACACTGCCGGGCAGTTCGCTGAACGCGCTGCGGATGGCCTGTGCCTGATCATGCCGTGGCGCATCGTTGCGCCGTACCAGGCGGGCGAACAGCATCAGGCGCTTGCGCTCCGTGTATTCGGCAGCCTGATTGATCAACAGCGTGGTTTGCGCGGCGTGCTTGGCGGTGGACGAGCCCAGCAGCGCCGTACGCTCCTCTTTTTTCAGGCCGTCGACAAGCTTTGCGTGGAACTGGCCGTTGCGCAGCAGCTCCTCGCTGATCGTGACAGTGCGGCTGGGCGTGGAGGATCCATAATGCGCAATCGGCTTGCCCAGCGCATTGGTAATGCTCACGGCCACCCCGCGCGGCCATTTGCCCAGGTTGGTCAGCAAGTAAAGCTGCAAGTCGGCATCGGCCGATGAGGCGAGTGCCGGCGTGCGCATCTGCTGGATGAAATGGCTGACGGCGGCATCGGCACGAAAGCGGCGCACGGTATCGAGCAACGCAGCCATCGGCTTGCGCCGCTCGACATACAATTGGCGCAACGGAATTTCATCCAGGCCGGTGACTGCCAGAATCTGCAAGGCCTGGGTGTCGGACACTTGCTGCTGGCGATAGCCAAAGCGTCGGAACAGGGTCAGCAGGTCCCAGTCCTGGGGCAGCTCCGAGGCGTGTCGCCAGGCACCTGCGCCATTGGTTTCCAGCACGGGCGAGTAGCGCCCCGCTGCCTTGATTTCCCACAGGCCCGAATCCGGCAACGGATCCACCGCATACCCCTCGCCATCCAGCGGCACGTAGCGCCGCCCATGCCTGAGCACCAGCCCCTGGTCACTGACCGAGGTGTCGCGGCGCAGGCGCAACGGTTGGCGGTAAGCGCCCAGATCCGGCTTCCATAACCTTGTGGCACCATTGGCAACGGACACCGCGCGCAAGCCTCGGACGAAATCCGAAGCCCTGACGGCCTTGTAAGTGCGGTGCAGCGCCGTTGCACCGGCGCCGGTGGCCGCGAGCAGCAGCAGATTCTCCAGGGTATCGAACAGGTAGTCGGTGGCCTGCTCCTGCTCGCCCCGGCTCCAGCTGCCAATACCGTCGTAGACCTGCTGCAACAGTTGCACGCCGGCCACGGCAAACATGACCTCGCCCACCACGGGCACGAACGAAGCCACGAACAGCGCGATGTTGAGGCCGATCAACTGGTAAGTTTCCAGCCTGGCCAAGCGGCTCTTCTCATCCTCGTCACCGGTGGGCACCACCAGCAACCGCGCATCGGCGATGACCTGCGCCGCATGCTGCGCGTAAAGGGCCTTGAACAGATCGGTCTTCACCTCGTCCTCCAGGTCAAAGCCTTCAAGCAAGGTGAACCGGCTGGTGGCGGGCAACGGCGTGCCACGGGAAAGGCTCGACTGCGTTTCGACGCCCTGGAGAAACGCCTGGCGATCCTTCAGCGCGACAAAGCGCAGGAAGAACTGGCAGTACTCGGGGGTCCGCAGGCGCCGGCACAACTCCACCTCGAAGTCGGTGAAGGACGCATACTCCTTGAGCGGGTGCAGCGGATCGCCAGGCAGATAAACGACGCAACGGTAATCATCGTCGGCATGCTCCCCGACCGGGCCGATGAACATCACGCCATTGAGCTTGATCCCGAACATCTGCAAACGCTGCAAGCCCAGGGTGTTCTTGCCCAATGTGATCGGCGAGGCGCTATCGGTGAGCAACTTGAGCATGGCGTGGACATCGGCGCCGACCTGCTTTTTCATCACGGCGATGTGCCGGGCCACTTCGAACTGGTCCCTGGCGCTGGCCATGAACTTTTCCTGCAATGAGCCCGGTTGCGTGCCATCGCCGAACAGCGTTTTGACGTGACGCTGGTACTGTTTGCCCAGGTCCAGCGTGCGACACAGTTGCGCGAACTCATGGGGCTCGATGGCAACGACTTCGGTCGGCCGGCCGGTGATGGCCTCGGGCAGGAGGATCAATGAACTTTCGTGGTAGTTGTCGGCGCGGGTTTCGTGCTCCTCGAAGTTCTCGCAGGCGGCGGTCAACAGGTCCCGCTCAATGGGTAACACCAGTTTTTTGCGCAGACCCAGAAAGCTGGACGTGGAGCGGATATGCTGAAAAACCACGCCCTCGACGTCGAAGGTCTCGCCCAGCTTGGCCGACATCGCCAGGTTCAGTAGCGGCGCGCAGAACGCTTCGGGGGATTTCAACGCCTTGAGATCGTCCAGCGCCGCCTGGCGTGTCCGATAGCTGTTTTTCAGGCTTTCATACAGTTGGTGGCGTAGCTGCGCGGAGGACTCCAGCAGCCAGGCAGGCGTCTGCCTTTTCAGCAGATCAAAAAAAACGCCTTGTTGTGCAGGCGTTGGTTGGGCAGTGCTCGTGTTCACATCCATGTTGAACGACCTTGAGGCTGATAAGAGCCCTCAGCTTAAGGTCGAACATGGCATGGAAAAAGCGCAAATGGCCGATGGATAAGCGTTTGAAAACAACAGGATAAAGAGACGTTAAAACAGATATGTACCGCACAGGATCCTGTCGCCGAAGCCGCGACAGGACCCGTGATGCGCTTACCAGAAACGCTGCTGGGTCAGGCGGTTCCACCAGCTCAGCAACACGCGGTCGACCGAACCGCTGGCCGCCATGCCAATGCGCTCCTGCAGGCTTTTGCGTTCGGCGAAGTGCAGGTGATACAGCTCGGATTTCTTCGCCCGCTCGGCGAGGTATTCGTCGCTGGTTTTCAGCTCGTCGACCAGTTGCTTGTCCAGCGCAGCCACGCCGAGCCAGATTTCGCCGGTGGCGACTTCGTCGATGGCCAGTTGCGGGCGGTAGCGCGATACGAAGTTCTTGAACAACTGGTGGGTGATGTCCAGGTCTTCCTGGAACTTCTCGCGGCCCTTCTCGGTGTTTTCGCCAAACACGGTCAGGGTGCGCTTGTACTCACCGGCGGTCAGCACTTCAAAGTCGATGTCGTGCTTTTTCAGCAGGCGGTTGACGTTGGGCAACTGCGCGACCACGCCGATGGAGCCGAGGATGGCGAACGGGGCGCTGATGATCTTCTCGCCGATGCACGCCATCATGTAGCCGCCGCTGGCCGCGACCTTGTCGATGCACACGGTCAGGGGAACGCCGGCATCGCGGATGCGCGCCAGTTGCGAAGAGGCCAGGCCGTAGCTGTGGACCATGCCGCCACCGCTTTCCAGACGCAGGACCACTTCGTCCTTGGGCGTGGCCAGGGTCAGCAGCGCGGTGATTTCGTGGCGCAGGCTCTCGGTGGCCGAAGCCTTGATGTCGCCGTTGAAATCCAGGACGAAGACCCGCGGTTTGCTCTCCGGCTTTTTCTTTTGCTTCTTGTCGGATTTGGCCTCGACTTTGCGCAGGGCCTTGAGCTGGTCCTTGTCCAGCAGGGTTTGCTCCAGGCGTTCGCGCAACCCTTTGTAGAAATCATTGAGCTTGCTGACTTGCAACTGGCCGCTGGTTTTACGCCGCCCCTTGCTGCGCAGGGCCGCAAAACTGGCCAGGACTACCAGGATGGCAATCACCAATGTCACGGTCTTAGCCAGGAAAACCGCGTATTCGGTCAAAAACTCCACAAGGACTCCTTCATTACGATGCGCAGCCGTTCGCGCGCGATAGCACCAGCATACCCATGCGCCAGCCCCGGAGCCAGCGGGGAAACCTCAGGAAACAGGCCTGTAACGGGCATTTCAAACAAGCGTATGTTTTTTCATTGACAGCACACCGTCATCCTCATAACCTCGCCGAACCTTCAACGTACCGGGACGACGCGGACGTGGGCAGCATTTATCTGATTCGACATGGCCAGGCCTCCTTTGGTGCAGACGACTATGACGTCCTGTCGCCCACGGGTGTGCGCCAGGCAGAAATCCTCGGCCAGCACCTTGCCGGGCTGGGATTGAGCTTCGACCGCTGCCTGTCGGGTGACCTGCGCCGCCAGCAACATACCGCCGCCAGCGCGCTGGAGCAGTTCGCCGCCGTGGGCCTGCCGGTACCGATCGTCGAAACCGATCCGGCGTTCAACGAATTCGATGCCGACGCGGTGATCCGCGCCCTGCTGCCCGCCATGCTCGACGATGAACCGCAGGCGTTGGACATCCTGCGCAACGCCGCGCAGAACCGCAGCGAGTTCCAGCGCATCTTCGCCCTGATCATCGAACGCTGGCTGGCCGGCACCTATGACACACCGGGCCTGGAAAGCTGGCTGGGTTTCGTCGAGCGGGTCCAGACGGGCCTGCACCGGATCCTGGACAACGCCGACAACACCCAGAAAATCGCCGTGTTCACCTCCGGCGGCACCATCACTGCCCTGCTCCACCTGATTACGCAAATGCCTGCTCGCCAGGCGTTTGAACTGAACTGGCAAATCGTCAACACCTCGCTCAACCAATTGAAGTTCCGTGGTCGCGAGGTGGCACTGGCTTCTTTCAACAGTCATGCACACCTGCAACTGTTGAAAGCCCCGGAACTCATCACATTTCGCTGAGTCCGGACTCTTGTGACCCTGGCTGTAACCCACCCAAAAAGGATCGAACCATGACCTCCGTAGCTGATGCCGTACAAGCAATGCAAGCCAAGTTCAACCCAGCCGCTGCTGCCGGTCTGGACCTGGTCTTCGGTTTTCGCATCGACGACACCAAGCACTTCTCGCTGATCGTCAAAGACAGCACTTGCGAGCTCAAGGAAGGCGAAAACCCTGACGCCCAGGTCACCCTGGTGATGGACGGCGAAACCCTGCAAGGCATCGTCAGCGGCGAAACCGACGGCATGCAAGCCTTCATGGGCGGCAAACTGCGCGCCGAAGGCGACATGATGCTGGCGATGAAACTGTCCGAGCTGTTCCCGGCGTAACATTGCCGCGAAAGCACACAAAACCCGCCCTGGTGGCGGGTTTTGTCATTTTTGAGCCGCCCGTTCGCTGTAGGAGCGAGCTTGCTCGCGATGGACTGAAGTGCGCCGCGGGGCATCAGGTTTCCCGCGTCATCGTTGACGACCATCGCGAGCAAGCTCGCTCCTACAGAAAGAAAAGCCGCGATCCCACAGGCGACACAGATCGCCCCGTCGGAAGGCCGAGTGGAGGTTCTGCGCAGTGGGCAACCCGGCATGGATGCCGGGTTAGCCGCCCTCGGCCAAGGATGGCCGATGGCGGCGGGCCCACGGAGCAGGACCGGAGCGAGGGAACCCGGAGCGCCAGCGAAGGGCCGTACGTCAGGGGCCGGGCGTTTTGGTGACTTTGGCGCCCCAAAGTCACCCGCCGTAAGGGCGGAACCCTAAGCGGCCATGACCGCAGAAACGGATATGTACACCTGTCAGACCGCCATCGCGAGCAGGCTCGCTCCCACAGAAAAGGATATGTACACCTGTCAAGCCGCCATCGCGGGCAAGCCCGCTTGTGTCTTGATCAGGGAATAAACTCAGAGGTGAGAGGGGTGGATGGCAAGCTGTGAGTCCGCGGTGCTTAAAGCACGTGTGGGAGCCAAGCTGCCATCCACCTTTCCACTCTGGCCCATAAGCCCGAACAGTTGGACGAGCGCCACTCGAATCACAAGCGTGGGCAAAGCCAGAGCACTCTCACTCCTGAGTGTAAGAGGGTTTTGCCATGATTTCCTGGGTCGGTATCAATATCGCCAAATCAACGCTCGTCGTCTGGGTTCAACCGCAGAACGAAGGCTTCGACGTTCCCAATACCTCTGAAGGCTTTGTTGAACTGGTCGAGCGCCTGAATCGTTACGAGGTGGGCCGGATTTTGCTGGAAGCCACAGGAGGCTATGAACGCCAAAGCATGGCCGCCCTGCAAAGCGCGCACTTCAACGTGCTCAGGATTAATCCCCGGCGAGCCAGAGCCTTTGCCGTGGCAATGGGCAAGAATGCCAAGACCGATCCGATCGACGCCGCTGTCCTGGCCGCGTTCGCCGAAGCTCTGCATGCTCCCTGCGCCCCAGCCGTCTCGCCTCAGCGAGAGGCTCTACGCGAGCTGATTCAATTGCGTGAACACTTGGTTCAGCAGCGAGACGACAACAAGCGTCGGCTGCAACAAGCCCAGCTGCCAGCGGTTGTCGGCATGATCGAGGAACACATTCGCTATTTGCAGGTACAGATCAGGCAACTCGGCAAAGCCATCAACCAAAGCATGCGCGACCTGGATGCAGAGAAAACCGAGCGGCTGATTGCTGTTAAAGGCATCGGCACAGTGGCTGCCGCCAGTTTGCTGGTTTACTTGCCCGAACTTGGTGAGCTGAATCGCCGGGAGATCGCGGCGTTGGCCGGCATCGCGCCGTACAACGATGACAGCGGCAATCACAGCGGGAAGCGCCAGATTTACGGGGGACGAGCTCGGGTCCGACGTGCGCTCTACATGTCCTGCTGGGTCGTAATCCGCCACCAGGCAGACTTCAAAACACGCTACGAGGCTTTACGCGAGCGAGGCAAGAGCGCAAAAGTCGCGCTCATCGCCTGCATGCGAATACTGCTGATCAGACTCAACGCCATGCTGCGAGACGGAACAGAGTGGCGGTGATGAGCGGTATGGGTAAGACAGTTGCTCCCACAGGATGGCAAGGTGACCTATGGTCCGGGCGGAACGCAGCCCATCAAGCCGCCATCGCGAGCAGGCTCGCTCCCACAGGGTAGTTGCTCTTACAATGCCACCACTTCACCGACCGGCCGCCCCATGGATATCGACCTCGCCCGCACCTTTCTGGAAATCGTCCGCCACGGCAGCCTTGCTGCCGCCGCAGAAAAGCTCCACGTCACCCAGACCGCAATCACCGCCCGGGTGCAGAAACTCGAGAGCCAGTTGGGCAGCACCCTGTTCGTGCGTAATCGCGCCGGCGCCCGCCTGACGCCCAATGGCGAAGCCTTCGTGGTCTATGCCAACCAACTGGTGGAAACCTGGGAAGCGGCGCGCCGGGACCTGCCGCTGCCCGAGGGTTATCACGATGTGCTGCACATCGGTGGCGAGGTCAGCCTGTGCAACCCGCTGATGCTCAGTTGGGCCGCTGAACTGCGCGAGAAGATCCCCAGTCATGCGCTGCGCATGGAGATCCGTGACGGCGAAAATCTGTTGCGCCAACTGGAACTGGGGGTACTGGATGCGGCGCTGGTCTATCAACCGGAATACTGGCCGCGTCTTCAGGTTGAGCAGGTACTCGAAGAAAAGCTGATTCTGGTGCGCACGCCCGGCCGCACAGAACCCTACGTGTACATCGACTGGGGCCACGACTTCCGCCGTCAACACGATGCGGCACTGCCGGAAAAAGCCAAGGCAGCGCTGAGCTTCAACCTCGGTCCGCTGGCCCTGCAATACATCCTGGAAAACGGTGGCAGCGCTTATTTCCGTACCCGTGTCGTGCAGAGCTACCTGCAAAGCGGTGTGCTGGAACAGGTGCCCAAGTCGCCGGAATTCAGCTACCCGACGTACCTGGTGTACTCGCGCGATCGCGACTCGGCCACCCTGCAACACGCCTTCGACCTGCTGCGCGAGGTGATCAAGACCGATGACGACTGGTCCCAGCGCTGGAACCCGCTGAGCTGAGTGCGTTTTATCCCGGAACTTGGCATTTGTGTCCCCTGACGTTAGCGCCTGCGCAGGCGCCTGGATCGTCTAATCTGCTGGGATAACAATAAACGCGGGTGAATGCAGTG
This sequence comes from Pseudomonas sp. MYb118, assembly GCF_040947875.1. Taxonomy (NCBI): domain Bacteria; kingdom Pseudomonadati; phylum Pseudomonadota; class Gammaproteobacteria; order Pseudomonadales; family Pseudomonadaceae; genus Pseudomonas; species Pseudomonas sp. MYb118. Next base: position 540,463 of record NZ_JBFRXN010000003.1, on the reverse strand, counting down.
AGGCAGACCACCGAAGCTTTTCGCCACCGCTACCGGGCGGCCATCTCCCCCCTCTACAACCCCTGGCTGCACGGCGCCTTCGTGCTCTCGTTCGGCATCGTGGCCATCGCGCTATTCTGGAGCCGCGTCCATCAGGTGACGGCGCTGGAGTGGCTGGCGGTGCCGCTGACGTTGCTGCTGTTCAACGTCGGCGTGTATGGCGTGCATCGCCACCTGGGGCACCACAAGAAAGGCTTCGCCCGCCTGTTCTATGCCCGCCATGCGGGTGACCATCACAGTTTCTTCGCCCCTGGCAGCATGGCCTACGACAGCGCCCGCGACTGGCGGGTGATCCTGTTTCCGGCCTGGCTGATCGTGGTGCACACGCTGCTGATCAGCCTGCCGATCTGGTGGCTGTTGCAACTGGTCGACCGCAACGTTGCGGGCCTCGTCGGCGGGTGCCTGGTGCTGGGCTACCTGGCCTATGAAGTGTTCCATGCCTGCGAACACCTGCCGCCTACCCACCCCGTGGCCCACTGGCCCTGGATCCGGCAGATGCGTCGCCTGCACGAGCTGCATCACCGTCGCGAACTGATGCAGGAGCGCAATTTCAACATCGTTTTTCCCCTGACGGACTACCTGTTCGGCACCCTCTACTGGGAGCCCGAGCCTGACTTCACGGACACGACGAGAATGCCCATGACCCGCATGCAACATCAGATCAGCATCGCCGGCAATCCGATTGCCGTCCTCACCTACGCCAGCACCGTGACCTGCTGGCCGCAATGGCACCCGTCGTCGCTGCGCATCGAAGGCCCCCAGGGCGCCTTGCATGCCGGTGCACACTTCGAAGAAGACATTCGCGCCGGCGGGCGCGACGGGCATCTGAGCTGGGTGGTCAGCGAATACCTGCCCGGCCGCCGTTGGTCCGCACGGGCCCAGGGCGATAACGGTCTGTCGTTGCTGCTGACTTACGAATGCGTGGCCGAAGGCGACACCACGCGCTTTGTGCGCACCCTCGACTATCAATTTACCGGCCTGGCCATGCAGGTCGCCAACCGCCTGCTGCTCAAGCGTCGCATCGAGCGCGAGTCAGCCGCCTCGATGCTGGCCTTGCGTGAGATGGCCGAGAAACACCTGACATCGGCGGGAGTCACCGTGTGAGGCGAACCGTCAGGTTTCATCATCTGCTGGGGTCGGTGATCGTAGCCATTCTCGCCTTCCTGCTGCTGATGCCGACCAAAGTGCAGCCGGTGGCCTGGACGCCGCCACCGGCGCCCTCGATGAGCAGCGGCCCCTACGCCGACAACCAGCGCCTCAAAGGCCTCGAGCGCGTCGGCCCAGGCGACATCGACGGCCCGGAGGCCTTGCTGCTGGAGAACGACGTGCTGATCACCGGCTTGCATGACGGTCGGCTGATCCGCAGCAGCCTCGACGGCAAGACCACCAAAGTGCTCACCGATACCGGTGGCCGGCCGCTGGGCCTGGCGCGCCACCCCAACGGTTTGCTGGTGATCGCCGATGCGGTCAAGGGCCTGTTGTCGCTGGATGCCCAGGGGCGTCTGGTGGCCCTGACCACCGCAGCGAACGGCGTGCCTTTTGGTTTCACCGACGACGTGGCCATCGACAAGCCCGGCCACTACGCCTACTTCAGCGACGCTTCCAGTCGCTTCGGCTATGGCCACGACGGCGAGGCGATCATCGAACACGGCGGTGACGGCCGCCTGCTGCGTTATGACTTCCAGACCGGTAAAACATCGGTGCTGCTGGACAAGCTGGAGTTCGCCAACGGCGTGACCCTGGGTCCCGACGATGCCTATGTGCTGGTCAACGAAACCGGCGCCTATCGCATCAGCCGCTATTGGCTGACCGGGCCGAAGGCTGGCACCCATGACCTGTTCATCGACAACCTGCCGGGGCTGCCCGACAACCTGGCGTTCAACGGCCGGGACCGATTCTGGGTGGCGCTCTATGCACCGCGCAACGCCTTGCTCGATGGCACGGCTGAGCATCCATTCGTGCGCAAGATGATCACCCGGGCGCTGACCGTGCTGCCCAAGCCGGTGGAGAAACGCGGGTTTGCTCTTGGGCTGGACGTGGACGGCAAGGTGATCGCCAATCTGCAGGATGGCAGCCAGGGCAATTACTCGCCGATCACCACGGTGCGCGAGTATGGGGACTGGTTGTATTTCGGTTCGTTGAAGGAGCAGCACATGGCGCGGTTGCCGTTGAGTGAGGCTCTCAAGGATTAGCACCTGACCCTGTAGGAGCGGGCTTGCCCGCGATGAGGGTGTATCAGTCGATACATGTGTTGTTTGACAAGCCGCCATCGCGGGCAAGCCCGCTCCTACAGGTGGACTGGGGGGTCATTTCCGCTCAATGTCCGTCCCATCATCCTCCCTCAACGGAATCGCCCCCTCGTCATTGGGCAGTTCATCAATGCCCGGTTCATCCTCGGGGTTGACCGTGGTGCGGTTCGGACTCAAGGGCTGTGGATCGGTGGGAATGGGGTCGTAGCCGCCCTGCTCTTCGCTGGGGAATTTGGGATCGTTCATGGGGCACCTCGCATGGAGCCGTGAAGTCGGGCTCTGATCATTCGAGGTGCCGGGATTTAACGCCGTTCCAATTTTCCAGCCACCGGTCGTCGGTGGCTGAGGCCGCTGTTTCAGGATGTTCTTTCGAGCTGCTGGACAATCTTGTCTTTCACCAGCAGACGCTTTTCCTTGAGTTTCTTGAGTGCGTCATCACTGGGTGCATCCGATTTGGCGCTTTCAGCCTCCACTACCTCGGCATCCGCCTGCGAATACTTGGTAAGCAGTGAATCCAGTAACGGATCCTTGGTGCGTCTTTGCTGGATATCTTCCTTGGTACGATTCAAATCCGCATAAAGGTTGTGTGGCACCGGCATGGAACACCTCCGTTTGTTGATCGACTGCAAACGCGATCTATTGCGTTCGCCAACTATCAGAATGGCCTTGGTTGACGGGTTCTGTCGACCGCCAATCAGACCAGCGGTGTCCGTTCGTCGCCCTCCGGCAAACCCGATCAAACCTTTGTCCGCTCGTCGGCCTCCACAGATTAACGATCAGCGGATCGCTAAAAAAACCAGTGTGGAGAATGACCAATGGACGGATTTAACCTGCGCCACCTCGCCTTGGCTGTCGCCCTGAGTACCGGCATGGGCACGGCTTTTGCCGCCACCAGCAATGACTTCGTCGACAACGCCGCTGCGGGCGGCATCGCGGAGATCGAAACCAGCCGGCTCGCCCTGGAAAAAAGCCAGTCAGCGGACATCAAGGAATTCGCCAACATGATGATCACCGATCACTCCAAGGCGAACGATGAACTGGCCACCATCGCCAAGAAGAACGACATCGAAGTGCCGGACACCACGACCCTGGTGAAACAGGCCAAGGAAAAGATCCTCGACATGCGCGATGAATCGTTCGATGCGGCCTATGCCAACAATCAGGTCAAGGCCCACGAGGAAGCCATCGAGTTGTTCAAGAAGGAAGCCAACACGGTGACCGATGACAAAACCAAAGGCGCGACTGAACTGAAAGGTTTTGCCCAGAAGATGTTGCCTGGATTGGAGAAACACCTGGAAATGGCCAAGAAACTGCAGGCCGCTCACCCCAGCGAATAATTGGACCCCGTCCCCTGTAGGAGCGAGCTTGCTCGCGATGGAGGTCAACGATAATGAGGTCTATCTGACACTCAGCGTTGCCTGGGCTTCCATCGCGAGCAAGCTCGCTCCTACAGGGGTAAGTCTCATCGCCTCGTTACTTGACATACGCAATGTATGCCAAATAACATCAATTACATACGCTGCGTATGTTCAGCGTACCGCTCGGCCGCGTCCTTCGGCCTACCCCGTAATTGAAGAGGAATACCCGATGATTGAACGTCTCGCTGGTTATCAATCCCCGTCCATGATCTGCGACCCGGCCACCCGGGAATCGCTCAATGCGTTTATCGCCGAAGTCCTGGCGGGCTTTTCCACTCCAGGCTCCGACGTCGCGCGTTTTTTCGCCGACCCGGACGTCGCCATCGCCGGCTCCGGTCTGGATGAATATTTCATGGGGACCGAGGCGGTGCAGAACGGGGTGACGTGGGTGACCACCCTGAACATCCGCTGGGAGCCGCGGCTGGTGGTTTCCTGGATGCGCGGGGATATTGCCTGGGCGCAGATTCGCATCGACGGCCACACCCTCGAAAACGGCGAGCCCACCGTCGTCCAGTACGTCGCGACCGGCGTCTTCCAACGCAACAGCGATGGATGGACCTGGTTGTATTGGGGCGGAGGCGAACCGCAGAAAGTCGCGCGACTCTGATCGCGCTGGAGACACCGATGCCTTTTTTCAGAACCTATGCCTTTCGGCCTGAAGACATGTGCCCGCAGAACGACTGCCGACCCGCCGACTACTTTGCCTGCGATATCTTGAGGCATGAGGACGCCGGCACAGCGGACATCCCGAACGCCGATGACCTCTGCTTGCCGGCCTCCGCCGGCCTCCAGGGTGCAGATTCGTCGGTATAGCATCAGCAGAACCAGAGGCCAGCGAAGCGCCGGCCCCTGGTTCTGCTGAGTTCAGAGCGCCCTGGCCCAGTCGCGCAGCAGGTACTTCTGGATCTTGCCCGTCGAGGTTTTCGGCAGGTCGCGGAACACCACGGTTTTAGGCAGCTTGTAACCCGCCAGGTGTTCACGGCAGAACTGAATGACGTCCGCCTCTTGCGTGTGCTCATGACCGGTTTTCAGCGTGATGTACGCGCAAGGGGTTTCGCCCCATTTTTCATCCGGGCGGGCCACCACGGCCGCTTCCAGCACCGCCGGATGGCGATAGAGCACGTCCTCGAGTTCGATGGTGGAGATGTTCTCGCCGCCGGAAATGATGATGTCCTTGAGGCGGTCCTTGATTTCGACATAGCCATCGGGGTGTCGCACCGCCAGGTCGCCGGTATGGAACCAGCCGCCCCTGAACGCCTCCGCCGTCGCTTCGGGGTTTTTCAGGTAGCCCTTCATCACCGTGTTACCGCGCATGAACACCTCGCCCATGCTGGTGCCATCGCTGGGTACGGGCGCCAGGGTTTGCGGGTCGGCGACCATCAGCCCGTCAAGCGTCGGGTAGCGTACCCCTTGGCGGGACTTGATCCGTGCCCGCTCGGGCAGTGGTTGTTCATCCCAGTGCGCATGCCAGGCGCACACCGTCACCGGCCCATAGACTTCGGTCAGCCCGTAGACGTGGGTGATCCTGATGCCCATTTCCTCGACCGCACCAATGACCTTCGCCGGGGGTGCTGCACCGGCGACCATGGCGCTGACCGGATGCTCGATGGCGATCTTTGCTGCCTCCGGCAGGTTGACCAGCGCATTGAGCACGATGGGCGCCCCGCACAAGTGGCTGACTCGATGTTCGCGAATCAGCTCGAGGATTTTTACCGGATCGACCCGACGCAGGAACACGTGGGTGCCGGCCAGCGCGGTGACCGTCCAGGGGTAGCACCAGCCATTGCAGTGGAACATGGGCAGCGTCCACAGATACACCGGGTGATTGCCCATAGCCCAAGTCATCTGATTGCCCAGGGCGTTGAGGTAAGCGCCGCGGTGGTGATAAATCACACCCTTGGGGTTACCCGTGGTACCGGAGGTGTAATTGAGGGAGATGGCCTGCCATTCATCATCGGGCCATCGCCAGGCGAACTGCGGATCGCCTTCGGCCAGCAACGCTTCATAGTCCAGCGCGCTGACGGCACGCCCTTCGCCGTATTCGGGATCGTCCACATCGACCACCAGTGGCGGATCGGACAGCAGGCTCAGGGCTTCGGTGATGACGCCATGGAATTCACGGTCGGTGATCAACACCCGGGCTTCGCCGTGTTCGAGCATGAAGGCGATCGCCTGCGCATCGAGTCGCACATTGAGGGTATTGAGCACCGCGCCGATCATCGGCACCGCAAAGTGGGCTTCGAGCATGGCCGGGATATTGGGCAGCATCACCGCCACGGTATCGCCCTTGCCAATGCCGCGCCTGTCCAGCGCACTCGCCAGGCGCCGGCAGCGTTCATACGTCTGATGCCAGTTACGCCGGATGGAACCGTGGATGACGGCGGGATACTCACCGTAGACCGACGCCGTGCGCTCGATGAAACTCAGCGGAGAGAGCGCGATATGGTTGACGGACGAAGGCGCAAGGCCGGTTTCGTAAATCGACATGAGGTTGTCCTGTGGGGAGATCACCAGCCGGTGTCGCTGTGCTGGAAACCTCCGATGGCTGATTGTTAGCTCTGATCAGGTTTCAAAACGGCCCCGCCTGATCGACGGGGCCGCTGTAACGGTAGCGGGTAACTCAGGCCGTCTGCCGTTTGTTTTTGCGCAGGTAGGCGCGCCAGGTCATGGCCCACCGTGCCGGGTCTTCCAGCGGTGCGCTTTTCAACCGGTGAATCGCCTGGTTGTGCGGCGAAGTCTTGACCACCTCAGGGTTGGAATAGGCCTCATCGGAGATGTGCGCCAGCACCGCAATCCAGGTGTCCAGAGCCTCTTTGCCGTACATTTCGCCCGGCTCCGGGGTAAAGGGCTCAGGCACCAGCCAGGGGTGATGACTGCTCCACATGGGGTCGATGCCGAAATCACTCATGCGATTCTGCACGTCGTGCACGTCTACCCCTGTGTCCTCCTTGAGCTGCTCAAGGCTGTAGCGGGTCATTTCCATCCGCGGGCTCGTGGCATCGGGGTGTGAGCGGGTCACGCCGCGTATCGCCAGCAGACCCTTTTCCATGTAGTTGTTGGCCAGCACCGAGATATCCGACGCCTGCGCCATGCCCTGCGCGCCCATGGCACGAGACCAGGCATAGGCCTTGAGAATGACCGGCACGTTGCCCCAGAACTCACGGATCTTGCCGGAGCTCTGCGGACGGTCGTAATCGAGGCTGTAGCGTTCGCCATCAAAGGCCACCACGGGGGCCGGCAGAAATGGCGCCAGCTCCGCGGAGCAACCATAAGCACCGACCGCCGGACCGCCGACTCCGCTTTTCGGCGCGCCAAAGGTCTTGTGCAGCATGAACATGCACGCATCGAAGCCGAGTTCACGAGCGCGGATTTTGGTCATCGCGCCGTTGAAGTTGGCGTGATCGTAGAAGCACAGGCCGCCCGCCTCGTGCACCACCTTCACCCATTCGCGAATTTGCGGGTTGTACACGCCCATGTCGTCCGGGTTGTTGACCATCAACGCCGCAGTACGATTGGACACGGCCGCCTTGAGCGATTCGAGCGACGGGTAACCATTCTCCTCGATCATCAGGGTGATGACTTTGAAGCCGGCGGCCGCTGCCGTCGCGGCACTGCTGGGGTGCGTCTGTATCGTGGTGATGATTTCGTCACGCTGCGCCAGTTCACCGCGCGAAGCATGGTAGGCACGGGTCACGGCGCAGCTGGTGTACGCCGCATCGGCACCGCCACCGGCCTGGAAGATGAACTGATCCATGCCGGACAACTCACGCAGAATGGTGTCCATACCGTGAACCACTTCCAGCGCACCCTGCAGGGTGTCCTCGTCCTGGTAGGGATGCACGTGGGTCATTTCCGGGCGCCAGGCCATGGCCTCATTGATCTGCGCGTTGTATTTCATGGTGCAGGTGCCAAACAGGCTGATGTTCATCATGCCCAGCGTCTGCTGCGACAGGCGCAGGTAGTGGTACAGCACTTCGGGCTCGGACATTTCCGGCAACGCCGGCTTGTGCGAGCGCCGCATGCTCGCGGGGATCAAATCGTCAGCGCTGCCGACCGCCGCCTGCACGTCGTCCTCGACATCGGAAAAAATCACACCGCGGCGGCCCGGATAGCCCATCTGCAGAATGACCGGTTCGCTCCACACGGGGGCATGGTATGGCTTGAGTGTCGTGCTCATTGTGCGATTACCTTTTTGAGTGCATCGGCCAGGCGTTGCAGATCGGCCTGGGTGTGGATTTCGGTGACGCAGTACAGCGCGCTGGCCCCCAGCGCCGGGAAGTCCTGTGTCAGGTCCTTGCCGCCGAAGATCCCGAGCGCGAGCAGTTGCTTGTTGATCTCTTTCACGCTGAGCCCGGTGCCGTCGAAATTGACCACGAATTCCTTGAAGAACCCCGAGGGGAACACCACCCGCACACCGGGGATGTCGCCCAGCAGCTTCGCCGCGTAATGCGCCCGTTGCAGGATGACCTTGCCGACGTCTTCGAAGCCCTTGGGGCCCATCATCGCCATGTACACGGCGTTGGCGATCGCCCACATGTAAACCGAGTGCCCGGTCCAGTCGTTGCCCTTGTCACGCAGGCCGTAGGACGACTGCTCAAACAGACTCAGACCAAACCCGTATTCTCCGGGCTGGGTGGTTTCGGCAATGCTGATGAACAGCGTCGGATACTGGTGCGCATACAGTTCTTCGTCACGCGTCGCGATGAAACCGCTGACGCCGCCACCGCAGTTCATGTGCACGCCGAGCGGTTGCGTGGTACCGACCACGATGTCTGCGCCGAAGTCGATCGGCGCCGCCAGGACACCCAGGGAAATAGGGTCGACGCCGACGATCACTTCTGCCCCCACGGCATGGGCGATGGCGGCGATTTGCGCGCCTTGCTGTTCGATCACACCGAGGTAGGACGGGGTTTCGAAATAGACGGCAGCCGTTTGCGCGCCGATCGAAGCACGCAGATGGTCGAGATCGAGCAAGCCGGTTGCCGGGTCGTAATCGACCAGACGCACGACGATGTGGCTCGGCATGTCCACCGGCTCGCAATAGTTGCGGATGACCGACAGCCGTTCCGGGTCGATGGCACGGACCACCGCGACTTCGCTGCGGTCGGTGATGCGCGTGGCCATGCGAATCGCATGACCGGCGGCGCAGCCCCAACTGCGCACGGGCATGCCGACCAGATCCATGTTCAGCAGCTCACCGAGTTGGCTGCAGAATTCGAACCAGGCCTGATTGCGCCCGTGGTCCGAGCTGGGCTCGCCGAACACCGACGTCAGCCACTCATTACGGCGCACCACCTCGTCGCAGGCAGCCGGAACATGGTGCTGCCAGCAACCGGCGCCGAGGAAGTTGAGGTTCTGTTCGCAGGTCTTGTTCTTCGACAACGTGCGGACCAGATGTCGACGCAGCTCGCTTTCATTGAGGGCCGGCGGCAAGTCGATGGGACGTTGCAGGCGATGTTCATCGGGGATCTGCTGGAACAATTGCTCGATGCTGGCGACGCCGATCGAGTCGAGCATCTCCTGTTTGAGCGCAGGCACAGAGTTCGCCATGTACGGATGGGCGACATGATTGCTCATGGATGTATCCTCGTGTTTTTCGGATGAAACGAAAGATCAGGTTCGAACCCTGAAGAAAACCGATCGGTCAGGTGCGGTGTGAACGCGGATGTGGCCGCTGAGCATCCCGTCGACCTCGGCGTCACCGGTGTCGACGCGCAGGCAGCCGGCATCGAGGGACAACAGCTTGTCCATCGAGGTGACGACGATGATGTGTTCGCGCCCGGTGCGGCGGATGATCTCGGCGCTGATCTGCTGGTTGCCGCGCCCGAACAAGCTGCCATGGCCACCGAGCACGCCGACGATGATGCGGGTCTCACGTCCTTCCATCAGCCGCAGCAGCGTCTGCTCGTTCAGGTCAGCACCGACGAGCGCGCCGTCCATGACGGCATCCACGCCCAGCAGCGTCGAAGGAAGGCCCAGCTCGGTCATCACCCGGCGCGTCGTCGTGCCCGGCCCCAGCAGATAAAGGCAACCTGCCTGCATCTGCCGCACGATTTGCCGGCAGGCGGCGTCCAGCGCCAGATTCTCGTTGGGCACCGAGCCGGCCTTGGCGTTTTGCACCAGGTGGCGTTCGTAGGGGCTGCGCGCATAGCCGTAGAGTTGCGCCGACACCTGGTCGTTGCGCATGGCCGCTTCGTCGATGTCCATCACCTCAGCCTCGCGAAAGCGCACCGACGACTCTGCCGCGACGAACCGCGCGGCAAGATGGCCGGCGTTTTCCGGGTTGGTGCCGAAGACGGCGGAATACATTTTGACGCCCGTCGGAATACCCAGGATCGGCACCCGGTCGCCGACCACCGCCAACACATCACGGGCGGTGCCGTCGCCACCGGCGAACAGCAGCAGATCAACGCAGGCGTACGCCATGACCAGCGCGACCTTGCGTGTGTCGTCCGGCTGGCTCGAACCGGGCGATGCGGTGTAAACGACAATGGGTTCCAGACCGACGCTGCGCGCCACGTCTTCACCCAGCTCACCGGAGCCGGTCATCAGACGAAAAGGCGTGTTCGACGCCGCCAGACGCTTGAGCGCCAGCAGAGCACGCTCGCCGGAGACCGGCTGTGCGCCGCGCAGCATGGCCTCGCGCAGAATCTCCGGCCCGTCGGTGCCTTTCAACCCCACGCGCCCGCCCATGCCGGCAACCGGATTGACGATCAACCCGATGGTTTTTCCCTGAAACTCAGAGTCCAGTGAAGTAACGCAATCGCACGGCTTGAGCATTGATCGGTATCCTGTGTTGGATGGCGGCAAGAGAAATGTCGGAGAGCACACGACTCGCGCCATTTGCATACGCCTCGTATGTGAGAAATAATAAGACATACGCCGCGCATGTCAACTGACATACGCCGCGAATGTTATTTTTTATGGGGGAAGACGAGCGATGGCTCAAAAGCGTGCGGACATGATCGCGGAGACTCGCGGCAAACTGATCAAGGCTGCGCGGCACGCGTTTGCCGCGAAGGGATACGCGGACAGTTCGATGGACGATTTCACGGCTCAGGCCGGGTTGACCCGTGGCGCGCTGTACCACCACTTCGGCGACAAGAAAGGCCTGTTACAGGCGGTCATCGCCCAGATAGATGCGGAAATGGTGGCGCGTCTGGCGGTCATCATCGAACAGGCGAACACACCCTGGGAGGGCTTTCTCGAGGAATCCATCGCCTACATCAAGATGTCGCTGGAGCCTGAAATCCAGCGCATCGTGTTCCTCGACGGCCCCGCCGCGCTGGGTGACCCTTCGCAATGGCCCAGCCAGAATGCCTGCATCGGCAGCACTCAACGCAGCCTTCAGCGCCTGATGGATGAAGGGACCATTCGCCCGGTCGACACCGAAGCCACCGCCCGCCTGATCATGGGTGCCCTGCTCGGCGCGTCGTTGTGGATTGCCCATGCGCAAGATCCCCAGGCCGCCTCCGAAAGGGCCATCGAGAGCTTCCTTGCACTGGCTTCGGGGTTGCTGATGGCAGACGGCAGGAGCGAGATCGTCGAGGCGTCGAACCGTCGCGATGGGCGTTAACGAGTCCAACGGTTGCCTGGCTGTTCGCGGAGCCTGATGGTTTTTTCGCGAGCGAGCTCGCTCCTACAGGTAACGTGCCAGCCATAAAAAAGAGCCGCATGCGGCTCTTTTTTTATGGCGATAACTCTTAGCCCCCATCGGTATCAATGTCCGCATCCGTCTCTTCACTGGGCTTGGGTCGATCCGGATCAGGCTTGAAGCCCGGGCTGAATTCGTTGTCGTTATCGTCGTGATGTTGCTTCTGGTCCACCGACTCGTCGGCGCTTTCGGGTTCAGGGGTTTGTCCGTCGTCCTGGGTTCTCATAACTACCTCGTTGATCACTGCCATAACCATTTCGAAGCCGCGGCCCGCCCAGGGTTCCCTCCGATGGCTGATTGATGTCAAATGGACGCAACTTTGCGCAGTGCCAACTAATGTATTAATGCGCCGGGCTAAATAATCACGCCGCAGCGAACAACTATTTCAACACGCCAATGTCATTGAACTGCGCCGGTCGTTATTCGGGGAATCGGCGCACACTTTCCAGGAGCTCACGCACATGGCAGCACTGCAGACCAGCACACTTGACGCTATCAAGAAAAACCAGACGCAACTGATTGCAGACTGGTTCACCGGCCTTGAACAAAGTGGCGCCACGCGTAACCTCAAAGACATCGAAATCAAGCAACAGACCGCCGAATTCCTGCAATTGATCATCAACGGCCTGGAAAGCGGCAATGGCCAGAACCTGGCCGCCGGCGGCTGGGACGAGATCCGTCTGTTCCTGGAAAAACTCTCGCGCAGCCGCGCCCTGCTCGGCCAGGACTCGCAGCAAACCGCCAGTTTCATCTTCGCGCTCAAGGGCCCACTGTTCGCCCTGCTGCAAGTTCACTACAAGGACAATCCGGCGCAACTGGCCGAACAACTCTGGGAAATCTCCGAGCTGCTCGACACCCTGGGCATGCACACCATCCGCACCTTCCAGAAATCTCGCGAAGAAGTGATCAAGCGCCAGCAGGAAGAACTGCTGGAACTGTCGACGCCGGTGGTCAAGCTGTGGGATGGCGTCCTGGCCCTGCCGATGATCGGCACCCTCGACTCGCAACGCACCCAGGTGGTGATGGAAGCGCTGCTGCAACGCATCGTCGATACCGGCTCGGAAATCGCCATCATCGACATTACCGGCGTGCCCACCGTCGACACCCTCGTGGCCCAGCACCTGCTCAAGACCGTGACCGCCATTCGCCTGATGGGCGCCGACTGCATCATCAGCGGCGTGCGTCCGCAAATCGCCCAGACCATTGTGCACCTGGGCCTGGACCTGCAAGGCGTAGTCACCAAGGCCAACCTGGCCGACGCACTGAAACTGGCCCTGACCCGCGTGGGGCTGACCGTTAGCAAGGCGGGCTAAGGCGATGGAACGCATACCGATTCTTCAAATGGGCGACTTCCTGCTGGTGACCATCCAGGTCGACATGCATGACCAACTCGCCCTGACCCTGCAGGACGACCTGTCCGAGCGCATCAGCCGGACCTCGGCGCGCGGCGTGTTGATCGACATTTCGGCGCTGGACATGGTCGACTCGTTCATCGGCCGAATGATCGGCACCATCTCGGGCCTGTCCAGGATCATGGACGCCCAGACCGTGCTGGTGGGCATGCAGCCTGCCGTGGCGATCACCCTGGTGGAGCTGGGCCTGACCTTGCCCGGTGTCAGCACCGCACTGAACGTCGAGCGCGGTATGAAACTGCTTCAGGACCGAGTACGCCAGCAATGACCGTGCGCAACAGCGGCTCCCAACCGATTCACATCGAGCAGGACGTGGTGCTGGCCCGACAACTCACGCGCAAGCTGGCCACCGAATGCGGCATGCGCCTGATCGACCTGACCAAACTGGTGACCGCCGTCAGCGAGCTGGCGCGCAACACCATGGTGTATGGCGGTGGCGGCGACATGGACTGGCAGATCATCGAGGAAGGCAGCCGTACCGGCGTGCGCCTGGTGTTTCGTGACGAAGGCCCCGGCATCCCGGACCTCAAGCTGGCCATGACCGACGGCTGGACCTCCGGCAGCGGCCTGGGCTTGGGCCTGACCGGCGCCAAGCGGCTGGTGGAAGAATTCGAACTCGATACCGAGCCCGGCAAAGGTACTCGCATAACTATTACCCGATGGACATGAATATCTCGGGGTCAATGACCCAAGTGCTGCCAATCGAAGACAGCAGCCAGGTCGGTCACGCGCGTCGTATTGCCCAGCAGGTCGCGGAAAAACACGGCTTCGATGCCACCGATGCCGGACGGGTGGCCTTGGTGACGACGGAGCTGGCGAGCAATATCCTTAAACACGCCAGCCACGGCGAGCTGCACTTGAGGGTGGTGCCACGCGCATCGAGTGCGGGGATCGAAATCCTCGCCATCGACCGCGCGGCCGGTTTCGACGTGGACGCCTGCCTGGCCGACGGCTTTTCCACCCGCGGCACCCAGGGCATTGGCCTGGGTGCCATATCACGCCAGGCCGAAGTGTTCGATGTCTACGCCGATGCACGCGGGGCGGCGCTGTTGGCCCGCCTCTACCCGCGCAACGACAAGGCTCGGGACCTGCCGATAGGTATCAGCCAGCATTCATTGCACAACGATCCTGCATGCGGTGACACCTGGCATCTGGCATTCGACGGCCCTGGTATCAGTGCATTGGTCATCGACGGCCTGGGACACGGCCCGGAGGCAGAACAGGCGGCCAAGGCTGGCGAAAAAGCCTTTGCCGTCGCGCCTTTCTCCGATCCGACGCTGTTACTCAATGACCTGCATGACGCCATGACCGGCACCCGCGGCGGTGCTGTTGCCGTCGCGCAGTTCGATGGCAACGCCCTGCGATTCGTGGGCATCGGCAACATCGGCGCCAGCCTGATCGGCCCGGAAAAATCCCGTGGGCTGGCCTCCCATCCCGGCATCGTTGGCGGACAATTCCGACGCACCCAACCCTTTGACTATGCTCAAGTGAATGGACATCTGTTGATCATGTACAGCGACGGCCTGCAATCGCGTTGGAACCTGCAAGACTATCCCGGCCTGGTACACCGCCATCCCGCCGTGATCGCCGCCATCCTGCACCGCGACTTCTGCCGTGGGCGTGATGACGTCACGGTGTTGGTCATTGCTCTGGAGACAGCCCATGGCTGATACACCCCTGAGTCAGATCGACGAACAGGCCGCCCTGGTGACACGCCTGCAAGGCGAAGCGGACGCTCTGCGTGCGGAACTGGATGAAACCAACCAGGGTGTACTGGCATTGTATGCCGAGCTCGACACCCAGGCCGAACAACTGCGCCAGGCTTCGGACCTCAAGAGCCGCTTCCTGTCGTACATGAGCCATGAGTTTCGCACGCCACTGGGCTCGATCCTGAGCATCGCCAGCCTGTTGACCGATGAACTCGACGGGCCGCTGAGCCCCGAGCAACACAAACAGGTGAACTTCGTCAGCAATGCTGCGCGCGAACTGAGCGACATGGTCGACGACCTTCTCGATCTTGCGAAGATCGAGGCCGGGCGCATCACCATTTCTCCGGCCTGGTTCGACATGTTCGACCTGTTCGCCGCCTTGCGCGGCATGTTCCGGCCCATCGTCGATGCCAGCGCCGTGGACCTGATTTTCGAGGAACCCGTCGGCCTGCCAAGGTTGTACACCGATGACAAGAAACTCGGGCAGATCCTGCGTAATTTCATTTCCAACTCATTGAAGTTCACCACCCGCGGCGAAGTGCGCGTGTCGGCCAGGCTGGAAGGCAGCGACCGCATCCGTTTCGCCGTTACCGACACCGGGATCGGCATCGCTCCCGAGCTGCATGGTGCATTGTTCGAGGACTTTTCCCAGGTCGACTCCCCCCTGCAGAAGCGCCTGCGCGGTACCGGCCTGGGGCTTTCGTTGTGCAAACGCTTTGCCGCCCTGCTGGGCGGCGAAGTCGGCGTCGAGAGTACGCCCGGGGTTGGTTCGACTTTCTTTGTGATCATCCCGCTGGCGATCGCCACGGAGCCCGCCGATGAAACGTGATATCCGCCTGCTGATCGTCGATGACAACGTTGCCACGCGCTACGCCCTGCGCAGGCGCCTGGAACGGCATGGCTACATCGTGCAAGAAGCCGGGACCGGTGGCGAAGGTCTCGACCTGATCGACAGGGAAACCTTCGACGCGCTGATCCTGGACGTCAACCTGCCGGACATGAGCGGCTTCGACATCGTGCGCAAACTGCGCTCGGAACCTGCCACCGCCCTGCTCCCGGTGATCCATGTTTCCGCCGCCTCGATACAGTCCGGCGACATCATCACCGGCCTGGACGCCGGCGCCGATGCCTACCTGATCCACCCGGTTGACGCCGATGTGTTGCTCGCGACCCTGCGCACCTTGCTGCGGGTACGCGACACCGAAAACGCCCTGCGTGAGAGCGAGGCGCGCTTTCGCGAGATTTTCACCAATATTTCCGCACCCATCGCCGTGCTCGACGCCCAGCTCAAGGTGCACGAATGCAACCATGCCTTCGCCCGGCTCATCCAGGACAACCGCGACCCGGACGCTCTGCGCGAGTCGTTTGCCGATCATCAGGAAGTTATCCTCGATGAACTGCGCCTGCGCTTGAGCGTCGGCGAGCGCTGGAAAGGTACGCTGAACATGCGGGTCGAGGGCGAAGAACGGGAGACCGAGTGGCAGATTTCGCCTTATCGCACGCCGGAGCTGAGCCTGGTGTTCGTCGAGGATGTCACCGAACATCGGCACCGCGAGCGCTCGCACCTGGCACGGCTGGACGACGCCACCTCGCAGCTGGAAACCGAGATCGCCTCACGGGTGCGCACCGAAGCCCAGTTACTGCAAGTGCAGAAGATGGACGCCCTGGGCAAGCTCACCGGCGGCATCGCCCATGACTTCAACAACCTGCTGACCGGCATCATCACCAGCCTGGAACTGATCCAGAAACGCATGGCCGATGCACGGACGGACAAGGTTCAGTTCTATGCCGAAGCGGCCCTCAACTCGGCGATGAGCGCCGCCTCGCTGACCCATCGCCTGCTGGCCTTCGCCCGTCAGCAACCGCTCAATACGCGGCCGGTGGACATCAACGAACACATTCGCTCACTCGAGGAACTGCTGGCGCGCACCATTGGCGAACACATCACCTTGAGATTGGAGTTGACCTCCAAGGCGGCTATCGCCCTGGTCGACCCCATCCAGCTGGAAAGCGCGGTGTTGAATCTGGTGATCAACGCCCGCGATGCCCTGCCCGAGGGCGGCAATATCTGGGTCAGCACCTATGCGGCCTACTCCCATGGCGACCCGAAACTGGCGGACGGCGCCTACGTGGCGCTGGCGGTGCGCGATGACGGCACCGGCATCGAGCACAGCGTGATCGACAAGGTGTTCGATCCGTTCTTCACCACCAAACCGCTGGGCCAGGGCACCGGCCTGGGGCTTTCGAGTATCTACGGTTTCGCCCGGCAATCCGGCGGTGACGCACACATCCGCAGCGTGGCCCGACGCGGCACCGAAGTGACCATCATGTTGCCGGCCAGCAGCGACCCGACCACGGTCGAGCAAGCCCCGCCGGTGGTCGATGCGCAGGGCACTGGCGAGCATGTGCTGATCGTCGAGGACATGCCGTCGGTGCGCATGTTCGTCGCCGAAGTGCTGGTGGATGCCGGCTATCGGTGCACCCAGGCCGGTGATATCGAAAGCGCGCTGGAGCGTTTGCAGAACGACCCGTCCATCGACCTGATGCTGACCGACGTCGGCCTGCCGCGCATGAACGGCCGCGAACTGGCGGACGTTGCCCGTGGCTGGCGCGAAAGCCTGCCGATCCTGTTCATGACCGGCTACGCCGAAAACGCCCTCAATCGCCAGGTGTTCCTCGGCGATGGCATGGACATGCTGGTCAAGCCGTTCCAGATCAGTGAGTTGCTGGACAAGGTTCGGCGGACGATCGACGGGGCCTGAAGATCAAAAGCTCGCGAGCGGGCTCGCTCCCACAGGGGACCGGTGTTGTTCAAACATCCTCTGTAGGAGCGAGCTTGCTCGCGATTGCGGTGGGTCAGTCGATGAACATGTTGGCTGTGCCGGCCCCATCGCGGGCAAGCCCGCTCCTACAGGGGGTATGGGAACACCATAGATCCCCTGTGGGAGCGAGCCTGCTCGCGATGCGGTATCAGCCCTTACCCAACACCCTGGCCAAGAATGGCGCCGTTCGGCTCTTCTTGCTACTGGCAACCTTCTGCGGCGTACCGGCCACGACGATCTTGCCGCCCTGATCCCCTGCCCCCGGCCCGATGTCGATCACCCAGTCACTCTGCGCCACCACGCGCATTTCATGCTCGACCACGATCACCGTGTGCCCCGCCGCCACCAGGTTGTTCAACTGCTCCAGCAAGCGGTCGACATCCCGGGGATGCAGGCCGGTGGTCGGCTCGTCGAGTACGTACAGGGTCGCCCCGCGCTGGTTGCGTTGCAGCTCGGTGGCCAGTTTGATGCGCTGGGCTTCGCCACCGGACAGCTCTGTGGCCGGCTGACCCAGCCTGAGGTAACCCAGGCCGATGTCGCGCAGCACCTCCAGAGAACGGCGAATGCCCGCCTGTTCACTGAAGAATTCCACCGCCTGGTCCACCGTCAACTGCAACACCTGGGCGATGTTCAGGCCCTGCCAGGTGATCGCCAGCGTCTCGGGGTTGTAGCGCGCGCCGTGGCAGGTCGGGCATGGTGCGTAGACGCTGGGCATGAACAGCAATTCAACGCTGACGAACCCCTCGCCTTCGCAGGTTGCGCAACGGCCCTTGGCGACGTTGAAGGAGAACTGCCCGGCGTCGAACCCTGCGGCCTGGGCCTCGTCGGTGGCGGCATAGAGCTTGCGCACGTTATCGAACAGACCGGTGTAGGTCGCCAGGTTCGAGCGCGGCGTACGGCCGATGGGCTTCTGGTCCACCTGCACCAGGCGCTTGATGGATTCCAGGCCGGCGCTGACCTTGCCGCCACTGACCTGCGGCGCGTCGTCTTCCAGGCTCAACTCAGCGGCTTCGCCGTCGCCAGCCCCGCGCCCGAAGTGTGCGCCCACCAATTCCAGCAGCGCCTGGCTGACCAGGCTGGATTTGCCGGAACCGGAAACACCGGTCACGGCAGTGAAGCAGCCCAACGGAAATTCGGCGCTGAGGTTAATGAGATTGTTGCGGGTGATGCCGTCAAGGCGCAACCAGTCCTTCGGTTTGCGCCCGCTCCTTGAGGTCGTGACCTGCTCGGCAAACAGGTAATCTCGAGTCTGCGAGTTCTCCACGCCAGCCAAGCCTTGGGGCGGCCCGCTGTACAAGACCTGCCCGCCATGTTCGCCCGCCGCCGGGCCGACGTCGATCAGCCAGTCGGCCCGGCGCATGGTTTCCAGGTCATGCTCGACCACGAACAGGGTGTTGCCCGCCGCCTTCAAGCCCTGCAAGGCCTCGAACAGCGCTTCACCGTCCGCCGGGTGCAGGCCGGCCGAAGGTTCGTCCAGCACGTAGATCACCCCGAACAACTGCGAGCCCAGTTGCGTGGCCAGGCGCAGGCGCTGCAATTCGCCGGAAGACAGGGTCGGCGTGCTGCGCTCCAGCGCCAGGTAGCCGAGCCCCAGGTCGGTGAGGATGCTGACCCGCTCCAGCAGGTCCTGGGCAATGCGTTGCGCGGCCAGGCGCTTTTCCACCGACAGGTTGGGCGTGTGGCGCACGTCCGGGGCGTTGGCGTGACCGCTGGCACCGTGGGCCACCCGTTGCTCGCGGGCGTCGCGGGTCTGCTGGTGGGTCAACACCTCGCCCGCTTCATCGCCTTCATCAATGTAGCTGTGCGCAGCCACCGGGCGCAAGACCTCGGCCACCTGCAACAGCGACATTTGCGACAGTTCACCGATGTCATAGCCGGCGAAGGTCACCGACAACGCCTCGCGCTTAAGCCGTTTGCCGGCACACAACGGGCACGGGCTGCCGATCATGAATTGCGAGACGCGCTTCTTCATCAGCGCACTTTGCGAATGGGTGAAGGTGTGCAGGATGTAGCGCCGGGCGCCGGAGAACGTGCCCTGGTAGCTCGGCTCCATCTTGCGCTTGAGGGCGACGCGAGTTTCTTCCGGGGTAAGCCCGGCATACACCGGCACGGTCGGGGTTTCCTCGGTGAAGAGAATCCAGTCACGCTGCTTTTTCGGCAGCTTGCGCCAGGGAATGTCGACGTCGATGCCCATGGTCACGAGGATGTCGCGCAGGTTCTGGCCCTGCCACGCCAGAGGCCAAGACGCCACGGCGCGCTGGCGAATGGTCAGGCTGGGGTCAGGGACCATCAGTGCTTCGGTGACTTCATACACTCGTCCCAGGCCATGGCACTCCGGGCACGCGCCCTGAGGCGTATTGGGTGAGAAGTCCTCGGCGTACAGCATCGGCTGGCCCGGCGGATAGCTGCCGGCGCGCGAGTAGAGCATGCGGATCAGGCTCGACAGAGTGGTCACGCTGCCCACCGAAGAGCGTGTACTCGGCGTACCGCGCTGCTGTTGCAAGGCCACTGCCGGCGGAAGGCCTTCGATGGAATCGACGTCGGGCACCCCGACCTGGTCGATCAGGCGCCGCGCATAAGGCGCCACGGATTCGAAGTAACGGCGCTGCGCTTCGGCGTACAGGGTGGAAAACGCCAGGGACGACTTGCCCGAACCGGACACCCCGGTGAACACCACCAATGCGTCGCGGGGGATGTCGACGTCGACGTTCTTGAGATTGTGCTCACGGGCCCCGCGCACTCTGACCATGTTGGAAGGTGGGTTGGTGGGGCGCTTGGCGGTCATGGGTGGCCTTGTCATTGGAATTATGGGGTTTTCACCTGTGGGAGCGAGCCTGCTCGCGATAGGGCTATAACATTCAACATCTTCATTGGATGTAATGCCGCCATCGCGAGCAGGCTCGCTCCCACAGTGAAGCCTGCTCACCCCCTCAGGAATGGGTTTCAGCCATTGAGCACCGTACGCACCATGCGCATCAGCGCTTCGGGGCGGTAGGGTTTGCCCAGCAGGAACGTGTCGGGGCTGAGCTGGTGGTTGCGCGAGATCATGTCACGGGTGTGGCCGGAGGTGAACAGCACCGCCACCGGCGGCGTCTGCACTTTGGCCCAGGCGGCCAGGTCGGTGCTTTTGATCAGGCCGGGCATGACCACGTCGGTGAAAATCAATTGCACCGCCGCCCCCTCCAGCAACATCTGCATGGCGACATCGGCGTTGCTGGCGGTTAGTACCTGGTAGCCCTCCTCCGTCAGCAGCTCGACGGCCGAGGTCCGTACGGCTTCGTTGTCCTCGACCACCAGGATGGTTTCGTGACCACCCTTTTCGTGCGGGCCAGGGTCGGCGGGCTCGACCAGCAACGCCCGCCGGCTGCGCGGGAAATACAACTGCACCCGTGTGCCCTCGCCTTCGACACTGGACATCTCGATGTGCCCACCGCTCTGTTTGACGAAGCCGAACACCATGCTCAGGCCCAGGCCGGTGCCCTTGCCATCGGCCTTGGTGGTGAAGAACGGCTCGAATGCCTGGGCCAGCACCTGCTCGGACATGCCGACACCGGTATCGCTCAGTGCCACCCGCACGTAATCGCCTTCGACGATCCCCTTGCCGGCGCAGAACTGGCGGTCGAGCGTGACGTTCTGCGCATTGAGTTCGATGACACCCTCACCCTGCATAGCGTCGCGGGCATTGATCGCCAGGTTGAGGATGGCATTTTCCAACTGGTTGCGATCGACGTGGATGTACCAGGACGCCTGCGGCAGCCGCACATCAATCTGGATGGTCTCGCCCAGCGCTCGTTGGAGCAACTCGCCCAGGCCTTCGAAAATCTGCAGGGGGTCGCAGACCGCGGGCGACAACGGCTGGCGGCGAGCGAATGCGAGCAGTTGCGCCGACAGCTTGGCGCCGCGCTCCACCGCCGCAATCAATGCCGAGACCCGGCGTTGCACATTGGCATTTTCCGGCTCGTGCCGCGCCAGCAGGTGCAGGTTGCCGGCGATCACCTGCAGCAAGTTATTGAAGTCATGGGCCACGCCGCCCGTGAGACCGCCGATGGCTTCGAGTTTCTGCGACTGGCGCAGTTGCTCTTCGGCCGCCAGCCGCGCGCCGACTTCATCGGCCACGCGCTGTTCGAGATTGCGGGTGAACTTGAGCAGCGACTCTTCGGCGATCTTGCGCTCGTGGATGTCGATCACCACCCCCGGAAAGCGGAACGGCTGGCCCTGCTCGTCGAACTCGCAGCACCCACTGGCCTGCACCCACAGATAACCGCCGTCGGGGCGCAGGACCCGATATTCGGCGTTGAAGGGCTCGCCGGTGGCTACGGAGCGGTTGGCCTGCTCGTTGACCCAGGCGAAGTCGTCGGGGTGGATCTTCGATTCGGCGTACGCGATGGGCAGGTCGTCGAGACGCTGGTCGGGCGGGAAGGAAAAGGTCCGGGCGAAACGCTCATCCCCCGAGAGCCGGTCGGCCTTGA
Source organism: Pseudomonas sp. MYb118 (assembly GCF_040947875.1). Lineage (NCBI taxonomy): Bacteria > Pseudomonadati > Pseudomonadota > Gammaproteobacteria > Pseudomonadales > Pseudomonadaceae > Pseudomonas > Pseudomonas sp. MYb118. Next base: position 518,691 of record NZ_JBFRXN010000003.1, on the reverse strand, counting down.
TGTCCCAGACGAACGAACCGAGCAAGGCCCCGGCATTCAGCGCCAGGCGCACCCGTTCGTTGTCGGCACGATAAGCAGCCTCGGCTTCCTGGCGCCGGCGCTCGGAGATCACGTGGTCAGTGGTCTCCACCACAATGGCCATGACCCCGGCCGGTTTGCCCGTATCATCGGCCACCGGGCTGTAATACAGGTCCATCCAGACATCTTCGGGCACGCCATCACGCAGCAGCACCAGTTCCTTGCTGTGGAAGGTCAAGGTGCCACCGGCCAGGCAGGTATCGACCACGTTGCGGTTGAATTCGGCGATTTCCGGCCAGCCCAGCTCCACCGGCGCGCCCAACAGATAGGGGTGGCGCCCACCGGCGAAGACCGAGTAGGCGTCGTTGTAGATCATGTAGCCCATCCGCCCCCACAGCATCACGATCGGCACCGGCGAGGCCAGCAGCATCTGTACCGCACTGCACAGGCTGGCGGGCCAGGTGTCGAGGCTGCCCAATTCGGTGTGGCTCCAGTCGAACGTGCGGATCCGACCGGCCATCTCACCGCGCCATCCGGCACACCCGTGGCTATCGTCTAGAAAATGCATCGACTGGCTCTGAGTCCTGTGATTGACGCCCGTTTGTTTCGAGCATCATGCAGGGTAATGGTTTCATTGAGATATAGCTGAATCTGTCGGACACTCCTACAGATCCGCCGGGCTCCTGCTCGCGATGGTCGCCAACGATGACGCTGGGTTTCTGAATGTCCGTGTTGTTCTGGCTGTCATCGCGAGCAGGCTCGCTCCCACAAGGTGCGTTTCCACATAGGGATTGCTGTAATTGGGTTAGTGGAAATCCCGGCTACGCACGTTGATACCGTCGAGCAGTTCACTCAAATCGCTCAAACGCCCGGCGATCAGGTGGCGCACCTCGCCTTCCTTTTCCCAGCGGCCATCGACCTTGAGCAATTGCGAGCCCACCAGCACCTTGCGCTGGCGCTCGGCCAGATCGCGCCAGACCACCACGTTGACGTTGCCGAACTCGTCTTCCAGGGTAACGAAGGTCACGCCACTGGCGGTGCCCGGCCGCTGGCGCCCGGTGACCAGTCCGGCGATGCTGACCGGGCGACCATGCTCGACCGCCTGCAACTCTTTGGAGCTGCGACAGCGCCGGGCCCTCAATTCGCCGCGCAACAGGGCCAGCGGGTGCGGGCCCAGGGTGGTGCCAAGGCTGGTGTAGTCGGCCAGCAGGTTTTCGCCCACTGTCGGCTTGGGCAGTGACACAACGATCTCTTCCTGGCTCGGCAACCCTTCGAACAACCCCAGTTGCTTCTGCACCCCGGCCACTTCCCAGCGCGCCCGATGCCGATCACCGGCCAGCCCGCGCAAGGCACCGGCGTCGGCCAGTTGCTCCTGCGCCCGACTGTCGAGCTGCGCGCGCTCGCCGAGGTCGGCGACGTCGATGAACGCGCCCCTGGTCCGCGCGGCCTCGATGCGCCGGGCATCCTCCTCGCGAAACCCCTTGATCATACGCAGGCCCATGCGAATCGCCGGCTGCCCGACGTTAAGCGGTTCCAGGCTGCAATCCCAGTCGCTGGCGCGCACGTCCACCGGGCGCACCTGCAAATGATGCCGACGCACGTCCTGCAGGATCTGGTCGGGGCTATAGAAACCCATCGGCCAGCTGTTGATCAGCGCACAGGCGAAGGCCGCCGGCTCGTGGCATTTCAACCAGCAACTGGCGTAGGTCAGCAAGGCGAAACTGGCGGCGTGGGACTCGGGGAAGCCGTAACTGCCGAACCCCTTGATCTGCTCGAAGATCTGCGCGGCGAACTCGGCGGTGTAGCCATTTTTCTTCATTCCGGCGGCCAGTCGTTCCTTGTGCGGTTCCAGCCCGCCGTGGCGTTTCCACGCAGCCATGGAGCGACGCAGTTGATCGGCCTCTCCGGGGCTGTAGTCGGCGGCGACAATGGCGATCTGCATCACCTGTTCCTGGAACAGCGGCACGCCAAGGGTGCGCTTAAGTACCACCTCAAGCTGCGGCGACGGATAGGTTTCGGGTTCCTCTTTATTACGCCGGCGCAGGTACGGATGCACCATGCCGCCCTGGATCGGCCCCGGGCGGACGATGGCCACTTCGATCACCAGGTCGTAGAAGGTCCGGGGCTTGAGGCGCGGCAGCATCGACATCTGCGCCCGCGACTCGATCTGGAACACGCCGATGGTGTCGGCGCGACTGATCATCTCGTAGGTGGCCGCGTCTTCAGAGGGGATCGTCGCCAGGGTCAGGTCCTGATTGCGATGGCGGCGCAACAGGTCGAAACAGCGGCGGATCGCACTGAGCATGCCTAGGGCGAGGATATCGACCTTGAGCAGGCCGACCGCGTCGAGGTCGTCCTTGTCCCACTGAATGATGGTGCGATCGGCCATGGCGGCGTTTTCCACCGGCACCAGGGTGTCCAGCGGCTGTTCGGAAATCACGAAACCACCGGGATGCTGCGACAGGTGCCGGGGGAAGCCGATCAATTGATCGGTCAGGCTCAAGACCCGGCGCAGCACCGGGCTTTGCGGGTCGAAACCGGCTTCGACCAGGCGCTCCAGCGGCGGTGTGTTATCGCTCCAGTGACCGCAACAATCAGCCAGGGCATTGATCTGGTCCGGCGGCAAGCCCAAGGCCTTGGCCACGTCGCGCACGGCGCCTGCAGCGTGATAACTGCTGACCACGGCGGTCAACGCGGCGCGCCCGCGGCCATAACGACGGAACACGTATTGCAGCACTTCCTCGCGGCGCTCGTGCTCGAAATCCACGTCGATGTCCGGCGGCTCGTTGCGCTCTTTGGACATGAAGCGCTCGAACAGCAGCGTGGTGCGGTCCGGGTCGATCTCGGTGATGCCCAGGGCGTAGCAAACCGCCGAGTTGGCCGCCGAGCCACGACCCTGGCAGAGGATGTGCTGCTGGCGGGCGAAGCTCACGACGTCGTGCACGGTGAGGAAATAGCTTTCATAACCCAGCTCGGCAATCAGCTCGAGTTCCTTGCTGATCTGGCGCAGCACCTTTCTCGGCGCGCCTTTTTTCCAGCGCCAGGCGATGCCCTCTTTCGTCAGGTGGCGCAGCCAGCCACTGGCGCAGTAGCCCTCGGGCACCAGTTCTTTGGGGTATTGATAACGCAACTGGCCAAGGTCGAAGGTGCAACGCCGGGCCAGGTCCACCGAGGCCTGCAACAGTGCCGGTGTGTACAGCTCGCCCAGCAGTTCGAGGCTGCGCAGGTGCCGTTCGCCATTGGGGTGCAGGCGCAAGCCGGCAGCGGCCACGGGCAGGTGATGGCGGATCGCGGTCATGGTGTCCTGCAAGGCACGGCGGCCACGGCAGTGCATGTGCACATCACCGCTGGCCACGGCCGGAATGTCCAGCGTCCTTGCCAACGCCAATAGTTGCTGCAGGCGCCGCTGATCGTCCTGGCCACGATGCAACTGCACCGCCAGCCACAGCCGGTCGGCGAACACCTGCTTGAGCCAGCGGCCCTGTTCGTGGTCATCCGGCGCATCGGGCACCCACAGCACCTGCAACCCCGGCATGGGCTGGTCGAAGTCACTGGGCAACACCTGGTACTGGCCCTTCTGCGTGCGTCGGCGCGCCTGGGTGATCAGCCGACACAGGTGCTGATAGCCCTCGAGGTTCTCCACCAGCAACACCAGTTTCGGGCCGTTTTCGATGCGCACTTCGCTGCCGATGATCAGCGGCAGCTCCACGGACTTGGCCGCTTGCCAGGCGCGGACAATGCCCGCCAGGGTGCATTCGTCGGTGATCGCCAGGGCCTGGTAACCGTGCTTTTTCGCCCGCTGGAACAGCTCCAGGGCGCTGGAGGCACCGCGCTGGAAACTGAAGTTCGACAGGCAGTGCAGCTCGGCGTAGTCGAGGCTCATGCGAACCAGCCCTGCAACCACAACGGGCCTTCTTCACCCACCGCCCGAAAAGCCCAGCCTTGCTGGCCGCTGCGGGTTTCGATCAGGTAGTAATCGCGGCGCACGTCGTCGCCGTCCCACCAGCCGGTCTCGATGCGTTCCGGGCCCATGAGGATACGCGTCGAGGCGGCATGGACCTCCTGCGGCTCGGTCAGCAGCCAGCCCGGGCGCTGCACCCCCGGCAGGCTCGGGCAGCGGCGGCTGTCGTCACCGGCCTGCCAGGCACATTCGGGGCGGTGGTCGGCCTGGAAGCGCAAACCATGCACCGCGTCATCGCCCAGCCGGGCGCGCAGGCGTTCGCGCAGTTGCTCCCAGGGCAAGGACTGCTGCGGGCGCTCGTCGAACAGTTCCTGATACTGCGGCACGAAGGCCGGCAGGTCTTCGGCGCGCAGGCGAAAACCGCGCACCGGGGCTTCGACCTGCGCCTGCTCCAGCCGCCCGCGGGCCAGCTCGAAGAGCATCGCCGGGTCGCGCTCGGCGCTGAGCAAACCGACCTTGATCACGCTGTCCGGCAAGCCGTTGTGCTCCAGGTGCAGGTCGAACCGCTGCACGCCACTGTCGCGCCCGCAGAGGTACGCCGACAGGTCGCCGGTCAGACGGCGCAGTGGAAACAGCAGCGCCTGGTGGGATTGCACGTCGAAATTGAGTTCGATGCGCACATCGAAACGATCCGGCGGCAGGTAGAACGCCAGCGCCAGGCGCCGCAGGCCCAACAGCGCGTCCAGGTGCTTGAGCACCTGGGCCTCGAAGCGCCGGGCCAGGCTCTGCCGGGGCAACGCCTGGACCTGGCCCAGGGTGCGCAGGCCCATGCGCGACAACGCCGTGGCGACCTTGGCCTCAAGCCCGATACGGTCGACGGGCAATGGCCACAGATGACGTTGCAAGGCTTGTTCGTCAGGCACCACCAGGCCGTCATAGGCGTTGGCCAGGATCCGCGCCGCCACCGGATTGGGCGCCGCGACGATGCGATGACGAAAGCCCAGCTCGTCGAGCTCGCGGCGCAGACGTGATTCCAGTTGCGCCCAGTCGCCGAACAGGCCCAGGCTGGATTCGATCTCGAAGACCACCGCGCGCGGGTAATGCACGCTGACCTGGGCACTGAAGCGATAGGCCCAGGCCGCCAGGAACTGTTGCCAGTGCTCGATTTCGGCGGCGTCGTATTCAGCGGTGGCGAAACCCTTGCTCAGCGCCTGGGCGGCGGTCATCGACTGGCCGGGGCGCAAACCCAGCTCACGCGCCGGGGCGTTGACCGCCTGCAACACCCGGCGCTGCGCCGGACCGGTCAGCAGCGCCAGCGGTTCATCGGGGTTGGCGCGCTGACGCAGTACCGCGTCCAGCGCCAATTGCGGGAAAACAATGCACACCCAACGCATGGCAACCTCAATGCCCCACGGCAAAGGCAATCGGCGCCGAGCGGGCCAGCCCGCCCCGGCACTTGAGCACACGCAATTGCGCAGGCCGGGCGTCAATGGCGATGCGCAGGGCCGCCGGGGACGGGTTGATCGCCTCCTTGATCGAGCGGTAGGCAAACGCCAGGGTCGAGCCGGTTTCGGCCGCCACCTGCAAGCGCCGCAACGCGCGGTCGTCGGCCTTGTGCGGCCAGCACAGCACCGCGCCGCAACTGCCCGAACGCAGGCATTGCTCTGCCGCCCACAGGGCATCGCGTTCGCAGGCCTTGATGATCGACAACTGGCGCAGGTCGATGCCGGCGTTTTCCCAGGCCTGCGGATACGGCACGAACGGCGGCGCCACCAGCACGATACGTTCGCCAGCAGCCGCCAGCCGGGCCAGGGTCGGCCACACCAGTTGCAACTCGCCAATGCCCTGCCCGGCCAGGAGGATTTCGCTCAGCGCCGCTTCCGGCCAGCCACCACTGGGCAGCGCCGCATCCAGCGCGGCATGCCCGGTGGGTTGCGGGCTGGCGGTCGGTGGCGCAGGCCGGCCCTTCCAGACCTGGCCGCCATTGAACAACGTGTCCAGCGCGACGACGGCACCCATCAGCCTTGCCTCACCAGGCCGCAGAACACCCCTTCGATTGCCAGGTCATGGCCGGGCTCGACGACGATCGGCTGATAGGCCGGGTTGCGCGGCAACAGGCGCACCTTGTCGCCGACCCGCTCGAAGCGCTTGATGGTCACTTCGCCTTCCAGCCGGGCGACGACGATCTGCCCGTTGACCGCCTCGGGGCTGCGGTGAACGCCCACCAGGTCGCCATCGAGAATGCCGTCCTCGATCATCGAGTCGCCGCGCACCCGCAACATGTAGTCCGGTGTGCGGGAGAACAGCGCCGGGTCGAGCAGCAGGCGGCTATGTACATCGGCATCGGCACCGATGGGCGCACCTGCAGCCACCCGACCGAGCACCGGGATGTCCAGCAACTCGGGGCGCGCCGGTTGCCCGAGCAAACGAATGCCCCGGGCCTGATGCGGGTTGACCTCGATGAAACCGGCTTCGGTCAACGCCAGCACATGTTTGCGCGCCACGCTGCGCGAGGCAAAACCAAAGGCCTCGCTGATCTCGGCGAGGCTCGGGGACTGACCGTGCTCGGCGATGCGCTCGCGGATGAAGGTCAGGATGGCGGTACGGCGGGGAGTTAAAGTCGTCATGGAGTACATTTGTACTCTTTTGCGATTTTTCTTACAAGAATTTGTAGATGAACTGTAGGAGCGAGCTTGCTCGCGATAGATGCAAGAGCGCCGCTGGGTGTCAGACAGCCAGCGTTATCGTTAACGACCATCGCGAGCAGGCTCGCTCCCACAGGGGATTTTCAGTGGATGCAAAATTCGCCTTCCCATTTAAACAATTGTGGGAGCGAGCCCGCTCGCGAAGAGGCCGGTACAGCCATACAGATTCTGGATCAGGTCAGATCAGCCAGGTACGCCCACGGATAAATCCCGCGCTCATGCCCATCACTGAAGATCAATTGCAGCCCATACCCCTGCGGATGGAGTTCAACCACCCGCACACGCTCATCCACCAACGGCGGCGTGCCTCGCAAGCGAAACGCCCGGCATTGCGAGCATGGGCACTGGCGGCGCAGTTCGGCGTGGGCCAGTAGCTGTTCGCGTCCATCCGGCCAGTTGAGGCGCAACTGCTGTCGGCTGCGCGAGTTGCCGATCGCCAGCGGGTTCATTGCAACTGGCCCAGGGCGATGCGCACGGCTTTACGCACTTCCGGGTCGCCGTCGTCCTGGGCGGCCTGCAAGGCGGCGATGGCGCCTTTTTCGTTGAGCTCGCCAAGGGCCAGTGCAGCTTCTTTGCGCAGATTGCTGATGCGATGGCCGAGGGTTTCGATCAACGCGTCCAGTGCCGGGGCAAAGCGCAATCGGCCGAGGCTGCGGGTCGCGCGCAGGCGCACCTGCCAGTAATCGTCGCTCAGCGCCGCAATCAAGGCCGGCCCGGCCTCGCCATGTCCGACCTTGCCCAGCGTCGTGGCGGCCTCTTCACGCACCTGCCAGGCCTGATCCTGCAACGCCTGACGCAACGCCGGCAGCACCTGCGTATCAGACGCCAGCCCCAGCGCCCCGGTGGCCGCGCGGCGCACGTCGGTATCCGGGTCATCACTGGCCAGCCGAGCCAACGCCGGCAAGGCATCGAGCTGCTTGAGCCAGCCCAATACGCCAACCGCCTCACGCCGGACGTTGGCGTCACGGTCGGCCAACGCCAACAACGCCGCCGGGGCGGCCTCGGCAAAGCGCAATTCGCGCAAGGCCCGGAACGCGGCGATGCGCACGCTGACGTCGGCGTGCCCGGTCCACGGCAGGATCACCCGGCCTGCGGCCTCGCTCTTGAGCAGGCTCAGGCTCTGCGCGGCGGCAGCCTGTACCGTCGGCGCAGGGTCGGTCAGGGCCTGGCACAACGCTGCGACCACAGGCGTGTCCTCCCAGGCCTCGAGCAAGCGCGCGGCTTCAGCGCGGACTTCCTCGGTCGGGTCCTCAACCAGTCGATTGACCAGCCACAGCAGGCCGTCCGGTTCCTCGAGGTCAGCCAATTCGATCAAGGCAATCCGGCGCACGCCGGGGTCCTCGTCGGTCAGGCGCGGTTGCAGGGCGAGAATGTCGTCGTTATCGGTTACATCGAATAGAGAAGTCATAGGGCAAATCGCGGCAGTTTGTTTTCGAGAGGAAGGCCCAGCGGGTTCAGGCGCGGTAACTGCCGACCCTCCTGGTGATGCAGCAGTTCGAGGCAATGGCGCTTCAAGCGCGAGAACTCGTGGCTGGTGACCAGTTCGGTGGTACGCGGTCGCGCAAAGTCCAGGCGCAGGTCTTCGATGATCCGCCCAGGGCGTGAGCTCATGACCAGCAGGCGATCGGCGAGAAACAGCGCCTCGTCGATGTCGTGGGTGACGAACACCACCGTGGTGCGAATCTGCGTCCAGATCTTGAGCAGCAGTTCCTGCATGTTCAAACGGGTCAGGGCATCGAGCGCACCGAACGGCTCATCCATCAGCAACAGGCGTGGCCGGTTGATCAACACCCGGGCGATCTCCACCCGTTGTTGCATGCCGCCGGAAAGCTGATCCGGCCAGCGTTCGGCGAACCCTTCCAGGCCGACCAGCGCCAGAATTTCATCGGCCGCGCGGTGCCGCTCGGCCTTGCCGATGCCACGCATTTTCAGGCCGAACGCCACGTTGTCGCGCACCGTGCGCCAAGGGAACAGCGTGTGCTGCTGAAACACCATGCCGCGCTGCGGCGACGGGCTCGACACGTCAGCGCCGTCGACCTTGAGGCTGCCGGCGCAGGGTTGCAGGTGGCCGGCCAGCGCGCCGAGCAAGGTGGACTTGCCGCAACCGGATGGTCCGAGGATGCACACGAACTGTCCTGGCTCGATCTGGCAATCCAGGCCCTGCACGGCTTCGAACGCCGCCCGTCCCTCGCCGAGGCGGATCGACAGACCGCAAATGTCGATCTGCCCTTCAGGTTGTTGAAGAATGCTCATCAGGCTTTTCCTCGTGGTCGATGCCAGGGCGTGAACAACCCGCCGAGGCGTTTGATCAGCAGGCTGCTGCCCATCCCGAGTACACCGATCAGCAACATGCCGACGACGATGTCGGGGTAGTTCTGAATGGTGTAGGACTCCCAGGTGTAATAACCGATACCAAACTGCCCGGAGATCATTTCCGCCGTCACCAGGCAGAACCACGACGTGCCCATGCCGATGGCCAGCCCGGTAATGATGCTCGACGCGGCGCCAGGCAGGATCACCTCGTGCAACATTGCCCAGCGCCCTGCCCCCAGGCTTTTCGCCGAAGCAATGAGGCGCGGGTCGACGCCTTCGACGCCGTGCACGGTGTTGAGCAGGATCGGGAACAAGGCGCCGGTGAAGGTGATGAACACCATCGACAGTTCCGAGGACGGGAACATCAGGATCGCCAGTGGAATCCACGCCACGGCGGGGATCGGGCGCAGCACTTCAAGGGGCGGCAGCAACAGGTCTTCGGCCCATTTCGAACGGCCGATGGCCAGGCCCAGGCCAATGCCCAGGACCAGCGCCGCCAGGTAACCGGCGAACACCCGGCTGAGGCTACTGCCCAGGTGCTGGGCCAGTTTGCCGGAGTCCCCCAGGCCGAGCGCCGCTTCGACGACGGACCACGGGGTCGGTACGTTGGCGAAGGTGACCAGGCCGAGGTTCCAGTGGTGGCTGGCGGCGAACTGCCAGAACAGCAGGCAGAGCAGTAGTGAGGCGGCTCTGGGGAGCCAGCGTTGGAGTGATCTATACACAATTATTCCTCCGGGCAGCCCCACCTCTGTAGGAGCGAGCTTGCTCGCGATGAGGGCGTATCAGTCAGCGTTGATGTGACTGAGCTACCGCGATCGCGAGCAAGCTCGCTCCTACATGGATAGGGTCAGGGCATCAGCGAGTCGCCACGGCCTGGGTCGTGGCATCGGTGAAGTCGAACACCTTGCCGCCCTGCGCCGTGGCGTATTGCTGGGCCTGGCCCTTGAGCAGGAACGCGCTCAGGCGGCCTTTGGCGTCACTGGCGAACCAGGCCTGGTCGGCCAGCAGCTTGATGCCGCTGTCGCTGGCCTGGGCATACACCGCACGGATGTTTTTGCCTTCCTGTTTAAGGCTGGCCAACGCGGTGAATGCCGACTCCGCCGAGGCGTATTGACGGACCTTCAGCTCGCCACGCACCCAGATCTCGGCGACATGCTTGAAGTCGGTGATGGGCTTGCCGCTCGCCGCATCCACGGCCTTGAGCGGAGTTTGTGCGTAATTGGTCAGTTGAGCGTTGTAGTCCAGGTTCGACGCCTTGAACGCGGCACGGATGTATTGGTCGTCGATGAAGGTGTTGAGATCCAGACCCCGGTCCGCCTTCTTCAGCAATTTCAGGGTGTCGATGGCGGTGCCGACCGCCTGGCGGTATTCCGGCTTCCAGCTCAGGTCGCGGGTCTGCACGCCGAGCGGGCCGTGGAACAGGTAGTTGACCTCGGCATCGACGCCCGTGACCTTGGCGATCAGCTCGCTGTATTTCTCCGGCTCATCGGCCAGCAACTGGTTGGCTTCGATGCTGGCGCGCAGGTAGGCAACGACGATTTCCGGGTACTTCTTCGCGTAGGCCTGATCCACCAGCGCGCCATGGAAGGTCGGCGCATTGGCCTGGGAGCCGTCGAAGATCTTGCGGGCAAAACCACGGCTGGTGAACAGTTCGGCAAACGGCACGAAGTCGGCGTGGGCGTCGATCTTGCCAGCCTGCAAGGCGGAACCGGCGACTTCCGGCGCCTGGGCGATGATGTTGACGTCCTTGAGCGGGTCCCAACCCTGATCCGCCACGGCCCGCAGCAACATGCCGTGTGAGGTCGAAGCGAACGGCACGGAGATGGTCTTGCCCTTCAGCTCGGCCAGGGACTGTACGCTCGAGGCACTGGGTACCACGATGCCGTTGCCGCTGCCCTTGATGCTGCCCGACAACACGTTGATGAACAGGCTGTGCTTGCCGGCGGTTTCGAACGCAACACCGTTGAAGGAGCCGGGGAAATCGGCCATGGCGCCGAAGTCGAGTTTGCCGGCGACCATTTCGTTGGTCAGCGGCGCGCCGCTGGTGAAGTTCTTCCACACCACCTCGTATTTGGCATCCTTGTATGGGCCGTCGTGGGGCAGGTACTTGTCCAGCAGGCCCAGTTCGCGAATCAACAGGCCGCCGGCGGCGCAGTTGATGGTCGTGTCCTGAGTGCCGATGGCGATGCGGATGGTTTCGGCCGAAGCCGACAAGGTGAACGAAGCCAGTACCAGACCGGCGAATGCTGCGCGCAATAACATGGGTGTGTCCCCTCGAATCATTTTAGGTGTTCGTCTCCGCCACGATCAGGGCGTGGTGGGAAACGAGGGGTGTTTTTCAAGCAAGCGTCCGGGGTGGCCGGGTGGCGGTTTCTCTGGTGTCTGGGCTTGCCCGCGATGGGGCCCTGTCAGTCACCTCAACAAATAGGGAATGTCGACCTTCACTGCCCCCGTGGGGCAGTCCTTCTCGCACGGCATGCAATACCAGCACTCATCGAACGCCATGTAGGCTTTCTGGGTGGCCGGATTGATCGCCAGCAGGTCCATCGGGCAGACGTCGACGCACACGGTGCAGCCTTTATGGGCGATACACAGGTCTTCATCGACCGTGACCGGGGCGTTTGAGCGAAAGAAGATTTCCTGGGGTTGATAGGCCATTTCACGGTCTCTCTTATAAGGGTGCTCAGGCGGCAAAGGCACCGACTCGCAGCCGGTCGTAGGCCTGCATTTCTTCGGCATCCAGCGGGATGATGTAAGGCTCGACGGCTTTCTTGAAACTGCTCATCAAACCGTTTTCATCCTTTTTCAGGTGGCAATGGCAGAACCAGTCGCTGTCGTTACGTTGCGGGTGGTCGACCCGATAGTGGTAAAGCCCCCAGCGACTTTCGGCGCGGAACAACGAAGCCCGGGCGGCCATTTCCGCGCAGTCACGGATCACGCTGACTTCCATGGCGCGCATCAGTTCGTGGGCGTTGTGCGCCTTGATCTGGTCGAGGTCGCGCTGGATGTCGCTGAAACGTTGCAGGCCGATTTGCATCTTCTTCGTCACTTTCGGCGGTTGCAGGTAGTCGTTCACGAAGCGGCGCAACTTGTACTCGACCTGGGCCGGCGGCAGGCCGTGCTCGCGATCCAGCGGTGCGTAGACCCTTTGTTTTTCCAGCTCGACCTGCGCGGCATCGACTTCAGAAAACTCACGACCTGCAACGTAGTCCGCGGCGTTGTTGCCGGCAAACCAGCCGTAGGTGAACGCACCGAGCATGTAGTTGTGCGGCACGGCCGCCATGTCACCGGCCGAATACAGCCCCTTGACCGAAGTTTCCGCCCTCTCGTTGACCCACACCCCGGACGCCGAATGCCCGCTGCAAAAACCGATCTCGGAGATGTGCATCTCGACCATCTGCGTGCGGTAGTCGGTGCCGCGATTGGCGTGGAATTGGCCGCGACTCGGCCGTTCATTGCTGTGCAAAATCTCTTCGATGTTCTGGATGGTTTCCTCGGCCAGGTGATCGAGCTTGAGGAACACCGGACCATTGCCGCTCTCCAGCTCCTGGTGGAACTCCCACATCATCTGACCGCTCCAGTAGTCGCACTCGATGAAGCGCTCGCCCTTGTTGTTGGCGGTGTAGCCACCCAGAGGACCGGTCACGTAGGCGCAGGCCGGGCCGTTGTAATCCTTGATCAGCGGGTTGATCTGGAAACACTCCAGGTTCGCCAGTTCCGCCCCTGCGTGATAGGCCATGGCGTAGCCGTCACCGGCATTGGTGGGGTTTTCATAGGTGCCCATCAGGTAACCCGAGGACGGCAGGCCCAGGCGTCCCGCCGCGCCACAGGCCAGGATCACCGCCTTGGCCTTGATCACATGGAAATCGGCAGTGCGGCAATCGAAGCCCATCACGCCATTGACCGCGCCCTCCTCGTCCTTGAGCAACCGGGTGCACACCAGGCGATTGGTGATGGCGACCCGCGCGCGCTTCAACTGGCGGTACAGGACTTTCTTGATGTCGTGTCCTTCCGGCATTGGCAACACATAGGCGCCCATGTGGTGGACCTTTTTCACCGCATAGTCACCGGTCTCGTCCTTCTCGAACTTCACGCCCCAGCGGTCCAGTTGCTCGATCGTCTCGAAACTGTGGGTGGCGTAGGCATAGACCGCCGCTTGGTTGACGATGCCGTCGTTGGCGATGGTGATTTCCTTGGTGTACTGCTCGGGTGTCGAATGCCCGGGGATGATCGCGTTGTTCAGGCCGTCCATGCCCATGCTGATCGCGCCGCTGCGTTTCACGTTGGCCTTGTCGATCAACAACACGCGCAAGTCGCGGTTGCGCTCCTTGGCCTTGATCGCTGCCATCGGCCCCGCCGTGCCGCCGCCGATCACGACAATGTCGTATTCCTGTTCCAGTGTCGCCCTTGTCATGGAATGGGTCATGCCTGATCCCCTTTTTGTCGATCAATACGCAGGCGGTACTGGAACGCATCACCGCGGTAGTAGAGGTGTTCGAAGTCCACGGGTTGGCCATTGGCGTCGTGGGTCAGGCGTTCGATACGCATGATCGGCGAGCCGGCCTCGACGCCCAGCGCCTGGGTCAGGTCGCTGTCGGCCAGCACCGCGTCGATTGCCAGGTCAGCGTGACCAAGCGCCAGGCCGCAGTCGTTTTCCAGGATCAGGAAAATGTCGCGGGTGACCAGGTCGGCCTTCTCCAGCCGCTCGCCGATGGCCTTGGGCAGGTAGGTGATTTCCAGTGAGATCGGCTCGCGATTGATCAGGCGTACCCGCTTAACCTGCGCCACGGTCTCGCCCTCGGCCACCTGCAAACGCTCGGCGACCAGCTTGTCAGCGGCAATGAACTTGAGACTGCGCAGGCGGTTGATCACCTCGTAGCCGCGACCGGTCATGGACTCGGCGAGGCCTTGCAGGGTGCTGACGTTCTGAAAGGTTTTCGGCTTGGCGACGAAGGTTCCCTTGCCGTGGATCTTGAAGATCAGCCCTTCCTTTTGCAGATCGCCCAGTGCCTGGCGCACGGTGATGCGGCTGACCTTGAACAAGGCACCCAGCTCGCTTTCGGAAGGCATCTGGCTGTCCTGCGGGTACTCGCCGTCGAGGATGCGTGCACGCAATACATCCCGCAGTTGGGTGTGCAGCGGAACACTGCTCAGGGATAGAACGTTATCGGTCATGGCTGATCACTTGTTATAACGAGTTATGACGTGATCTTATGGTTCTAATGACCGTGGTGAGAAATACTGTTTGAGAATAAGGTTAGAGCGCAAGATTTTGCGCCATGCCCGAAAACACTGTAGGAGCGAGCTTGTCGAGGCGTCGAACCGTCGCGATGGGCGCCAACGATGACGCTGGCGGCCTGATACCCCGCGGTGTCTGGGCTTCCATCGCGAGCAAGCTCGCTCCTACAGAAATGTGAGGCGGTGTCGGTGGAGGTTCAGCGCACTCAGGTTCAGGCGGCCATCCTTGATGGGCGGACACCAGTAGTAGCCGCCAGTGATCGGGCGGCTGATGCGGTACAGGCCGTCGGTGATGCCGTCTTCCAGGCCGCTCATGCGCCGTAGTTGCGCTTCGAAGGCATCCAGGGAGAAGCCGAACGCGAGGAACATCAGGCCGGCACGATCACCCTCGATCCACGGCATCGAGCGGCGTACCACGAACGCTTCGGGGGCGAAGCTTTCCTGGGCGGTGCGTTTGACGTGGGCGGAGACCGGTGCATCGTCGATCTCTTCGTTGTCGGCCAGGCGACGGCCCATGATGTTGTCTTTCTCATCCGCCGCCAGTGCATGAAAACCTTGCAGATCATGCTGCCACTGCTGGATCGCGGCGAAGCTGCCGCCCACCAGGGCCTCGCCGCCGTCACTGGCCAGCGCTGCGGCGATCGCCTCTTCGTCATGCGGGTTTTCGGTGCCGTCTTCGTAGCCGGTCAAATCATGGCCCGTGAGGTGGCGGAAGGTTTCGTTCATCTGCACCAGACGCAGCGCCGGTGCCAGCGCGGCTTCGACGGCGCGGCTACGGTTGAGCAGTTCGCCACGATCGACGCCATGCAGCCAGCACCACAGCGCATGCTGGGTCGATGGGTTATCGACGCCCACACCGGTCAGCGCCGGGAACGCACGCAGGCCTTCGATCCGGCCGTGCAGCGCCTTGACCAGGGACTCACCGAAACCGACCACCGCCGATTTGCCGTCCACTACCGGCATCAGCTTGTCGAGCGCGGCCGGCAGAGCCTCGACCGACTCCAGCGCGAAGAACATATGACGGGCATGAAGTGGGACGGGGGTGGCGAGAATGCCCGGCTGGTAGTAACTCATATGAACTCCTTAAGAATGAGGCGCGAAGTTTACCCCCAGCGTTGGCCGTTGTGGGCGCTCAAGAGAAAAGATCGCCGGAACATGACATCGCCGCTTAAAAAGTCGGACCAATTAGGCGTATAACCTTTGAACTGAATTTGAACGACAGGCCGCCACCGCATGGCGGACCTCACATGGAGTAAAAACATGACCACTGAACATATTCTTGGCAACCTGTTTCCCGACTCCAGCGACATCCCGGAAAAATACCGCCTCGACGGCCGCACCGAGCAGCGCGAATACCTGGTCGATGGCCAGCTGAAAACCTGGTCCGGGCCCCTCGCCCAGGTGCGCAGCCCGGTTTATCTGACCGGCGAGAACGGCGACGAGCAGGTGATTCTCGGCAGCACCCCGCTGCTCGATGCCGACACCGCCCTCACTGCCCTCGACGCCGCCGTGCGCGCCTATGACCGTGGCCAGGGCCTGTGGCCGACCATGCGCGTGGCCGAGCGCATCCAGCATGTGGAAACCTTCCTCGCACGCATGCGCCAGCAGCGCGACGCCGTGGTCAAGTTGCTGATGTGGGAAATCGGCAAGAACCTCAAGGATTCGGAAAAGGAATTCGACCGCACCTGCGACTACATCGTCGACACCATCAACGCGCTCAAGGAACTCGACCGCCGCTCCAGCCGCTTCGAGCTGGAACAGGACACCCTCGGCCAGATCCGTCGCGTACCGCTGGGCGTGGCCCTGTGCATGGGCCCCTACAACTACCCGCTGAACGAAACCTTCACCACGCTGATCCCGGCGCTGATCATGGGCAACACCGTGGTGTTCAAGCCGGCCAAGCTTGGCGTGCTGCTGATCCGCCCACTGCTGGAGGCATTCCGCGACAGCTTCCCGGCCGGCGTGATCAACGTCATCTACGGCAGCGGTCGCGAAACCGTCAGCGCGCTGATGGCCAGCGGCAAGATCGACATCTTCGCCTTCATCGGCACCAACAAGGCCGCCAGCGACCTGAAGAAGCTGCACCCCAAACCTCACCGCCTGCGCGCTGCACTGGGCCTGGATGCGAAGAACCCCGGCATCGTCCTGCCGGAAGTCGACCTGGACAACGCGGTCAGCGAAGCGGTCACCGGCTCCCTGTCATTCAACGGCCAGCGCTGCACCGCGCTGAAAATTCTCTTCGTCCACGAAGACGTGGTCGAAGCGTTCATCGAAAAATTCAACGCCAAGCTCGCCACCCTCAAGCCCGGCATGCCTTGGGAAAGCGGCGTGGCCCTGACGCCTCTGCCGGAGTCGAGCAAGGTGGATTACCTGCATGGTCTGGTCGCCGATGCAGTCGAAAAAGGCGCCCGCGTGGTCAACCCCAATGGCGGCGAAGCGCGGGCGTCGTTCTTCTACCCGGCGGTGCTGTACCCGGTGACGCCGCAGATGCGCGTTTACCAGGAAGAGCAGTTCGGCCCGGTGGTGCCGATCGTGGCGTACAAGCACCTGGACACTGTGATCGACTACGTCCTGGAGTCGGATTTTGGCCAGCAACTGAGTATCTTCGGCACCAACCCGGTGGCGGTCGGCCGCCTGGTGGACACCTTTGCCAACCAGGTCGGGCGGATCAACCTCAACGCCCAGTGCCAGCGCGGTCCCGACACTTACCCGTTCAACGGCCGCAAGAACTCGGCCGAAGGCACATTGTCGGTACATGATGCGCTGCGGGTGTTCTCGATCCGTACGCTGGTGGCAACCAAGTTCCAGGAAAACAACAAGGAGCTGGTCAGCGACATCATCAGCGGGCGCAACTCGAGCTTCCTGACCACCGACTACATTTTCTGAGGAGCCCTCACCTGAGTACGTTCAACACCCAACGACTGCCACCTCTGGTGCGCCGTGTACTGCGTCCGCTGCTGGACCCGTACCGGCGCTACCGCCATGCCAAACTGATTCACGCGGTGCGTGTGTCGCTGGGGTTGCTGGCGACGATCCTGCTGACCACCGGCATCAACCTGCCCCATGGCGAGTGGGCGTCGGTGACCATGTTGGTGGTGATCGGCGGCTTGCAACACCATGGCAACATCGGCAAGAAGGCCGCCGAACGCGCCATCGGCACCCTGCTCGGCGCCAGCATCGGCCTGCTGCTGGTGGTGCAACAGGCCTGGCTCGGGATGCCGTGGCTGACCTACTTCGCGATGGCGGTGATCTGCGGCTTTTTCTCCTACCACGCCATTGGCAAGGGCGGTTACACCGCGCTGCTGGCGGGCATTACCGTGTTCATCGTCGCCGGGCATGGTGATAACCCGGTGTCCGATGGCTTGTGGCGCGGCGTCGACATCCTGATCGGCATTGGCCTGGCCTTGGCATTCTCTTTCGCCCTGCCCCTGTACGCGGTTTATTCCTGGCGCTACAACCTGGCCGACGCCCTGCGTGATTGCGCCGCCATCTATGGGCGCATCATCAATGGCCAACCGGTCAACGCCGACGAGTATGTGAAGTTGATGAATCGGCTGAACACGGTGATGGTGCAACTGCGCTCGCTGATGCCGTCGGTGTCCAAGGAAGTGAAGATTTCCATGACCGAACTCGACGCCATCCAGCGCCATCTGCGCATGTGCGTCAGCACCCTGGAAATCCTCGGCAACACCCGCCCCGACGCCAACGATCCAGATGCCATGGCGCACCTGCAATCGGCCCTGAAAGCCGAACATCGGCAGATTCGCGTGCAACTGGTGGGCATGGCGCGGGCGCTGAAATCCGGGGACTTTCAGCGCCTCAACCGTCCCGTTGAACCGCCCGCTGTGGCGAGCCTGGATACGCCGGTTTACCACCCCTTGGACGGTTATCGCCTGTTGATCCGGCAGATGGCCAACAACATCGGCGAAATGCGCCAGCGCCTGGCCAAGACCGCCCCACGCTGGAGCATCTGATGCTTACGGCGTGACGGTGCGGCGAAACCTGAGGCTCCAGCCCTGTTGCATGCCGGCCGCCGCCAGCAGAATCGCCGCGACACCGATCCATTGCAGCACTTGCAGGCGATGGCCAAAGGCAAACCAGTCGACGAAGATCGCCGCAATCGGGTAGATGAACGACAGCGCACCGGTCAGTGCGGTCGGCAGTTTCTGGATCGCGCCGTACAGCAGCACATACATCACGCCGGTGTGCACGATGCCGAGGGTCACCAGGCTCGCCCACGCACTCGGTGCTTGGGGCAACGCGGAGAAATGCGCGAAAGGCGCCAGCAGCAACACGCCGGTGCTGACCTGGACCAACGCGATCAGGTGCGGTGGCGTGCCGGTCAGGCGCTTGATGATCAGCGCAGCAATCGCATACAGAAACGCCGCCCCCAGCGCCAGGGCAATGCCCACCAGGTAGTCACTGCCGGCCTCGCCCTGCTCGCCATGGGCGCTGACGATCGCCAGCATGCCGAGAAACGAGACGCCCAACCAGAAAAGCTTCTGCAGGGTGATCTTTTCGTTGAGAAACAGCGCCGCCAACCCCACCAGCATGAACGGCTGGACGTTGTACACCGCAGTCCCGATGGCAATCGAGGCCCGCGAGTAAGACGCGAACAACAGCACCCAGTTACCGACAATCGCCACGCCACTGAGCACCGCCAGCAGGAACGTGGTGCGGGTCAGGATGCCCGGGCGCAGGAAGCCGAACGCGGCGCAGATCAGCAACAAGGTGCCGGCACCGAACAGGCAACGCCAGAACACCACATCCAGCACCGGTTGCCCGGACACCAGCACGAACCAGCCGATAGTCCCGGAAATCAGCATGGCGGCGGTCATTTCAAAGGATCCGCGGCGTATGTTCTTGTCCATCATCAGGCTCCTGTGTTTGTGAACAAAGTATGCCGACTCACAGGCGGGCTCCTCCAGCGCAAAAAGCAGGCTAAACTCGGCATCTGCCTTTTTTATCAAGGCAGATTCGATCAATTGCCTTACCGGGGGTTACGCCATGACTGACGACATCGACCAGGTGCTGATCGCCGCCCTGATGGAAGACTCGCGACGCTCGCTCAAGGCCCTGGCGAACCTCAGCGGCCTGTCTTCGCCCAGCGTCGCCGAGCGTTTACGCCGCCTGGAAGAGCGCGGTGTGCTCAAGGGCTACACCGTCGAGATCGACCCCAAATGCTTTGGTTATCAGCTCCAGGCCATCGTGCGCATCCGCCCCCTGCCCGGCCAGTTGCATGAGGTGGAGCGGCAGATCCAGGCGATCCCGGAATTCACCGAGTGCGACAAGGTCACCGGCGACGACTGCTTCATCGCCCGCCTGCACGTGCGCTCGATGGAGCAGCTGGACACCCTGCTCGACCGCCTCAACAGCCACGCCGAAACAAACACCGCCATCGTCAAGAAAACCCCGGTCAAACGCCGCCTGCCGCCGATGGCGTGAGCGTTTGCACAAATCGCAGGCAAGAAAAAACCCGCCGAAGCGGGTTTTTCCACTCATGAACGATGATTAATCGTCGCGGCTCATGATGCCGAAGATCTGCAACAGGCTGATGAACAGGTTGTAGATCGAAACATACAGGCTGATGGTCGCCATGATGTAGTTACGCTCACCACCGTGGATGATGGCGCTGGTCTGGAACAAGATGCAGACCGACGAGAACAGCACGAAACCTGCGCTGATCGCCAGTTGCAGACCGCTGATCTGGAAGAAGAAGCTCGCGACCACAGCGCCCAGCAACACGAAGAAACCGGCAGTGATGAAACCACTGAGGAAGCTCATGTCCTTGCGGCTGATCAGCACGTAAGCCGACAGACCACCGAACACCAGCGCCGTCATGGCAAACGCCGAGCTGACCACTTCCGCGCCGCCCTGCATGCCCAGATAGCGGTTGAGGATCGGGCCGAGGATGAAACCCATGAAACCGGTCAGGGCAAAAGCCGACACCAGGCCCCACGCGGAATCACGGAGTTTGTTGGTGAGGAAGAAAAGGCCGTAGAAGCCGATCAGCACCACGAAGATGTTCGGGTAGCCAACACGCATCTGCTGGGCGACAAACGCCATCACACCGCTGAAAGCGAGGGTCAACGCCAGCAAGCCGTAAGTGTTGCGCAGGACGCGGCTAACCTCTAGCTGCTCAGCCTGCACGCTGTTGTGAACTGCGTAATCCTGTTCGCGCATGGCGACACTCCTGTTGGTTTGAAACGTTCAGTCGCAAAGATGATAACAGACGCTCTGTAACAAGCTATGGACAGAGTTTGACAGTGTGTTTCATTCGGGTATTATGGCGCCCGCAACAGATATGGAGGTGTGGCCGAGTGGTTTAAGGCAACGGTCTTGAAAACCGTCGACTGTAACAGGTCCATGAGTTCGAATCCCATCGCCTCCGCCATCTTTATACGACAAAGCCCTGATTATTCAGGGCTTTGTCGTTTCTGCTTCTCTCAATTTGCTCAGCTCGTATTCCTGCCCATACCCGCTATTGATCGGAAAGGACCGGCTTTGGCCCGGCGCAGTACACAGACTGTGCCCTGTAAATCCCACGCTTAGACTTGACGATACAGCGTGACCACATCGCCCCCAGCCGGACACCCAACCCCGCAGTGATCAATCACCGCAGGCGCCACTACCAGGGAATCAGGATGATCTGCGGGAAGCAGAACGTGAGGGGAAGCACACGACCCAATAAAGGCGTGAACAAAAACACAGCGAGCTTGACGCGTAGCAATCCTTGCATGGGCTGAGCTCCAAAAAATGGATGCGCAGCTTAGAGATGAAACCCCGAGCAGACCACCAAACGCCAGCCTCAAAATGTGACGGAAAAGCACTGGGCCAGTGAACCACTGAGGCTCACGCGATTGCATAACCTTGACCGACACTCGCGGTAGTGTGACCGGCAGAGAACGGCCAGAAGCGGACGTTTGCAATAGGTAAAAAGATATTTCTTTTCGCTGTGAACGCTGTCTTCTACGCTGTGAGAAATTGCGGCACCGTAGCTCAACGCTCCGACGATGCGTTGGGTCCAATGCTGATTTGCATCTCCCTGCCACACCATGGAATGACCAAATGCACCCATCGTTAAAACAAGCGCTCGACATCATTAATATTGAGCGTAACGCCGCCGAATACACCCAGGCGTTTGACGTGGTGAACGAATTGGTAAGCGTATTTGGCGAGCTTGACCTAGCCAATCGCCTTTTTGAGGAGATACCTCGAACAGTGGCCGAAGAGCTGGTTGTCGAATTGTTCAATTTATTGGCTTGGCAAACGAACGATAACGGCGCGGCAATGACGCGTGAGATCGAGACGTGGCTCAGAGAACAGCACGATCCGCGCAAGCTTAGGATTGCCATGAGCCTGGATGTATATCCATTTCCAGATGCCCAGGAGATGTATCAGGTGTTGTCCACGCTGGCTGCGGCTGTCCCAGAAGTGGCGGCTATGTGCCAGACGCTAATGATGTCACGAAAGGCGAGCACACAGTCAAATATGACGAAAGAAGAAAGAAGCACCACTGGGTCCGCTATGGGTTGACAGCTGTCGCTCGTGAGTGACCGCAATCGACCCAAAGCTGCCGTTGAGGCGAGGCAGTGGGTATCACCGTTCAAGCGTCTTGCTGATCGGTCAAACATAGATGACTCGGTTAACTGCAAGCGCACTCATGCTCTGAGCGTCCTTTGCACATTCGATAAATTTTGCTCATTGAGTATGGTTATTGCCCCATTGCAGGCGTTCGGCGAAAGCCGCGAAACATGCTTTCGCTGGGTGAGGTGGCGCAAGACGACCGTAAATGTAAAAACCAGCTATCGACCCTGCATGCGATAGTGGCAATATGATGTACAAGCGGAAAAAGCAGCATTCGGCACAAGAATTGACCGAATATCATGCGCACAGGAATAAGGGATTATGGCTTCGATTCAGGTGGATGGTGAGGACAAGACCGCAAGGATCAGCGACTGGACGATTCGCTGGAGCGAAAAGTACGAAGCACTGGAGCTGACGTGTCATTTCTCCTCGAGTAAAAAATACACCCGCCCGCTCAGTAACTGCCGAGTATCACCTTCCCGTGAATTGAGCAATGTGCTGCTGACCAAACCTGGCAGCACGATCGTGAAACCAATCGAAAAAGCGGTGATCTACGGCGAGCGATATGCCGTGGTGCACTATCCGGGCGGCACCAGGCCCTACGTCCACAAGATGGACGGCATCGTCTTCACCGCCCCTACCCCGATCAAGGATACGCCGGTCTTCGGTTATTTCACTACGGTTGCAAGTGCTCGACACGCTCAAGCGCAGTCGAAGGATGATAGTGAGATAGCCAGAAATGTCGTGACTCAGCTTGGAAAACTGCCCGCCATCGCCAGCACTGCCTTGCAAGCCTATTGCACCGGGCGCAACGACACGCTCGCTCCAGGTCAGGGGCTCATTTATCCGTTCGGGGTGAACGAAAGCCAGTACCAGGCAGTCGAGCGGGCATTCAGCGCGCAAATCAGCGTGATCGAGGGGCCACCGGGAACCGGCAAGACCCAGACCATCCTCAACATTCTCGCCAATATCCTGTTGCGCGGGCAGACGGTGGCGGTGCTGTCCAACAACAATGCGGCTGTAACAAACGTCTACGAAAAGCTGGAGAAATGCGGCCTGGGCTACCTTGTAGCCAAGCTTGGCAACAAGGAAAACCGCGAAGCCTTCTTCGTCAACCTGCCTGCATGGCCCTCCAGCGCGCCCCGGCCGGCACCTTCCCTGGAAGAGATCCAGGGCTTGCTGGCTCGCTTGAAGCAGCACTTGCAAGACCACAATCGGGCGGCACAACTGCAGATCGAACTGGACGAGTTGATCATCGAGCGGCGCTACCTGCAGCAATGGCAGGCAGAAAATGCTGTACGGGCCACAGGCTCGTTGGACAAGTACGGGCTGACCCCACGCAAGACTGCCGACCTCATGGCCTACCTGGCGCACTTGGGCGAGCAGCGCGTGAAGCTCAATGACCGTATAGAGTTGTTGTTCAAATTCAGAGTCTTTCGCACCAAGCCGTTCGCCGAGGGCGAGGCGCGCATGGCCGCATTCCATGCCCTGCAGATGCATTACTACGATAAGTCGCTGCTGAATAAGGAAGCCGAGTTGCAGGCGTGTCGTGAATCATTGGCGCGCGCAAATTTCACGGCCTTGCTCAAAGAGCTGACAACCGCATTGATGCACCATCTGAAGCAGCATCTGCAAGGCCAGGAACCGCCGCGAGGCAGCTTCGATGTCAAAACCTACCGTGGAGACTTTGATGCCTTCATTCGGCGTTTCCCGATTCTGGGCAGCGGCACACACTCCATCGTCAACTCGATCGCTCCTGGGGCGATCCTCGACTACGTAATCATCGATGAAGCTTCCTTGCAGGACATCGTGCCGGGCATCCTGCCGCTGGGCTGTGCCAAGAACCTGATCGTCGTCGGCGACAACCGCCAGTTGCCGCACATCCCTGTGAAACTGGGGCTGCAGGCGCCGGTCGAGGCCTACGATTGCGAGCGCTACAGCCTGCTGGATTCGTGCATTGCCGTGTTCCAGGACGCATTGCCAAGGACGCTGCTGAAGGAGCATTACCGCTGCCACCCCAGGATCATCCAGTTCTGCAACCAGCAGTTCTATGACAACGCACTGGTGCCGATGACTGTGGACAAGGGCGAGGAGCCCCTGCGCCTGGTGGTAACCGCCAAGGGCAACCACGCACGCAAGAACACCAACCTCCGGGAGCTGGACTCCTTGCTGAAGGTGCTCGAAGACGAGGGACAGCCCGTCGCAGTGGACGGTGAAGGCCGTGGTTACATCGCCCCTTTCCGGGCACAGGTCAGCCTCTCCGACAAGCACCTGCCTACGGACTTCGTCAATGACACTGTCCACAAGTTCCAGGGGCGCGAGTGCGACGAGATCGTCTTTTCTACCGTGCTGGACAAGAAGCGCTACAACCAGACGCAAGGGCGCCTGGATTTCGTCGACGACCCGCGCATGATCAACGTGGCAGTGTCGCGTGCCAAACATCGCTTCACCCTGGTGACCGGTGACGAGGTGTTCACCGAGAACAATGGCCACATCGCTGCGCTGATCCGCTATATCAGCTATTACGCGCAGGACGAACAGATCGTGCGTGCGCCAGTGGTGTCGGCATTCGACTTGTTGTACCGCGAGTACGACCAGTCCCTGGAACGCCTTAACGCCCGTCTGCGACCAGAGGACTCACGCTACAAGTCCGAGCAGATCGTGGCGCAGTTACTGCGCGAAGCGCTGTCGGCCCCGGCGTGCCAGGCGTTGACGTACCACACCCAGATCCAGCTGGATCAGCTTGCATCGACGAATAACCCCGAGTGGACGCAAACCCAGCGAGCGTTCATGACGCGCGCCAGTTGCGACTTCGTGATTTATTTCAAAGTAGGCAAGACCCCGATAGGAGTGATCGAGGTCGATGGTGGGTATCACGACCACCCCGTGCAGGCCGCTCGGGACGCCATCAAGAATGAGATTCTGGCTGCCAGTGACCTTCCCATTCTACGGCTACGGACGGTGGAGAGTGATCTTGAGCGCAGAATTGGCGAGTTTCTGGCGCAGTGGGCCAGGCCTGCTCCGAGCGCATAGGCAAAACTGGGCTGAGGCCAGCAGTTGCACTGGCCGAGCTGTACCATCCCGCGCGTTGCCGGTTTGGAGGGCAAACCCGTTTCCACAAAAATGACGGCTGCCCTTGCCGGTTGCTTCCGACCCAAAGCAGCCCTTCACGAGGGGCCGCAATCGGCCATAAGCAGCCATTCGTAAATGTCCGTTTTCGACCCAAAGCTGTCGTTCATTGATAGCTGTCGCTTTTGCCTGGTTGAGGGTTTATATAACCTCGCGAGATCTATTCGCACACTCGTTTTGAGCTGATTACCTAGGTAGCGAAGTAGATGCTCCAATGAGCGTTCCATCGCGACCCACATGGCCTATGCACAATAAGGCGGAGGTTGCGTACAGCAACGCTGACTTTCAGCTTGACCACGCACTCAAAAAATCGCTGCGATCGATCAGATTCTTGGTATCACGGGTGGTGCCGCATTATTGGACAGGGCGAAGGTGACGAGCGAATCGCGGCCTTCCCAACCCTCCGCAAAGATCAGGGGAGCCCCTGATTTCTGTCTTCCGGCTAGGAATCAACGCTCTTTTGGCTTCTACTTCGCTTTGTTGTCTTTCGCCGTTTTCCAAGCGTCTTTGACGGCTTTGACCTGAGCCATGATCTTGTTGACCGCTTCCCAAGTGTTAGGGCTGCTGCTGGGCTTGCCGGTCACGTCAGCGCCGCAGGTAGTGTGCATGCTGAAGGACCCATCGACCGGCAGCTTTAAGGTTTGAATGAAATTCGGATCGGCGACTCTGACGCTGTACTGCATGTCGGCCAGCTCTTGAGGACCTGTCGTAAAATTGATTCTTGCTGTGCGGCAAGCGGAGAAAAAGAAGGTTTCTTGTTCAGCCTTCCCTAAGTGTTGGACATACTCAGAGATCGGGATGGCGTCATCCGGTATCTTGCCAAAGGTGATCGTGAAACCTATTCCGCCGTCGAGCGGTTTTCCGTCGGCACCTAGCTTTGACAATTTGCCTGGCACACTGAAGCCACTTCTATCTTCGCGGCCTTCCACCAGTGGGCGATCCTTCAATAGTGGTCCTGTGTCCAATGCCATTGGATATGTCACTGCAGTTGCCATCGGTGTTCCACCAGGTAGGGCCCACACCACGCCACCGATGGCAACAATTGTGCCGCCGATAGCTTCCGCAGTCTTCGCGGTGTCGTCCTCGAAGGTAATGCCAAGCGTCTTCAAGAGATCAGTGCCATCGAACTTCGTGAACGTGAGGTGTGTTTTTTTCATCATGCCGTCGTGGGGCTTGATGGCAAATCGGTAGCTGGACCGGGTGTCTTCCTGGGTTGCTTCTGCGGGTGTTGATACCAGAGTGGCTGGCTTCGCTGCGTCGGGGTGATCGATGTAGAGAATGGATTTGGCGAGGGTGAACTTAGTCAGGCCTTCATAGTCTTTGGCGTCCTTTGCAGGTTCCTGGGGATACGGAATGTAAAGCGCCTTGGGTTGGCCGGCGCAGCCGGTCAAGACCGCAGCCGCCAGGGCACTGACGACTAGTTTGGTCGTTTTCATGTCGGGCTCCTTTCTTCTAGAAAAATCTGACCACGTTTGCCGTTCAATACTCGGCAGATTTCAACCTTCGCTGTGCCGTTTTTCGCGGCGACGATTG
Source organism: Pseudomonas sp. MYb118 (assembly GCF_040947875.1). Taxonomy (NCBI): domain Bacteria; kingdom Pseudomonadati; phylum Pseudomonadota; class Gammaproteobacteria; order Pseudomonadales; family Pseudomonadaceae; genus Pseudomonas; species Pseudomonas sp. MYb118. Next base: position 492,267 of record NZ_JBFRXN010000003.1, on the reverse strand, counting down.
CAGCGGGCTTTCAACAAAATTGACCCAAAGCAGCTAATGAGTACTAGAAACATCTGAAACCAGGCGCGATTCATCCAATAATTTCTAATAAGCAAGTAGACGAGGCTTTTACTGGCTTTCACCTACTGGTTCGGCGACCCTTACCGGATTGATGTTAGTTCGCAGACGAGAGAACCATGAAGGATCTTGTCTGTGTTAGCGATTGACGACTACGCGGCTGCTATCCATCGATGAAATATCCCGATAACCGAAGAGTTGCACTTTTCAGATCTTCAAGGTTTAGTCCGAGACTGGGATTTAAGCTCAATGCTAGCAACCATGAGGCAAAGGGACTCAATCCGGCATAGAGATCATTTTCGGAAAAGTCTGGCTTCACGATTGGCTCATCACCTACGAGACTAGTAAATCCACGGAATGTCACTGGGCGGTGATTGAATGCTACTGGATTAGCGTTTGATCGGTAGATTATCTCTGAACCGCCCTGCGTCATAGCCCATGGAATCTGAGTCATCCCAACCGCGATTTTCGCTCCATCTAGGACCAGTTCGATGCCAGTGACTCGAACTGCTGGAAGATACTCCCACACGACGGAATACTTAGGATGGTCTTTTCGTATCGTGAAGGACAGCAGATGAGACTCTTTGAAGATATCCCAGTTGACCGCAGAAACTAATAATCTTAAATCTAAATCCAATTGACCAGGTTGCAAATGCCGGCGTGCTTCATATCGCTCCTTCGCTGCCACCCAGTCACGAGATACCGCCTTCTGGTGCGCAATGGATATTGTGGCCACATTCATTGCTGACAATGGTGCATCGACCGGCCGCGCGAATGTGTATGCCAATGCCTTTTTCTCGGCATGTACCATCTGTGCAGCAATGGTAAGGGTGTCCAAGTAGACCCGGCTCATAACACTAACTACGTTTGCCTCAGCAGGGTCTGCCTGCGCCGATAGATTCGACTGAATGATGTCAACTGCGCGGTCTGATGTTGCAACTTGGGATTGCATTTCTACCAATTGGACCAACATCGAATTGTAGTTCAGAATAGCTGAGTTACGAGCCTCCACGCTCTTCAAAAAGTCGTAGCCAGCCTCACGGTATTCTTCGGCCTCCTCCATACCAGTAAATTCTTTGGCGACTTTGTCAAACTCTTCACGTTCCATAATGAATTGAGGCACCCGGGGTCTTGTCTTGTCGAGCTTTTGCATCCCCTCTTGGATGGCAGCGATTCCCTTTGACACATCACCAGCACCTTTAGATATAACAGTCAAATCGTCCTGTATGAGCTTTCTAGAGTCCCAAAGCTGCGCAAGGCTGTCATCGTGGCTTGTATAATCACCATAAAGCTTTGCCCCTGCCGAAGCTGCAGCAATAAAACCTGCGCCACCCGTTGCGACGCCGGAAACAATGGTAGATACAGCGATCAGCGTTCCCGCTAGATCGCATCCATTGGCTTTATTTCTGATGGCGTCATCGAGCTTTTGCTTGGCGAAATTGAGGACTGCTTCTGCCGCAACAACCTTGTCATCCAGTCCAGGAATTTTAGCCAAAAGGTCCTTGGTTTCATCTTTAATTCTGTCGAACTCCAGCTCTAGGGCAAGCACCCGGCCTCGGGCGGCAGACACTGCAATTTGCAACTGAACACGTTGTTTTTCCTTGTTTTCTGCGGCGTCCCAGTACGCGTTGAAGGACTTTTCGACCTGATCTGCTTGCTGTAGAACATGATCATTAATCAGCCTTAAGTAGGTATCAAACGACAGAAGCGGTGCTCGTTCTAAGGTGTAGCCATAGAAGTCAAGGTTGAGATTGATCTTGCGTGCCATTGAGTAGACTCGCCCCATTACATCTTTTTTGAGCGCACTGGGTCTTGGATCATCAACACAAATCGTAAGAAGAAACTCAATTTGCTGCTTTAGAAGAGGGGTAGTCGCATTCCCCGAGCTACGATATGAATCCTCGACCCCACAGGCCAAGATCTCGAGTGATGGTCCATCAAACAATACAGCGAAGTTTTCTGTCGATATTTGGGATAAATGAAGATTTCCATCTTTCCCCACAGGCTCCATTTGTCTCTGTTCAACATCTGCCAACCGTCCATCTCCAGCCGGGCCTTGTGCGCCAGGCGCTCCAGAAGCAGAGCTGGTGAGATAACAGTCCCTAATGATTCTGAGTACACCAAGCGATGCCGCCGACTTGTAAAGGCTGAATGCGACCTCGAAGTGTGGATTTTGCTGTAGGTCGACTAATTGAATAGACGAGCGGGGGCCGGTTGTGTCGTCTATACATGTTTGGAAATCAACTCCACCAGGCTTGCCTTCAGGTCCTCCTGCGCCAAACGATCCCGGTTGCCCTGCCGGTGCATGCATACCATGGGTGCAAATAACCCCTTGCGTGTCGATTACAGCGCGACCCAGTACGGACAATTTGATCTGGCCACCGACACCTCCAGCACCTCTTCTTCCTGGTACTCCAGCCTTTCCTCCCGCTGCACCCGGGCCGCCATTACATTCGGGGGGGATAGGGGTGCCCTCAGGAAGGGTGACGAATTTGCCATCTGCCCCAGCAACTCCTTGTCGTCCATGACCTCCATCCTGAGGACGTCCACCTTCACCACCTACCGCAGTGATACTTAATTCACCTGTGAGCTGCATAGCTGCAATCGTCACATCACCGGCTGCTTGGCCATTGCCACCATCATCTCCTTCAAGGCCATCGGACCCTGGACTGTGGGGCGATTCTTTTCGGAGTTCCGCTGGAAAGGTTGGTAATCCAGGTAAGCCATTGGTCGAGATTCGCCCCCCATCTTGAAAGATTAATTCACGACAAAAGATACTTAGGCTATGACCTTTCGTCTCTGCGAGACCAGTGACGATGATTTGATCCGCAATGATTCTTGTGGGTTTGTCCTGAGCGACCACATCCTCAAGATTTATCGAAACAGCGCTACTCACAACTCGCTCATTTGCTCCTTCGATGACTATTGCAAGCTGATTTCGTCCTAAGCCCATGATCCACTCCTGCACAGTAGGTATCGAATAGAGGCAGCGAAATGCCAACCTCAAGCAAAACATTAGTTCGGTTTATGAAGGGTGATGTAAAAATGTGGTCAGGTGGGGGCGGCTACCCCAGCAGTTGGCAGACGTTGTGGAGTGGGGTGATGAACTGATGTGCGCATACATCATGCCGGAAAAGCGAAAGCGAATCGTTGCGGATAACCGCTTCTGGTCAATTCTGTTGACAAAGTCGACTTCAGTTTCGGCTCAGTAAAGAATGCGCCTGAGATTGAAATCCATAACGAGATTAGCGACATATGACGGATCAGCTTTGTGTTGTATTCATTCCGGCGCTTTCGGTAACGCTGCAAAGCGCCGAACCGAACAAAGGCTCGCCGCTCCTGAAGCACCTCGATTTAGGTTGACTGACTTCCTCAGGGCGTGAAGCTGCCGGTGAGCAACGGCAGAGTTTGGCCAAAAATAGACAATGATTACCGAAGCACCATTTAAATCGCGGCTCGGCATGCTGGATTCGCCTCAACCTTCAGTTGGCGCCATGTTGCTGTCGGAGGAAGAAAGTGAGGCTCAAGCTTGGAGGCCTGTCATATGACAGACAGAATATGGCTATGCCATGCAATAAACTGCGCTGTTTTTTTAAACTGGAAGAGTCAATCCGAGAACTTGCAGTAAAAAGCCGATAGCAATCAGCAGCATCCCCACCAAATAAGAAATGGCATCAACCCAGGAAAACCGTACGTATGTCACTACCTGAGCTTTTCCGATTTTGACCTGAATGGACTTTAGCAATGGATCTTCGGTCTTCTGAATGGCAGCTTGATGAAACACCCAGTTATCCAGCATCACCCTTACCGGGGGGATAATCATTACTGCTGAACCAAAAAATGCGAGCAAATTTCCTTGCTGAGCTGTTCCAACCAATCGCAAACTGAAATACATCACCAATAAACTAATGAGAAGGACGAGACTCTTCAAAATTACTCGGCGGAGCTTAAACTTCGCAGGGGATCTCATCGTTCTTTATAGCGAACATAGTTTATGGCGAATTCATCAACGACGTGGCTAGGCTTCTTGACGTAGCTGGTAGCCTCAAGAATCGACATGGACTTAGGCGCAAAACTGAAGCCAAATCGGTACCCCAGCGCAGATGCAATGATCGCTAGGGTCACAATCGACGTTTTACCCTCAGTACTGGCTGAGAGGATATCTTGGAGTTCCAGGACAGATACTCCGGAATTACTTGCGATGTCTCTAAGTTCTTCGATTGATTGACCAGAGGCTTCAATAATTTCGGCTACCGCTGCGGCCACTTCGAGTGCTGCACGTTCCTGTCTCAACGCCTGCTCGACAGCAGGTAAGCGCTTGGCTGCCGCAGCAATTTTTGCGGCAATCCGGTCTTGAGGTGACTCTAGGGATGAATCCGGTGGATTATTTTTAGCCATGGTATGCCCCTGCAGACAATGCAGCAGTCATCTTATTGTGACGCTCTTTGCTATCAGTTGCGCTTTCGTTAGTGGGTCTCGGCTCCGCGAGTGCTTTAAGGATTCGTACCTCTCCATATTGCGCCATTGGCCGCTTGATGAAAGTTAAATACAGGTGATGCCCCCTGGTTTTGCGAGCATGTAGAATCGCTTCTGGCCTAAAACTTGAACAGTTAATCAGATCCAGAGGTAATGGTTTTGCATAGCAGCGACCGTCCACCTTCATTTTGTTCATGGCGGTGAAGAATCGTGCCGCAGCCACTACAGCATCTTCGTCAGAACTGTCAACGAGCCGTTCCAGTTCCGACCAGGCGTTGTCTGCACCGAACGTGTCATCGTAGATACGGTACTCCACCTGCCTCCCCTCCTTTTCCACGACCAAAGGTACTGCTTCTGATAGCGTAGACCGACCAAAGAAATTCACCAACCATTTCACTGGTCCGTTCGTGACATTCAATTTGTACGGTTGTCGGCTTGGGTAAACTTTCGCCAACAAACCGCAGGCTAGAGAACTCAGGAAGCTTGTCATACTGTCGATCCATGACCAGCTCCGGCAAGAGAGGACAGTATGGAAGCTGTGCGCAACGCTTTGTGAACTGCGTGTGGTGACGTGGACTCATTTGAGCGGCGGCTTCTGGCCGATTCCAGCCACTCGCGCAGAAGCATAAACCCCACGTTCAAAAAGCCAACAATCCATTTCCTAGCGTTCCCCTACGACTAACTGTCAAAGCGGAAAATATCCCCAAACTCATCAGAGCTAGATAGCTATCCCTGCGCGACAAACGGCCACAACCGGTTGACAACACCCAGACCCAGAATAGAAGATCGGCCCGCTTCACGAGAATGATTCTCAACAGCATCTGATTCGCATTGAGAATGCCCGATGTCTATTCGTAAAGGAATCACTGGATGTCTGTTCGTATTTACCCCTCCTCCCTCAACATGCGCAAAACCGCTTTGGCAGTCAGTCTCTTCAGTTCGTTGATCAGTGCCAATACCTGGGCCGAACCTGTCGGCTACAACATCCCTACTGGATCTCTAGCCACCGCCATCAACCAGTTCGCTGCAACCAGCGGCATAACCATCAGCTTTAGCACCCAGGAAACTGCCGGGCTACGCAGTGAGGGCCTACAGGGGAAATACGAGCTGGACCAAGGCTTGCTCAATCTCCTGCAAGGCAGTGGCTTGCAAGTGCAGCCCGCCGGAAACATGCACTACGCACTGGTACGCCACAATCAAGGAGGCTCTCTGGAATTGGGGGCTACGACGATTTCGAGTATGGAACTGGGTGCCACCACAGAAGGCACTGGTAGCTACACCACGGGTTCGGCCAACACCGCCACGGGGTTACGCCTCTCGACACGCGAGACACCACAATCAGTGACGGTCATCACCCGCCAGCAGATCGAAGACCAGAACCTGACAGATGTCGCTCAGGTGCTTGAACAAACACCTGGCGTAGTTGTGGACAGCATGGGACCTGCGGGCAGCGACGCCAACCATATTTATGTCCGCGGTTTTGAAGTCGGCAGCATTCAGGTCGACGGCATCAATCGGCCAGACACCTATGGATTCCGCGACGACCTGGCCGACATGGTCAGCTACGATCGTGTTGAAGTGGTGCGAGGCGCCACAGGGTTGATGTCAGGAACAGGCGATCCCGGCGCGACCGTCAACCTGATTCGCAAGAAACCAACGTTCCAACCTCAACGCACACTGACACTCAAGGCCGGCTCCTGGGATACCTACCGCACCGAACTGGACGTGTCTGGCCCGTTGTCCGAGAGCGGCCATGTACGTGGACGCTTTGTCGCGTCGAACACCGATAGCCAAAGCCACATTGACCGCCAGTCACAAGACAAGCAAGTGGCATACGGGGTCCTGGAATGGGACGTCACCGATGACACGATGCTGACCGTGGGCGCCGAGTATCAGGACATGGACAGTGACGGAGCCGGCAACCACGGCTTCCCGATGTTCAATACCGACGGCAGTCACTTCAGCCCTTCTCGCTCGTTCAACTCCGCTTCGGACTGGAGCTACCACAAGCGTCGCTCCAAAACAGTGTTCACCACCCTGGAACATCAGTTGAACAATGGCTGGCAGTTGAAGCTCAATGCCGAACACAGTCGCCGCAGTTATGACGACGCCTTCGCCACGGCGGCCAGCGGTACCGTCAACCCCGATGGTAGTGGCATCAGCACCTGGACTGGTCGCTGGGCGGGCGAGCCACGTCAGACCTCGTTCGACTTGTCCGCCTCCGGCCCCTTCGAACTGCTCTCCCGCGAGCATCAGGCTTATCTCGGGGCCAGTCACTACCGAGCCTACTATCGCAACGACGGTTATCCACTCTGGTCATTCCAGACCATCGACAACATCTACACCTGGGACGGCTCGTTGGCGATCCCGGATGCCATTCACACCAAGTCATCTGAAGATGCGCTCGATGAAACCCAGAGCGGTATGGTGGCGTCTGTACGCTGGAGCCTGACTGATGACCTGTCGCTGATTACCGGCGCACGGGTGATTGACTGGAAACGTGACGAGACTGCGACCAGCTTGCCCACTGGCGCCACCACTCGCACCTCTCGCGGCGAAAGCGGCGTCGTCACACCCTACCTGGGCCTGGTGTATGACCTGAACGAAAACTGGTCGGCCTATGCCAGTTACACCACCATCTTCAAGCCGCAAAGCAACAAGACCGCCAGTGGCAGCTACCTGGATCCTGAAGAAGGCGTTAACTATGAACTGGGCCTCAAGAGCGAGTTCTGGGACAAACGCCTGACCACCGCGTTCAGCGTCTTCGAAGTGCGGCAGGACAACCTCGCCGTCGCAGACGGCAGTAACCTGGCACCGGACGGCAATCAGGCCTACCGTGCCGAGTCCGGCACAAAAACTCGTGGCTTCGAAGCAGAAATGGCCGGTGAAATCCTGCCCGATTGGCAAGTATCCGCCAGCTACACCTATGCCGTTATTGAGGATTCGGATGGCAAGCGCCTGCGCACGGAAGTGCCGCGCGATACCTTGAAATTGTTCACCAGCTATCGACTCCAGTCACTGCCAAAATTGAAAGTGGGCGGTGGCGTGCGCTGGCAAGGTACGGAGTACTACAAGGACGCCGGTCCCAACGACGAAACGTTCAATCAGGGCGCCTACAGCGTGGTCGATCTGATGGCGCAATACGCGGTAACGCCACAAACCAGCGTCTCGCTGAACCTCAACAACGTGTTCGACGAGAACTACTACACCGCCATCGGCTCGAGGGGGTGGTACGGCACTCCGCGTAGCGCCACGGCCACCCTGGTCTACGCATTCTGACGCGGGTGTCCATTCAGGAGGACTGACCACTTTCGGTCGATCAACGCCTTGCATTACAGGCGAGGTGTTGATCGCCCAGTTCCTTTAAAAATGAACTCCAAAAAAATCTAAGGCGGAGTTGGAGAGCATGCGCTCAGATTGATCGTGACCCGATTCTGGTAGATCAATTAGCTCGGTATTTCTGCACAGCGCCTGCCCTTCGATATCAGTCCTCAAGTGAACGGGTCAACACTCATCACCGGTTACTTGGCTCGGCCTATACCCAAGAATCCTAGCCAACTGCGCGACTCTTTAGCCTGCAAAGGTGGACTATGCGTACCAGGGCCCTCAGGTCGTAATAGATCACCGGGATAATGCGGATGACCCAAGCATTGACTGTCATCCAGCGAAAAAGCCTGAACGGCAGCCGCAGCCTCAATACACCAGCGCCCGAAATAGCTGCCCGCCTCGAGCGGATGCTTTTCAGGATCGCCGTAGTGATACCACCATGGTTGTTGCTTGCCACAGCGATTCAGCTCCGGGTACCAAGCATCGACGAACGCTTTCAATTTCCCATCCGCAAGCTCTTTCGGCGCATCGATAGCTTCGAGCAGCCGGGCATAAGGCTTTGGATGCAACAGAACGCCCCCAATCACACGAGCGGGCTCACGACTGGCGATTACCCTATCTAGCAAAACGTCTTTACCCTCTTCACCAACGAGGGATAACAGGCGGCGCCATTGGTCGTCTGGTATGCGTAATACGAGCGCCAATCCGACCAACCAGAAACACCAGATGTAGTGATTCAAATCGGCAAGATCGAACGTCCAGTTGCGGCAGGTTTTCAGGTTGTTTTCTGCGCAAACGCTATCCGCCAAACGATTCGATAGCTCCCAGGTTTCAAGTAACTGCGCAAATGATTGGCCTAAATCAGCAACCGGATCTCCCTGGGAATAGCGGCGCAGGATCAAACGTAAAATGTCTTTTGATAGATCAAAAGAAAATTGCGGGTCATAGACCGGATTCTTTGAGGGTTCAGATAAGAGCCTCTGCGCTTTCTCTATCCAGCTCACATCTTTCACGACCCGCTCGCGCCAGTAGACAGCCCCCGCTACTGAGTCTCGAATCATAGTTGTGCTCCTGACAGGTCAGGCGTGGAAGCCAGAATTTTGGTTGTATCAATAGGTTTGGGTTTACCCATGGAAGCCAATACCTGAATCTCAGTCGCTCCATTCGCACTCGTAGTTACCACCCACGTCTCCGTTCGCCCGGTCCTAATCGCTGAAGTGATGTCACGAGCAGCATCAATACCCACAGTTTTCTCCAATCGCCCCGCCGCAAGCGTCCAGCTCTCACTCCCCTGCTTGCCATCTTGAGTATTAATCAGCCTCGCGTTGCCACCTTTTTGAGGTCACCGACAATTTATACTCAATCACCACGTAATCCACATCAAGCCGATCGACCTCACCCGGACATGCTCATGGACGGCCACGCCAATCGGATCAGCCAGGATAAGTGGCCGCCATTGACCATGAGCTTGCAGAAGCTCTACGGACTCAGCGGGCAGGTGCATCCATCCAAGCTCGCCGACATACCGGAAAAAGCGTATGAGCCGCTAGCGAGGGCTTGAGGTTTATATCGCAGATGTACTGATCGCGGACTATGCCGTAGTCAGTCAAGCGCTGAATTCTTACTCAAGCCTGCAGTCTTAAAAGCACACCGCCTCAGAGAACGAACCATGATCAGGATAGCCTTACGCATCATTGTTGTCGGCGGGCTGTTGGGCCTGTTGCTAGGCTGTTCACCTCTGAAAGTTTTAAACCTCCTCACCCCGGGAAGCACTTTCAACAAGGCATCGGACCTGAAATACGGTAACGATCCGCGCAACCGATTGGATGTCTACACGCCGGTCAATCTCGCAGCCGACGTGCCAGTGGTGGTGTTCTTTTATGGCGGTAGCTGGAACAGTGGCTCACGCAGTGACTACAGCTTTGTCGGCGAGGCGCTGGCAGCACGAGGTATCGTAACGGTGATCGCCGATTACCGGCTTTATCCGCAGGTGCACTATCAGGGTTTTCTGGAAGACAGTGCGCGAGCGGTGGGCTGGACCCGCCAACACATCCGCCAATACGGCGGCGATCCAGAGCGGCTGTATGTGATGGGCCATAGCGCAGGCGGCTACAACGCGGCGATGGTTGCGCTAGACCCAAAATGGCTGGCAGCTGTGGGCATGGAGCCTTCGATGCTTAGCGGCTGGATCGGTCTCGCCGGGCCCTACGACTTTCTGCCCGTCGAAAACCCGGAGGTGAAACCGATTTTCTTCTTTCCGAATTCGCCCCCCGACTCTCAACCGATCAACCACGTTACCGCCACATCGCCCCCTGCGCTGTTGATAGCCGCGAAAGACGACACGCTGGTCAATCCCGAGCGCAACACTGGGGGCATGGCCCGACGTTTGCGGGAGCAAGGTGTGCCTGTGCGCGAGCTCTATTTCTCCAAGGCGGGTCACGGGACATTGGTTGCCGCATTCTCTCGGCCTATGCGATGGCTGGCGCCGGTCCTGGATGAGGTGGTGGCGTTCATTCATGGTCAGGATCTGGCATCGGAAATTTCTCACGACAGATGAAGTATTTCTGCCAAGACGGATGAGCGTCTCCCACCGGCACATCGGGATCTATCTTCCAGTTCCGGGGGACGCAAATGACGAACCCCTTCACCTAGAGCATGACCCCTTGTCGACAGTGACCCTTGCCAACGCACGCGACATTCACACCGGTCTTGACGTTTAATACGCCGCAATCAAGGACGCTCACCAAACAAGGGAGCGTTTAGGACACAGAAGACACAAGGATAGGCAATGGCAGTAAAGGCGCTTTTATACGGTTGGGTCAGCTATTTGCTGGTAGCGTGGCTGACCAGCCTGGGCATTTTTTACAGTGACGTCGCACTGAACAGTGAGCTGCACCTGTGGCTGCCTGCCATCGCAAATGCTCAAGACTATTTCGTTGCGCAAGGGCAACTGGATTTTCTGAAGAAGACCGCCTGGATCTATGAAAAGGATCTCGTGCTGCTGGCCTTCATGCTGATTTGGGGAGCCTTGGTATGCCGGTTCTCTCTTCGTATGAGCGTCTCGGGTTTCTTTCGAATAGCGAACTACAGAAAAAATTACCTCGGATTGCTGCTCTTGCTGGGGGCAGTGTATTGGATCACGACTGCCATTCTCGGGCCGGATTTTGAACAGTCCACTCGAGGTATATTCAGCAATAAGCTCTACCGCTTCAGTGTCTTGTTTGGCGCATTTCATAACACGTTGATTTTACCCACTCTGCTGCCACTGATGGCTGTGGGCATGTCTGGCTTCCTGGAGCCGATTGAAGCGCGCAAAACCTAGCGTAATGACTAATCTGCTCGGGTCTCTAGCGAGCAAAACCTACAAGCCAACATCAGTTTCCAACGTACAAATTGTCCATGGGGCAATCCCACTTCTTGCCACTCGCAGGTACCCCTGTCACTTCATCGCTTGATCTGCTCCTCTCTAAGGTGCCCGGCAAGCGAACGTCTAAACTCTCATGGTTTTACCCACTGCTACTGAATCCAAATCCCCTTCTGTCTTCTGAACTGGAGGTTTTCCATGAGCACTGGCAATGAAATCGCTACCTTCACCGGCTGGGCTGCTACGTCAGCCGGCGCGCCGCTGGAGCGCTTCAGCTACGACCCAGGCCCGTTGGGCGGCGAAGAAGTTGAGGTTGCCGTCGAGTATTGCGGCGTTTGCCATTCTGATCAGTCACTGATTGATAACGACTGGGGAATCAGCCAATACCCTTTTGTTCCTGGCCACGAAGTGATTGGCAGTATCGTGCGGGTCGGTGAAAAGGTACTCGGCTTGACCGTGGGACAGCGGGTGGGCATTGGCTGGTACAAGGGTAGCTGCATGCATTGCTCATCGTGTATCGGCGGTGATCAACATCTGTGTGGTTCGGCCAAACCCACCGTTGTCGGGAGCCATGGCGGTTTCGCCGACCGCGTCCGAGCACATTGGGCCTGGGCGCTTCCGATCCCAGCCGGACTCGACCCTGCCATGGCCGGACCGCTGCTTTGCGCGGGTTCGACGGTGTTCAACCCTCTGGTTGAATTCGGTGTAAAACCTACTGATCGTGTCGGCGTGATTGGCATCGGAGGCCTGGGACATCTGGCTCTTCGCTTTCTCAACCGCTGGGGCTGCGAGGTGACGGCCTTTACTTCATCTCTGAGCAAACAGGACGAAGCCAGGAACCTCGGTGCGCACAACGTCGTCTCGTCAACCGATAACAACGCCTTGAAATCCATCGCCGGTACTTTGGACTTTCTGATGGTAACGGCCAATGCGAATCTCGACTGGACAGCGATACTCGCCACACTCAGGGGTAAAGGGCGAATCAACTTTGTAGGTATCGTGCCCAATGCCATTCCGGTGCATGTCTTCGACCTTATTCCTCAACAAAAAACCCTGTCCGCTTCTCCGGTCGGCTCACCAGGTACCACAGCAACCATGTTGGAATTCTGTACACGCCACAACATCGTTCCACAGGTTGAGATGTTCCCCATGAGTCAGGTCAACGAGGCCGTCGATCACCTGCGCAGCGGCAAAGCGCGATACCGCGTGGTGCTGGATGCGAGCAAATGATCTGTGGGCGCGTCGGGTACTCCCGTCGCGCCTCGTTTGGTTACACACAGGTCTATCCAAAGCGGGTTAAGCGCTCGAGCGGTTTTTGCGAGTTGCTCGACTGGCTGGAGCAAAAGCGTCCGAAGCTGGATGGGGACCGCCAGCCGGTTTGATGCATTCCCATCGGGTTCATCAGCCATGACCTGGTGACCTTTGGTTTCGACTCAGATCGAGGCACAAAAAGGCTGGCCCGTGGATCGCAGCCCTGCCCTTATCGGATCGAGACTCGCACTGCCCGCTTCACTCGTCCTGGTCGATCTGATCAAGAAAATCAACGTCGTCATCGTCCTCATCCACGATGGCCTGTGCGTCCTCTTCGGCCCATGAATCGTCCTCGTGGAATTCATGGTCGAGCAGGTGGTCGTGTTCGGGCTCTGGTATATCTCGTTCTTCGTTCATGATTTAGCGACACTGCGATTTAAAGAACGGACTGTATAGGCACATCCCCTCTCTTCGTCAACGAACACGTAATGGCTTGAAGCTATCCTCAAAGACAATGGCTCAATCTTCGGCAGTCCAGAGGAAATGGTATCCTTGACGTTTGACAGTCACCTCCCGAAACCCGCCATGCTAAAGCCCGTCCCTTCCCCTGCGGTAAAGTCATACGAGACCAATCTCAATGGCCGCGACTTTGTAGTAGGCGATATCCATGGGCACTTCAACCTTCTCAGGTCATTGCTGGAACAGGCTGGATTTGATGAGGCGAAAGATAGGGTATTTTCGGCAGGCGATCTGATTGACCGCGGACCTTACTCGGACGAGGTCATTGCGTGGTTGAAACAGCCTTGGTTCCACGCGGTGCGGGGTAACCATGAGCAAATGATTGTCGAATGCGCGATGGGGCTCGGTGACATCCCAAGGCACATCCGCAACGGAGGTGCCTGGTTCCACGAAGCACCCGCCGCTTCTCAGTCAGGGATATTCGAGGTCGTGAATGACCTGCCGATCATGCTGGAAATCGAACTGCCGGATGGCAGGACAGTCGGACTTGTTCACGCTGAAGCGCCGACGCTCCAGTGGTCAGACGGCTGGCCAGAAGCCAAAGCCTATTTGGCCGGGCACGCTGGCGAGGAATGGCAACAGCAGGCACTGAAGTGTGCGCTGTATTCAAGAAAGAAGATCGAAAACAGCGATCACTCGATCGTTGAAGGCATTGACACCATTTATGTCGGCCATTCGACTGTCGCCGATGTGACGAAACTGGGTAATGTCGTGTACTTCGACACTGGGTGCTCATTCGGTGACGGCGCGCTCAGCCTCATCGACATCAATACTGGCGCCATTTTTCAAAGGCCCACGACTGCGGATTGAGGCTATCTCACCACGCACGCCAAATGGTCTGCCTGGAACTCACACGCCAATCATCCCAGCCGGTGCTAGGCTTTCCTCATCACAGAGGACTCTCAATGCCAAATTCCGACCTGCTCCCTTCCCTGCTGTACAAAATCAACGAGAACCAGCTCGCCCTGGAAAGCGCCATCATGGAGCTGGCCAACTGGGCTGAGCAACAGGGTGCCGCGGACCTTGCCGAAAACGTGCATGCGGCCCTGGAGGTGATCGACAGAAATGAAGAGTTCATCAAGCTGACGCTGGCGGTGTTGATGGCGCCGGAGTGAGAATGGCGAAGGCTTGGAGCTAGAGCCCTCCCTCCAGAGTCGATCAACACCTGACCGCTGTCCTCGCCCCGAGGACAAAATCTGCGCTATTGAAGCCTATGGCGTTGAAAACGCCATCATCCCGTTCGTCACCTCCCCTGATCAACCCCTTCCCCATCCAGTCACAACCTACGCATCACGGTTGGAAGGCAATCGTGCCAGGCCAATGATTTTTACCAGCTCGGAGAAGGATGATGGGCGTAAACATCAGTAATCTAACGATCGCGACACCGGTAGCCGTATCCGCAACCAACCCGGTTGCACTGGAGCTCAACGGGGCACAAGCCATTGCGCAGTTTCCCAGTGTGGTCACCGTTCTGGCGGACGGCTCGCTGCAACTGTCAGCGCCAACCAGGGGCGCTTCCAGCAAGAGCACGCACCGCACGCGCTGCGAGTGGAAGGAGTCGGTGTACTGGGCGCTTTCCAGCGCGGCCACTCATATCAATTATCAGGAGATGACCGTAACCAAGGTCAACTCGGCCCAGAAGGTCGTCATCTCGCAGATGCATGTGAAAAATGACGACAGCCCGGCGATCAAGGTGTTCTGGCAGAAGGGCAATATCACCATGGGCTTCCGTCAGAGTTTCAACCAGACGACGCCGGTCAACTCGACAGTGCTCAAGGGCGTGCCGTTGGGCGGTAAATTCCAGGTCATCATCAAGGTGGCCTCTGCCGGCATCGCCCGGGTCACGGTCGACTACAACGGCAATGTCGGAACGTCCGGCGACCTGCAGCTAGACCCCTCCTGGAATTCGCAGGTGTTCAGTTTCCACGGGGGTGTCTACAACCAGATTGATTTCACTGACGCCACGCCGCCAGAGGATGGCTCGATCTGCATCATCAGTGACCTGCTGATCACTCACGCCTGAACAGGCTGACAGCCGGGAAAGACCGGCACCCTCCACGGGCTGAAGAAATATGCCCACCCTGACCAGTTGCGGCCACTCAGCATTTCTCTGAAACAGCTGGCAGGGCGAACGAATGAATCTTATTCGAGTGACGAAATTTCGTACATCAGCGATTCCCTGATACCGCCATACACCGACTACAGACTAAAACCTTACCCCTCTACTGCGCATCAGGTTCGAACGGTTGCGATCGCTTGCGCCCCAGCGTCAGCACGAACAGCGTGATTGCAAAGACGCCGAGTAACGGCGAATCGTAGGAAGGAATCGCCCATGGCACCAGCCAATGCGCCGCGTAAAGCAGGCCAGCGAACACGCGAATCTGCAAATTGGAAAACCGGTTGCCAAAGCGTTGAGCCGCCTGGCTGAAAGCAGTCAGAAATTTCATCCATGATTCCTTGGGCAAGTCGTGCGAACTTTAATCCGCAGCGGCGTTTTTTTCAAAAGCTGCGTCAGGCACCAGTATCTCCTCGAGAAAATCAATGAACACATTGATCCGGCTCGACCCCCGATGATTGGGCAGGTACAACGCATTGATGCAACTGCTCGCACTGCCGGGGTTGACCTCATACTGTTCCAGCACCCGTGTCAGGCGGCCGGCCGCGACGTCGTCACGTACCAGCCAGTCGGCCACCAGGGCCACGCCCCTGCCAGCGATGGCGGCTTCACGCAGGATGTCGGCGTTGTTGCTTTGCAGGCGGCCATGGATATTGAGCTGGATGGTTTCTTCATCGCCCTGGAACGTCCAGTGCTGATGCGCCCCGGCGTAGTCAAAGCGCAGGCACTGATGTTCCAGCAGATCGCGCGGATGACACGGTGTCGCCTGCTCGCGCAGGTAATCCGGGCTCGCCACCACCCAGCGCTGGAAAGCACCTACGCGCTTGCTGACGATGTCTTCGCTGACCACCGAGGAGCCCAGGCGCACGGACACGTCGATCTGTTCGCTCAGCAGGTCACCGACCTGATCGCTCAGTGACAGGCTGATTTCCAGGCCCGGATGCCGATCGAGCAGGCGACCCAGTTGCGGCGCGATGATGCGCCGGCCGAATTCGACCGGCACGCTGACGCGCAAGCGCCCTTGTGCATCGCTGCCGCGGTCGGTGACCACGGCGTCGGCTTCGTCGATGGCGTCGAGAATGGCCACCGCCTTCTCGAAGTAGGCTTGGCCGGCAACGGTGACACTGGTGTGGCGGGTGGTGCGGTTGAGCAGGCTGGCGCCCAGTTCATGCTCCAGTCCCGCCACCTGACGGGTCACCGAAGAGGTCGAAATACCGAGCTTGCGCGCCGCCGAGGAGTAACCGCCGCAGCGAACGGTTTCAACAAACATCTTCAGTGCCAGCAACTTGTCCATCAGCGGGGTCCGGTCGAAAGGGAACGGGGCTGATTGTGCACCAACGTTCGCCAATCGTCTTGTAGACCTGTGCTCGCGAGCCTCAGGCATGGGCCTTGCGCCCCAGGAACATCACCAGCGCCAGTGTCGGCAGCAATGCCACGGCCACCGCCGACAGATGCCAGCCGAAGTGCTCGTAGAGCGGGCTTGCCACCAGCGAACCCAGGGCGCCGCCGACGAAGATACTGGTCATGTACACGGCGTTGAGGCGAGCCCGGCTGTGCGGGTCGATGGCGTATACCTCGCGCTGGCCCAGTACCATGTTCAGTTGCACGGCGAAATCCAGCAGCACCGCACACACCACCAGCCACAGGTAGCTGCTGCCCGGCAACGCACCGATCAATAGCGCAGCCGGCGCCAGCAGCAAGGCCACCAGCGTACCGCGACGTCCATGTCCGGCGTCGGCCAGGCGTCCGGCAATCGGGGCCGCCACCGCGCCCACCGCTCCCACCAGGGCGAAGATCGCGACTTGCGACTGGCTGAAACCGTGGTGGCGGATCAGTTCGATGGGCGCCAGGGTCCAGAACAGACTGAAGCTGGCGAACAACAGGCCCTGATACAGCGAACGCTGACGCAGGATCGAGTGGCGGCGCACCAGGGCAAACACCGAAGCGATCAATGCCGGGTAAGTCGCCTGATGCGTCGGTACACGGCGCGGCAATGCCACGGCGGTGATCAGCGCAATGACCGTCATCAGGACCGACGCGCTGTAGAACACCCCGCGCCAGCCGAACACGTCCACCAGCAGGCTGGACAGTGGTCGCGACAGCAGAATGCCCAGCAGCAGGCCGCTCATGATGTTGCCGACCACCCGGCCGCGTGTGGCTTCCGGCGCCAGGTGCGCGGCCAGCGGCACGAGGATCTGCACCGCCACCGAGGTGAGGCCGATCAGCAGTGACAGCAGCAAAAACATCGACGGCGAATGCGTGAACCCGGCATACGCCAGCACCACGCTGGCCGCCAGGGTAAAGCCCACCACCAGACGGCGGTTTTCCATGAGGTCGGCCAGCGGCACCAGCAGCAACAGACCCAGCGCGTAGCCGAACTGGGTGAGCGACACGATCAGGCTGGCATTGGCGCTGGACAGGCCGATTTGCGGTGCGATCAGTTCGACGATCGGTTGTGCGTAATACAGGTTGGCCACGACCGCGCCACAGCAGAACGCCAGGAACGCGACCATCAGGCCGGAGAGCGAAGCAGGCTGTTCAGCCCCGATCGCTGCAGGATTGCCCGTGAGCATGGTGACACCTCGGTGTTAGGAGAAAGTGGTGGCAAGGCTACGGGCCCTGCTCCACACCGAGAATCCATCCTGCGGGCAATGCAGTGATGCGTGATGCGCAACGGTCGCGAGGATCGTCACTGCTCAATCGCGGCATTAGAAAATTTGAATTAGCCGCCTGCCCGCCCGGTCAAGAACTATGTACACAGCAAATCTGACGAGGTGAACAGCCATGACGATCGAAGCAGAGACACTGGTACAACTGACCGAGGCGTTGCAGGAACGCGGCATGACGCTGGTGTCGGATGTCGCGTTCATTCGGGCGCCGTACCGGCATGATCATCGCTGGGTCTGCATGGTGGCGTGACAAGCACGCCGCCACCAATCAGATCAACAAATCCTCATAAAACGCGCCATAGGGCAGCTCAGGATGGGCCAGCTGGATCTCCAGGATCCACAGGCCGTTATTGGGGTACTCGGCAAAATCCCCCAGATCGCCACCGCGATAGATCGCGTGGGGGAAATCGCTGACCCGATGCCCCTTGATGTCCAGGTTGAGCTTCCAGCCCATTTCCTGCGCCTGATCGCGCGCGAAGTCGTAAAGCGCCACCCCGGAAACCCGCTCGCTGCGCCAGAAGCTTTCGACCTGATCGAACAGGGTCTTGGCCGCCGCGGCGCAGGCGCGCATCTGCGGGTCGGAGCCGGTGGTGAAGGTAGCGCCGGCATCCCCTTCATGGCCTTGCCAGACCACGCCCATGTCGATGAAGAAAATGTCGTCTTCACCCAGCACCGGATCGCCTTCGGAGCGTTGCTTGAAGGACTTGAGCGTATTGGCGCCGAAGCGGATCAGCAGCGGGTGCCAGATGCGGTCCATGCCCAGTTCCGACAATACCAGTTTGCCCTGTGCCACGGCCTCGGACTCGAGCATGCCGGGCTTGATGACCCGGGCGATCTCATCAATGGCCTGCCAGGTTCTTTGTTGTGCGTAGCGCATTGATTCCAGCGCGTAACGCTCTCCCACCGCTTCTTTGGGATTGAACGCTGTCGTCATGATGGATTCCTTTCGTAAGAAAGCGCAGGTCATGCGCTGTATAGTTTTGTATATTGCGATATTCCCGGACCTTGAATCAACCATGGCCTACGCCTCGAAACCACCTTATGGCAACCGTTGAAACCTCACCCGGGCGCCTTGCGCAGCCCTCGATCCGCCAACGTAACCAGTCGCTGATCCTGCAGGCCGCCAGCGAAGAGTTTGCCGCGGCAGGCTTCGACGCCACCCAGACTCGCGATATTGCCGCGCGCGCGGGCGTGCCCAAGGCCAATCTCTATTACTACTTCCAGAGCAAGGAAAACCTCTATGCCCGAGTCTTGCTGAGTTTCCTCGAACCGTTGCTGCAGGCATCGGCTGTTCTTCGGGAAAGCACCGACCCGGCCATCGCCCTGCAAGCCTACATACGGGCCAGGATTCGCATCATTCAGGAAAACCCGTTGACCTCGAAGATCTTCAGCCACGAGCTGCTGCTGGGAGGCAAGCAACTGCCGGAGCAGTGCAAGCAATTGCTGGAGAGCGAGGCCCGGCGCAACGTCGAGTGCCTGCGCGAATGGATCGATGCGGGCCTGCTGGCGCCCGTCGATCCTGAGCATTTGATGTTGTTTCTCTGGTCGGCCACCCGCACCTACACCAACCTCGGCTGGCAGATGGCGCTGATCAACGGTGCGCCGAGCGATGCCGACTACGAGATCGCCGCAGCCACCATTACGCGCATGGTGATGCGCGGCGCCGTGCCGAAAGTCGAAAAGGGAAAAGGGAAAAAATCCTGCACCAACCCCGAGTGAATGCCTGGTGCCCTAAAGCGCCTGGAAGCGCCCTTCGAAATCACTCGCCAGTTGCTCCAGCGTCACATCACCCAGGCGCTCCAATAGCAGCGCCTGCGCGGCATCGAACGCATCGGTGAGCGCCGCGTTGACGGCCTGTTCCACCAGGCATTGCGGGTGGTCGGTCGATAAGCCAATGGCGAACACCGATGCACCGCCCAACGCCTGATGGATGTCCAGCAGCGTGATCTCGGCCAGAGGCTTGGCCAGTGTCCACCCGCCCCGATGCCCTTTCTCCGAACGCACATAACCCTGTTCCTTGAGCAGCGCCATGGTTCGGCGAACCACCACCGGGTTGGTGCCCAGCATCTGCGCCATGGCGTCGGACGTCGCGGGTTTGTCCTGGCGCGCCATGTGAATCAGCACGTGCAGCATGCGGGACAGGCGGGTGTCGTTTCTCATCGGGAGCGTCGTTGTGGAGGGATGCTCGCAGCCTCCCACGAAACAATTAACGTTACAAGACTATTGACGCATCGACTTCACGTAACTTACGTTGTGTCTTGAATGCCTTGAGCGGGTCCAGGACCCAGGGAGATAGATCCAATGTTCGACGTCATTATCGTGGGCGGCAGCTATGCCGGCGTTTCCGCCGGCCTGCAATTGGCGCGTGCGCGCCGCAAGGTGCTGGTGATCGATGCCGGTCAACGGCGCAATCGCTTCGCTGATCATTCCCATGGATTTCTCGGCCAGGATGGCCGTCACCCTGGCGCAATAGCCGATGAGGCACGCGCGCAGTTGCTGGCTTATCCGACCGTCGAATGGCGCACGCAATCCGCCGTCAGTGCCACCCGTCAAGGCGCTGCATTCGCTGTGACGACGAGTGACGGCGCACATTTTGCCGCGAAACGCCTGATCCTCGCTTCGGGCGTGGTGGATGAACTGCCCGATGTTCCCGGCCTGGCGCAGCGTTGGGGGCAACGCGTGTTCCATTGTCCGTATTGCCACGGGTACGAACTGGACGGCGGGCCGATTGGCGTACTCGCTGCCTCGCCTCTGGCCATCCACCATGCGTTGATGCTGCCTGACTGGGGCCCCACCACCTTCTTCCTCAACGGCGTGTTCGAGCCCGATGCCGATCAATGGGCACAGCTGCGCAAGCGTGGTGTTCAGGTGGAAAACGAACGTGTCGTATCGGTCGATGGCGAGCACGCGGACGTGACCCTCGCCAGCGGCCGCGTCATCCCGCTCGCGGGGCTATTCACCCAGCCACGCACACGCATGGCCAGTCCCCTGCCCGCCTTGCTGGGCTGTGTATTCGAGGATGGGCCAATGGGGCCGTTCATCAAGGTCGATGCGATGCGCGAAACCAGTGTGCCGGGGGTATTCGCCTGTGGCGACGCCGCCGTGGCCGCAGGGAATGTGGCCATTGCGGTCGGCGACGGTGCTCGCACGGGCGGCGCGGCGCACCACTCATTGATCTTTCGCGATTGATAACCGCCGGCTCCGTTCGCCCCGGAGCCGGCAGTCCAAACGCGATGACAGCCTTCAGGTGCGATGCAGCGCCTCGCCGTGATGCATCGCCAGATGGCCGGTTTTGTCACTCTTGACCTCATACTGCGGCTCGTCCTTCGACGCCGGTCGATGCCGCCCCATGAACTCGACATCCTTGACATGGACCTTCACCACTTTGCCCTGTATCTCCCCGGCCTCCGAGTTCCAGCGCACTGCGTCACCCACCTTGAAGGTTGTACTCATGGCCCTGCCTCCACGTTTGCATGTAAGCGTGTTGAACGGCGGCGCGGGGAGAAATTCAGTTGGATCAGGGAAACCGCTGATGGACTACCTCATCGCCTGCGCAGGCACACGCCGCAACACATCCTCATAAGGCGCCAGATCAAGAAAGGCCGTCGCCTCGAACGCTTTGCCATCGCGCATGTGGAAGATCCACGCATAGCTGTTGTGATAGGCCTGCCCGTCGCGCGCCGTGGCGACGCCCTCCCATTGGATGATCACGTGGTCACCATCGGCCCACACCTGTTTGCGTACCGGCCGCACCGGGCTCGACAGGCGGGACACGAACGGCTGAACGGCTTGCGCGACGAAAGCGTCAATGCCCCGGTACACGCCAGCGCTGGGGCTGGAACCCTTGATGGTCCAGACGATGTCAGGCGTCAGCATGTCGCTGAAGAACGTGGTTCCGCCAGCGGCCCAGCGGTCGAAGGCTTCGCTGACCCGTTGTTTGTTACGTGCTTCGATATCCATCGTCGAGTCGGCGCTGGCGGCGCCTGACACCCCCGCCATCCCTATCAGCGCGGCAAGGGCCACTGTGCGTATGCCTGGAAACAAGTCCATGAAGAGACCTCCTGTGGATGTCATGCCGACGTTTGCGGGCGAGTGCTGCCGAAGATCAGTTGCTGCACCATCGGCCGGGAGACGAAGCGTCCGGGAAAGATCGGCTCGGGTGCGCTGGCATCATCCAGGAGGGCAATGTGCTCAGCGCTCAACTGAAGACGCAACGCCCCCAGATTGTCCTGGGCCTGGGCCAGCGTCCTGGCGCCCATGACAGGTGCCACCACGGCGGGGTTGAGCAACGTCCAGGCCAGCGCCACCTGGGACGGCGTCGCGCCGGTTTGCGCAGCGATGGACGCCACGACGCTGGCGATGTGCAGGGATCGTTCATTCAGGTGCCCGGACGAGCTGATCACCCCTTTGCGGGTCGCGGAAACACCCGCCTCACTCGCGTGGCTCAAGTCATCGCGACTGTATTTGCCCGTCAGGATGCCACCGCCCAGCGGCGACCACGGCAGGACGCCCAGGCCCATGGCTTCGGCCATCGGCATCAACTCGTGCTCGACGCTGCGCTCCACCAGGCTGTACTCGATCTGCAATGCCACCAACGGCGCCCAGCCACGCAGAGTGGCGAGGGTTTGCAGCTCGGCGATTTTCCACGCCGGGGTGTTGCAGATGCCCAGGTACAACACCTTGCCGGCACGGACCAGGTCGTCGAGGGCACGCATGACCTCGTCGGCACCCGTGGTGAAATCCCAGGCATGCAGGTACAGCAGCTCGATCCGGTCGGTGTCGAGTTGCCGCAGACTGGTTTCCACCGAACGCATCAGATTCAGACGATGGTTGCCGCCCGAGTTGGGGTCACTCGGATCTCGCGCCATGGTGTATTTGGTCGACACCACCAAACGATCACGCTTGCCCTTGAGAAACTGGCCCAGGATGCGCTCGGAAGCCCCGTTGGTGTAGTTGACGGCGGTGTCGATCAGGTTGCCTCCCTGATCGACATAGTGATCGAAAATCTGCCGGGCCTCGGCTTCATCCGAACCCCAGCCCCAATCGGCGCCAAAGGTCATGGTGCCAAGGGCCAACGGCGAGACGCGCATACCTGATCGTCCGAGCAGGCGGTAGTGGTCGAGTGCAGTGATTGTGGGCATGATGGCCTCCTTACAGAAGTGGGGTCTGACCTGTAAGGAATGAGTCTGCCTGCCACGGCGTGCCGGCCCGTAGACGGATAATCCCGGGTTCTTGCACGATAATCCGCGAACGCGGAGCGACGTTGAACGGAGTACGCATGGGATCACTGCCAAGCCTGATCGAGCTGATCAGTCGTCACGCGCCGTCTGACGGCTTTCACGACACACCGATTGCGGGCGTCACTCTGGTGCGCTCGGGTTCGCCGACCGTGCCCATGCCGGTGGTGTATGAGCCGACCCTGTGCCTGATTGCTCAGGGCCGCAAGCAGGTGGCGGTCGGCACCACCTCGTACATCTACGACGCGGCCACCTACCTGGTGGCTTCAGTGGACATCCCGGTGATGGGCTCGGTCATCGAGGCCAGCGAGCAGGCACCGTATCTGTGCCTGGTGCTCAATCTGGATATGGGCGTGCTCAGTGATCTGGCGCTGCGTCACCCCGCCGATGGCACCCTTGGTGGTCCTGGGTCTGCCATCGAACTCAACGCCACCACGCCGCCGCTGCTGGACGCGGCCGTGAGGCTCGCCGGGTTGCTGGACACGCCCGCTGACATCGCCGAACTGGCGCCCCTGATCATTCGCGAAATGCTCTATCGGTTGCTCATGACCAGTGGCGCCGTCCGCCAGATGGCCGGTGCCGACAGCCGCCTCAGTCAGATAGCCAAGGCCATCGCCTGGATACGCAGCCACTACCAGCAAAGTTGCAGGATCGAAGAAATTGCCGACATCGCCGGCATGAGCCGCTCTACGCTTCACGCGCACTTCAAGGCCGTCACGGCCATGAGCCCGTTGGAGTTTCGCAGTCAGTTGCGCCTGCAGGAAGCTCGACGCCTGATGGTGGCGCACGCCTTCGACGCGGCGGGTGCCGGCTATCGCGTGGGTTATGACAGCCCTTCGCAGTTCAGTCGCGACTACGTGCGCCTGTTCGGGTTGCCGCCGGGCAAGGACGCCGAACGGCTACGCAACGCCGCTCCGTGACAACTGTTGCACCTGCTTCTGCACAAAGTCGGTAAACAGTTTGACCCTGATCGGCGTGTTGCTGCCGAACGCGTGCACCGCATGCAGCTCCAGTGCGGGCAGCGCGTGCTTCTCCAGCAGTTGCACCAGCCGCCCTTCGTTCAGATCCTGCTGGACGATACAGCGCATCAGGTAGGCAACGCCCATGCCGTCGATGGCTGCCGTACGCAGGCCGAAGCCGGAGTCCAGGCCGATGCGTCCCTTGGGCAATAACGTTTCGCCGTTCTCGAAGAGAATCGGCAAGGTGCGCCCGCTCAACTGGTAGCGCACGAACGGCAGGTCACGCAGATCATCCACCGTGGCGGGTTGACCGCGGGCCTGAAGAAAGTCGGGGGACGCCACCAATGCCATGTCCATGCGCGCCAGCGTCCGGGCCCGCAGGTTGCTGTCCCCCAGCGAACCCACGCGGAAGATCACGTCATAGCCCTCACTGATCAGGTCCACGTGGTGATCGAGCAAGTTGAGGTCGATGTCGACCTCCGGATGCTCGGCCAGAAACGACGAGCCGATCCGCGGCAATAACAAGCGCCCCAGCTCGCTGGGCATGCTCACCCGCAAATGCCCGCGCACCGTGCCGGTCGGCCGTATCGCATCTTCGGAATCCTCAAGCGCGCGCAACAAAGGGGCTACACGCTCAAAGAACAGATAGCCGTCCGGCGTCAGGCCAAGGGTTCTGGTGGAACGGCGAAACAGCGTGACATTCAGCTTTTTTTCCAGGCGCGAAATGCTCTTGGAGATCGCCGACGGCGTCGTGCCGACGCTGCGCGCCGCGGCGCTGAAAGAGCCGGCCTCCACCACCCGGACAAAGGCAATGAGGCTGCTCGACTGGCTCAACAGGCTGGACATCTTGTGACTCCGAGGCACAACTGATGTGCTGTGTGCAGGACTGGTTGCTGGAAACACGCGCCGCATAATACGTCGAAACATCCATCATCGGAGTCAGCAGATGAAGCGTCTCGAAGGTAAGGTAGCGGTCATCACAGGTGGTAACAGCGGCATCGGCCTGGCATCCGCCTGCCTGTTCGCTCGTGAAGGCGCACAAGTGATCATCACGGGTCGGCGCAAGGATATTCTGGATCAGGCCATCGAAACCATTGGCCATGGTGCGATCGCCATCGAGGGCGACGTGGCCAGCCTGGAACATCATGAGGATCTGGCCGCCCGGATCCAGCAACGCTTTGGCGCACTGGACATCTACATGGCCAATGCCGGTGTCATCACCCTGCAGCCCTCCGCGCAGGTCTCGCCAGAGGATTACGACACGCAGTTCAACATCAACACCCGCGGCGTGTTCTTCGGCGTCCAGTCGATCACGCCCGTGCTGCGTGACGGGGCCAGCATCATCCTGACCAGCTCCCTGGCTGCGACCAAAGTGCTGGAGAATCACGCGGTCTACGCTGGCAGCAAGGCCGCCATCGCCGCGTTTGCCCGCAGCTGGGCGCTGGAGTTGCGCGCCCGTCGCATCCGCGTGAACGTGCTCAGCCCTGGCCCTGTCGACACCGCGATCATCGGTAAACTGGGGGTTTCAGATGAGCAGCGCCCGGACTTCCTGAAAATGCTGGGTGAGATGATTCCTGCAGGGCGGCTCGGTGAGGCGCAGGAACTGGCCCGTGCCGCGCTGTACCTGGCCTCGGCTGACAGCACCTTCGTCAATGGCATTGAGCTTCTGGTGGACGGCGGGATGTCCCTGACCTGAACTCAGGGCCTCTTGCCCCCGATTTCTTCCCGGGTCGGCATCGTCCAGTCGCCAGGTCGTTTGTCATGGACCGACGGCTCGCGCGGGTGGCCTTCATAACCGAACGCCACCAGATACACCGCCAGTGCAAACGCCGTCAACGCCGCACGGCCCAGCGGGTCCGCGTCTTTGGACAGGCCGCCACCCGGGGCGAACTGGACCGTTCCATCACGCAGATAGTTGAATACCACCTGACCGAACAAGGCCTGCAGCATCACCACGCTCCAGAACGGCTGCCAATGCCCGGTGAAACGGGCAAAGGCGTTCACCAGTGTCGCCGCGATCATCAAGCCCAGCACCACGTATCGGTGACGCTTGAAGAACATCAGGGCCTTGTTCTGCACTTGCATCAAACGCCCTCCCGGCTCAGCGCTTCGAGCGCTTGGTCCAGCCGATGACCATGAACACCAGCCCTGGCACCCAGAAAGCGGTGTTCCCGGTGCTGATGCCAATCACCAGCAAAGGCAACCCGACGACGAACAGTGGTTGCTTGAATGCATTGTCCATAATACGAAACCTCCCCTTTAAATGGCGGTCAGTTAACCATGAACCTGCCATCGGAATCAGAAAAACACTCGTCCCCCTCGCGTCCCAATGACTGTAGTATGCCACCCGCATTTTTTCAGTCGTGGCCATAACGAGGTCGGATTAGAGTTTATGACCATGCAAACACCGACCCGAGATATTCCCCGCGTACTCCAGGATCTGCGCACCGGCACTGCCGAACTGCACATTGCCCTGGAAAAACGCCTGCCGTTTTTCTCCGACTCGCTCGATCTCCAGGCCTTTGAGCGCCTGATGCAGGCCTATTACGGTTTTTATCGGCCGCTGGAAGCCGCGCTGCAGGACTGCACGTCGGCCCCCACAGATTTTGACCTGAACACCCGAATGAAAACCCCGACGCTGCGTAGTGACTTGCAGGCCCTGGGGATGCCCGGGAACGCGCTGGACAGCCTGCCCGTCTGCCGCGAGCTACCGATCATCGACTCCGGCGCGGCGTACCTGGGTGTGCTTTACGTGCTGGAAGGCGCGACGCTCGGCGGACAGATTCTGCGCCGTGAAATCGCTGCCAGGCTGGACCTGGGCGCCGAAAACGGCGCGGCATTCCTGGATATTTACGGTGCCGCGACCGGGCGGCGCTGGCGTGATTTCATCGACTACCTGGGTAATCGCCCCATGACCGCCGACGAGCGCGAAAGCGTGGTCAAGGCGGCGCACTCCACATTCAGTTGTTTCGAACGCTGGCTGCAAAGCCGGGAGGTTCTGCTATGACACCACAAGACAAAGACGCGTTTGAACAGCTGTTGGCCAACTGTGCGGACGAACCCATCCGCTTTCCGGGGGCGATTCAGCCCCACGGGCTGCTGCTGACCCTGACCGAGCCTGGACTGGAGATCATCCAGGTCAGCGCCAACGTCGACACCCTGCTCGCACGCGAACCACAGACACTGATTGGCCGCCCGCTGCAAAGCCTGATCGGTGACGCGCACACCAAAGCCGTGCGTGAAGCGTTGCAGCAACCGACACTGTTCGACGCCCCTCCCCTGCATTTCAGGGTCAACGGCACCGCGTTCGACGGTTTGCTGCATCGCCATCAAGGGGTGTTGATTCTGGAGCTGGAGATCCACGTGGAGAATTTCCAGCCGCGCAACGTCGCCGGCAATCAGACAAACCTGGGGCGCATGCTCCAGCGCCTGCAAGCGGCGACTACGCTGCAAGCGCTGTACGACATCAGCGTCAAGGAAATCCAGGCCATGACCGGCTATGACCGGGTGCTGATCTACCGTTTCGAGGAGGAAGGCCACGGTCAGGTGATCGCCGAAGCCTCCGACCCATCGATGGAGCTGTTCAACGGACTGTTCTTCCCGGCCTCGGATATTCCGGAGCAGGCCCGCGAGCTGTATCGCATCAACTGGTTGCGAATCATCCCGAATGCCGACTATCAGCCGGTGCCGCTGGTACCGAAGCTGCGTCCCGACACGCAAACGCCACTGGACTTGAGTTTCGCCACCCTGCGCAGCGTTTCGCCGATCCACTGCCAGTACATGAAGAACATGGGGGTGTTGTCGTCAATGAGCATCTCGCTGATGCGCGGTGATCAACTCTGGGGCCTGATCAGTTGCGGCAACCGCCAGCCACTGCATGTTCCGCACGAATTGCGCACCGCCTGCCAGACCATCGGCCAGGTGCTGTCGTTGCAGATCAGCGCCATGGAGGCCCTGGAACTCAGCCGCCAGCGTGACGAAAAGCTCGGAGCGCTGGCACTGCTCAACCAAGCCATGATCGACTCGCCGCAGAATGTCTTCGACGGCCTGGCCCGGCAACCGCAAGTGCTGATGGCGCTGGCCCAGGCCGGCGGTATCGCGATCATCGAAGACAAGCAGTTGCACCGTTATGGCAATTGCCCGGAACCCGAGCAGATCCGTGCGCTGCATAAATGGCTGCAGGAACGCGGCGAGCCGGTGTTCGCCAGTCATCACCTGGCCAGCGTCTATCCACCGGCCGCTCACTATCAGCAAGTGGCCAGCGGCGTGCTCGCCATGAGCCTGCCCAAACCGGTAGACAACGGCGTGATGTGGTTCCGTCCGGAAGTCAAAGAGAACGTCAAATGGAGTGGCGACCCGAGAAAGCCGCTGGACCTGGAAAACTCTGACGCCGGCCTGCGCCTGCGCCCGCGCACATCCTTCGAAATCTGGAAAGTGGAGATGGCCGGGATCTCCACCAAGTGGAGCCATGGCGACCTCTTCGCCGCCAACGACCTGCGCCGCTCGGCACTGGAAAACGACCTCGCTCGCCAGGTCCGTCGTGAACAGGAGGCCGTGCGTGCGCGGGATGATCTGGTGGCCGTGGTTTCCCACGACCTGCGCAACCCGATGACGGTCATCTCCATGCTCTGCGGCATGATGCAAAAGACCTTCAGCTCCGACGGCCCGCACACCTCGCGACGCATTGCTACCGCAATCGACACCATGCAACAGGCCGCCGGGCGCATGAATACCCTGCTCGAAGACTTGCTCGATACCTCCAAGATCGACGCCGGGCGCTACACCATCACACCGCAAAAGCTCGACGTCACACAGATGTTCGAGGAGGCCCAAGCACTGCTCGCGCCCCTGGCGCTGGACAAGGACATCAGCATTTCCTTCGAAGCGGATCCCGACCTGCGCATCCATGCCGACCCCGAGCGGTTGTTCCAGGTGCTGTCGAACCTGGTCAGCAACGCAATCAAATTCACCCCGCGCCTGGGCACCGTCGGTGTGCACGCGAAATCATCCGGCGGCGACATCGTCTTCACCGTGCAAGACAGCGGCGAAGGCATTCCCCAGGACCACCTGCCCCATGTGTTCGATCGTTACTGGACCGCCAAGGAAGGCAACCCGAATGGCACCGGGCTGGGCCTGTATATCACGCAGGGGATCGTCGAGGCCCATGGTGGACGCATCGTCGCCGAAAGTGCGCCGGGGCAAGGTGCGTTGTTCAGGTTTACCATGCCGGCGGCTGTCGATACTCCTGAGTAATCCGAATGCTCGGCACGGCATTTCTTTGAACTTAGGCACCCGCATCGTGATCACCTTTACTGCGTGCACCCAGCGCGCAGCCTGATGGATCAGTGCACACGCGCTATCCGTCAGTGCCGGGTCGACAACCGATGAGGATCTGCTGTGACCGACACCACCTACCCCTTCGCGCGAATCACGCCAGGACCGCTGCACGCGGTCCTGCTTGGCGGCGCCGTGGCCCTTTTTCTCGGGGGCTTGCTCAGTGACATCGCCTACTCCAACACCTACCAGATCCAGTGGAGCAATTTCGCCTCCTGGCTGATCGCCGGGGGCCTGGTGTTCTGCGGGCTTGCGTTGCTGTTTGCGCTGGTCAACCTGCTACAGGCCCACCCCAAAGCCGGCAGGCCTACTTTGTATTTCCTGCTATTGCTGATCACCTGGGTGCTGGGGTTGATCAACGCCTTCGAACATGCCAAGGATGCCTGGGCGGTCATGCCCTCGGGCCTGATCCTGTCAGTCATCGTTACCCTGCTGAGCTGCGTTTCGGCGTGGACCGGTCTCACCAACCTGCGCTCGGGAGGTGCACGATGAAACCTATGTATCCAGTCGCCACCCTGACCCTGGCGATGCTGCTGAGTGCCTGTGGTGGAGAAGCCGATAGCCAGCAAGCCCGTGGTCCCGACCCGAAAATGCCCGAGCCCCAGCGCAGCCTGCTGCCCAGCATGAAAATCGCCGAGCCAGTGGCCTGGGGTGAGCAGAAGCCGACCGTGCCCGAAGGATTCAGCGTCACCGCCATTGCCAGCGACCTGAAAATCCCGCGCCAGACCCTGGTGCTGCCCAACGGTGACATCCTGGTGGCCGAAGGCCGTGGCGGCAACGCAGCGAAGCTCAAGCCCAAGGATGTGATCGCCAGCTACATCAAGGCCAAGGGCAACACCCAGGTCAAGGGTGGCAACCGCCTGACCCTGCTGCGTGATGCCGATGGCGACGGCAAATATGAGCTGCAAACGGTATTCGCCGAAAATCTCAATGCGCCGTACGGCCTGGCCTATGCCGACGGTAAAATCTACGTGGCCAACCAGGACGCTCTGGTCAGCTTCGATTACGCCGAGGGCCAGACCAAGGCCAACGGCATGCCGACGAAAATCACCGACCTGCCATCTGCGATCAATCACCACTGGACCAAATCCCTGGCCATCAGCGAAGACGGGCGCTCGCTATACGTGGGCATTGGCTCCAACAGCAACATCACCGAGCGCGGCATGGAGGTGGAGGTGGATCGGGCCATGGTCTGGCAGATCGACGCCCAGACCGGCGCCCACAAGCCGTATGCCACCGGGCTGCGCAATCCTACGGCGCTGAAAATCCAGCCTGGCACCGGCACGCTTTGGGCGGTGGTCAACGAGCGCGATGAACTGGGGCCCGATCTGGTGCCCGACTATCTGACGTCGGTGAAAGAAGGCGCGTTCTACGGCTGGCCCTACAGCTACTGGGGCCAGAACGTTGATACGCGGGCACGGCCACAGAACCCGACGAAAGTCGCCTCGGCGATCAAACCGGATTACAGCCTGGGCTCGCACGTCGCCGCTTTGGGCGTGGATTTTTCCACCGCCGCCATGGGCGACAAATTCGCCGAGGGCGTGTTCGTCGGTGAGCACGGTAGTTGGAACCGGGACAATCCGGTGGGCTACAAAGTGATCTTCGTGCCGTTCCGCAATGGCAAGGCTGATGGAGAGCCGATCGACTTTGCCACAGGTTTCCGCGGCTCGGATGGCAAGACCCGTGGCCGACCTGTTGGGGTGACGGTCGACCCGCGGGGCGCGCTGATCATCGCTGATGACCTGGCCAATACCATCTGGCGTGTCACACGCAATAAATAAAACCCAAAACCTGTGGGAGCGAGCCTGCTCGCGATGGCGGCGTGTCAGGCACCATCAATGTTGAATGTCCCGGCCAATTCGCGAGCAAGCCCGCTCCCACAAGGTTCTCGGTCCACCACAAACAATGCGTACACCCAGATCCCTGTAGGAGCGAGCTTGCTCGCGATGAACGTCCAGGCACCGCGGACTTTCAGGGCGCCAATCGCGAGCAGGCTCGCTCCCACAGAGGTCCAGGCTCACTACCCGTTCAAGCCGTTTGCCGACGGCCCTGCAACTGAGGTTTTTCCTGTTTGTCTTCCTGCCCCTGACGCAAACGCAACGCGGCGAAGGCAGCCAGCACGAGAATGACGGCGACCACCTTCATACCGTCCATGGCATTGCCGGTACTTTGCTCGATCGCGCCCATGACCGACGGGCCTACAAACCCACCGAGCAGCCCACAGGAATTGACAAAGCCCAGGCCGCCGGCCAGCGCCGCCCCTTTGAGGCGCGAAGCCGGGTACAGAAAAATGATCGACTGCACGACGAAGAACATCACCGCCGAGATACAAAAGCCCAGCAGGCTGATGACCGGCCCCGCCAGCGCCGCGATGCCCAGGCCCGCCGCCATGGTCAGCAAGCCCGCCACCAGCATCTGCCGGGAACGCGCGGGCGTCGTGGCCAGACGCGGCAAGGCGATGGCGCCGACGGCCGCCGCGAGCCAGGGCAAGGATGTCAGCATGCCGACCTGCAAGGTAGTCAACGCCCCGTATTTGCTGATGATGCCGGGCAGGAAAAAGATCACCGTGTAAATGGTGATCTGATGGCAGAAGTAGACCAGGATCGCCAACAGGATCTGCGGGGTCAGGCATTGCTTGAACGAGTGCCCGCCGTGGCCTGCACCCTCCTCGGCTTCGGCAGCCAGTTGCTGTTCGATCTGCGCGGCTTCAGCGGCACTCAACCACGGCGCCTTGCTGGGGCGGTCCGGCAATTTCTTCCAGACCACCATGGCGAAGAACACCGCTGGCAAGCCTTCGAGCACGAACATCCACTGCCAGCCGCGCCAGCCCCAGACACCGTCCAGCTCCATCAACGCGGCGCCCAGCGGCCCGCCGATGATGTTGGCAAAGCACACCCCCAGCAGGAAGTAGCCGGTGGCACGGGCGCGTTGTTCACGTCCGAACCAGTAAGTCAGGTACAGCATGACGCCGGGGAACAGACCCGCTTCGGCGACACCCAGCAGCAAACGCAGGACGTAGAACGAGGTCTCGCCCTGAACGAAAGCCATGGCCGCCGAGATCAGCCCCCAGGTCACCATGATCCGGGCGATCCAGAACCGTGCGCCGACCTTGTGCATGATCAGGTTGCTGGGCACCTCCGACAGCGCGTAGGTGAGGAAAAACAACCCGGCACCCAGCCCGTAGGCCGCCGCCGAAATGCCCAGGTCGACATCCAGGTGATGCTTGGCCAGGGCGATGTTGGTGCGGTCCAGAAAGCTCAGCACGTAGGCGGCGATCAGCAACGGCATCAGCTTGACGAACATCAATTTGTTGATCGTCGCCGAATCCCGGGGGGTATCAGGTACTTCTCTGCTTCTTGTTATTGTCATTGCACAAACCTCTTGGCAGTTGCGACTGTTGAAAGCCCCGACGGTTCAGACCACCGGGCGCAAAAAAAACATCAGACGTCCGGTTGGGCCACCAGCACTTGAGGGCGGTGGGAGAACATTTGCAGCAGCACCCCGCCCAACGCACACCCGGCCATCACGAAGAAGCACACGGTGTAGCCATCGAGCGTGGTCCAGCCACCGCCCATGCTGATAAGGGTGCCCATCAGCACTGGTGCAATACCGCCGCCGATGAACATCGCCGTGGTGATGATGCCGTTGGCCGTCGAGGTCGCCGCCGGCTGCGCCGAATCGGAAGCCACCGCGTAGTAGATGGGCCAGACGGCGTTGGCCACCAGGCCGAACAGCAGTTGCACGACGATGATGATCAGCGTGGTGTTGGCGAAGTAGAACGCACCGACACTGGCCGCCATCCACAATCCGCAGATGATCAGCGTCACGCGCCGGCCGATGATGTCCGACAGCGAAGGCCAGATCAGTTGCCCGAGGATGCCGGTCAGGGTGAACACCACGCTCATCCCCGCGGACTCGGCCAGCGACAGGTTGAGGATGTTGTACAGATACGCAGGCAAAACGATGTTGACGCCCATGTACACCACCTGCGTCAGCATGGTGTTACCCGCCGTCAGGGCGATATTGCGGTTGCGCAGGGTCGCCTTGAAGGTGGCCCAGGCCTGGCCCTTGACGTTGGTCGATGGCGTGCTGTCCGGCGGGGTCATGCCCTTGGCGGCGATGTCGACGTAGAGCTGGGTGATGCGCTCGGCCGTTGAATAGCGCGACCAGAAGATCATCAGCGGCAGCGCCACCACGAAGGCGAAGAAGAACACGTAACGCCAGTTGTCCTCGCCGAAGGTACTGATCACGAAGCTGGCGATGATGCCGCTGAGCATCGCGCCAATCGGGTAACCGGTGTGGTGCGCGCCCAGGGCAAAGCCGCGGCGCTCCACCGGCCACCATTCGGCGGTGTTGCTGACGCCGACCGGCTCACCCCAGCCCGCCCCCAGGTTTACGCCGACGCGCAGGGCGATGAAGCTGGCCAGATGGCCACTGAGCGCCTTGAAGCCGGAGAGAAAGGACAGCGCGGTGTAGCCCAGCACCAGGGGCACTTGGAAGCGCGCACGTTTCCAGCCACCGCCATGGCGATCACTCCAGATCGAGCCGGGAATATCCAGCACGGCCAGGGCCAGCATGACCACGGTGGCCACCGTGCCCCATTGGTCCGCCGACAGGTCGAAGTGCTTGGAAATTGTAGGACCCAGGCGCAGCACGATCTCGCGGTCGTAGGCGTTGAGGATCCAGATCAGCCAGCACACCAACAGCGAAACCCACGAAAAGCGGTGAATCTTGCCCAGCGATGCATTCTTGTTATTTTGCATGGGACATCTCCAGGCGTGCCGCTCACGCCCTGTCGAGAGAAGGTTGGTTGTCCTTAACGGTTCGGTCGTTCATCCATCAACTGGCGAAGCGCTGTTCGGCAATGCCTTTGACGCCAAGGCCGGTGATGGCGAACAGCGCGCCGCGTTGCTGGCCATCCTCGGGGAAGCGCGGCAGCGGTGGCCTGGCCATGGAGGTGACGAACAGGGTGTCCAGGCTCGGCCCGCCAAAGGTCAGGCTGGTGACCTTTTTCACCGGCATGTCGATGACGCGG
The DNA here is from genome assembly GCF_040947875.1 of Pseudomonas sp. MYb118. NCBI lineage: Bacteria > Pseudomonadati > Pseudomonadota > Gammaproteobacteria > Pseudomonadales > Pseudomonadaceae > Pseudomonas > Pseudomonas sp. MYb118. The sequence continues at coordinate 457,923 of NZ_JBFRXN010000003.1, read as the reverse complement.
TCTACCTGGCCGTCCGGGCTGTAGCGCACCAACTTGCCGGCATAGACCAGCGCCTGCCACAGGCACCCTTCCGCATCCACGGTGCAACCATCCGCCCCGCCACCGCCCGAGGTGTCCACCGCGGCGAACGTGCGACGGTTGCTGACGGCGCCGCTGGTGGTGTCGTAGTCGTAGGCCCAGATCTCGCCGGACCAGGTGTCGGCGAAGTAGAAGGTGTCACCACTCGGGCTCCAGCACGGGCCGTTGGAGACGATGATGCCTTCGTCCAGGGTGTGCAGGCTCAGGTCGGGGTCGAGCCGATAGAGCTTGGCGCTGGCCTGGTCTTCCTGGGTGTCCATCGAGCCGACGATGAAGCGGCCCCGGCGGTCGACCTTGCCGTCGTTGAGACGGTTATGTGGCAGGCCGGGCTCGGGATCGACGATCAACTCCAGGTCACCACTGGGCAGGTCGAGGTTGTACAGGCCGTTCTGCAACGCCACGATCGCCGCATCCCCCCGCTTGCGCAGGGCCATGGAGCCGATTTTCTGGCCCACATCCCAGGCGCGCAGCTCACGCCCGTCATCGGTGCAGCGCAGCACCCGTCCGTCGAAGCTGTCGATCCAGTACAGGCGCTGTTGCTCGACATCCCAGACCGGGCCTTCGCCGAGCGTGGTCTTCACGTCGACCACGATTTCGATACGCATGTGTCACCTCCGTCTTGTTGTTATGGAGAGGTCAGTACTTTCAAGGGGCAGAGGTGCCGATCACTGGCACCTCTGCCGGGCGCGCCGGCGCGATCAGAAATCGACCTGGTCCTTGCCCTTCAGGTCGAGCATTTCCCGCGCTTCGTCAGGCGTTGCCACTCGGCAACCCAGGGCTTCGATCACGGTGCGGATCCGCTTGACCTGATCGGCGTTGGAAGCGGCCAGCTTGCCCGGGCCGTCCCACAACGAATCCTCAAGGCCGACACGCACATGGCTGCCCATCGACAGGCCCATGGTGCCCAGCGGAATCTGGTTGCGCCCGGCGCCAAGGATCGACCACTGGTAGGCGTCGCCAAACAGACGGTCGGCGGTACGACGCATGTGCGCCAGGTCTTCCGGGTGCCCACCGATGCCGCCCCGCAGGCCGAACACCGACTGGATGAAGATCGGCGCCTTGAGCAGCCCGCGTTGCAGGAAGTGCGCGGCGGTGTACAGGTGGCCGATGTCGTAGCATTCGATTTCAAAGCGGGTGTGGTTCTCGGCACAGGCGTTGAGGATGTGCGCGATGTCGCGGAAGGTGTTGCGGAAGATCCGGTCGTCGCTCTCGGCCAGGTAAGGCCGCTCCCAGTCGTGCTTGAACTCGGTGAAACGGTCGAGCATTTCGTACAGGCCGAAGTTCATCGAGCCCATGTTCAGCGACGCCAGTTCCGGCTTGAGTTGCGCCACCGGCTGCAAGCGCTCTTCCACGCCCATGGTCGGCGCGCCGCCGGTGGTGATGTTGATCACCACGTCGCTCTTGGCCTTGATCTGCGGCAGGAACTGGCGGAACAGGTCGACGTCCTGGCTGGGCCGGCCGTCGAATGGATCACGGGCGTGCAGGTGCACGATGGACGCGCCGGCCTCGGCGGCACCGATGGCGGCGTCGGCAATTTCCTGGGGCGTGACCGGCAGATGCGGCGACATTGACGGTGTGTGAATGGCGCCCGTGACAGCGCAGGTGATGATGACTGGGCGTTTTTTGGACATGCGTATTCTCCATTCTTGTTCTTGACGAGAAAGTTAAGGGGGTTGCCCGTTGCGGATCAGCTCCGCTGGTTTTTGCGATAAGGGGTCGAAACGCCTAGAGGTACTCGACGTTGCCATCCACGCTGATGGCCTGGCCGGTCACGTTGCGTGCGGCGGGTGAACACAGGAACAGCGCCATGGCGGCAACGTCCTCGGCGGTGACCATGCGCTTGAGCGAGATCTTCTTCAGGTACTCCTCGCGCATCTGGGCCTGCGGCACGTTGATCTGTTCGGCGCGGGCACGGATCACACCGTCCATGCGCGGGCCTTCGACGATGCCAGGCAGCAAGGCGTTGACCCGCACGTCGCTCTCGCCCAGCTCCGAGGCCAGGGATTTCATCAGCCCGACGATCGCCCATTTGGTCGCCGCGTAAGGCGTGCGCCAGGCATAACCCAGGCGCCCCGCCACCGAGGCGATGTGAATCAGGTGGCCATTGGCCGAGGCCTTCAGCATCGGCACCGCGTGGTGAGCGAAACGGTATTGGCCAGTGAGGTTGATATCGATGGTGCGTTGCCATTCTTCGTCGGTGACGGAGTCGATGCCGGCGGTCGGCCCAGCGATACCGGCGTTATTGATCAGCACATCGAGGCCGCCGAACTGTTCGCGCTGCACCTTGAACACCGCTTCGATCTGCACGGGGTCACCAACGTCTGCGCGAGTGGCGACGCTGTCGGGGTAACGGTCACGGAACGCTGCCAGGGCTGCTTCACTGACATCGCACACATGCACCTTGGCGCCGGCTTCCATGTAGGCCGCCGCCAGTACTTCGCCGATTCCGGCAGCCCCGCCCGAGATCAACACGCGCAGGCCGCTGTAGGGCACCAGTCGATTGAGTACGCTCATGCTTTTTTCACTCCTGAAACACGCGACCGCGCCGGGTCGCTCTTGACGATCAGGCGCGCCAGGGAATCGGCGGCCTGCATGATGTCGTCGGTCACCGCCGCCCGGGCACCCGCGCCATCGCGTTCGACCAGGGCCTGGACGATGCGGTGGTGCGCTTCCATCGAGCGCTGCAAGTGCGTCTTGTCCGGCGCTACCAGCGCGAAGCATGGCCCCATGTGCAGCCAGAAGTTCTCCACGGCAGCGATCGTCAGCTCGGCCTTGGCCACGGCGTAGATGCGTCGGTGAAAAGCAAAGTTGGTCCACAGGTAGCGGGCCACATCGACACTGTCGGCGGCTTGCTGCATCTGGTCGCAAAGCTGGCTGATGTCGGCAAGATCGCTGTCCTTGAGCAGGCTGACGGCTTTCTCGGCCAGCAGCCCCTCGAGTGCAACGCGGGCGTCGCGGATCTCGCGCAGTCGTTCGGGGGTCATCATGCGCACACGAAGACGGGAGGTCTCGGTGACTTCGAAGGCGTTTTCCGCGCTGAGGCGGCTCAGGGCTTCACGTACCGGCATCGGGCTGGAGCCCAGTGCTTCGGCAAGGCCACGGATGGTCAGTTTCTGACCCGGCTGGAAGCGGCCACTCATCAGGGCTTCGCGGATTTGCCGGTAGACCTGATCCTGCAGGGTATCGCGGGAAACCTGACGCAGAGTGGGCAGGAGCGTTGGATCTGTCATGAGTAGTGGCTCACATTGGACGTTCTAATGGGTCCAATATGTGATCACAAATCATATATGTCAAATTGTTTTCGTCCTACAAGATCACCGGACGTGCAACTCACTCCCCCTTGCGCGGGCCTTTGCCTGGCCGCTTGCGAGTTTTCGCAGCGGCGCCCTGATATTCAGCGCTTGGTTCCTGCACAGCGTATTCAGCCACTGCGGTGTCACGCGGGCGGTAGGCCGCAGGCGCCTCGCTGGCGGCAGGTTGCGCGACTTTCCTGGTGACCGGTTTGTGCGCAGCCTTCGCCAGGAAAGCATTCGGCTGCATCGCGAAACGCTCAGCCAGCGCATAAGCCATCTTGTGGCTGATAGGCCGGTCTCCACCCAGCACTTTGGACACTGCGGTTTTATCGCCAATCTCGGGCAAGTCCGAACCGGTGAGGCCGAGGGTGAGCATCAGGTCCTTGATCAATTGCACCGGCGTGCACCCGGCCTCGAAAGCCGCGTTGGATTCACGAAACTGTTTGGAGTCGCGCTGGTAGGCCAGCATCTCGTCCTCCAGTTCGATGAGGATTTTCTCTTCGACCTTGTTCAGCACGCGACCGTCAGTGAGCTCATCCAGCAGAAAGGTTGCACGTTCGTAGTCGGCAGGCGTCTGGATGCCGTGCACGAACTCACCGCGCAGGCGATCCATCACCGCATGCAGTTCGCCCAGCGTAGCGATCATGTTTTGAAAATCGTTGGGGGTCGTGTTCATCGTTTCATTCCTTTGTTTTTTAGATACCAGGCGTTGGCCACGTCGTATTCGGCATGGGTGAAAACGTGTTTGACATAGAACTTTTGCCGAACGTAATTCACGCCGCCAATCACCCGCAGGTTGTTGCCACCCACGTCGATCACCACCCAATTCGCTGCCGCCCTCGGCTTGAACAGATCAATACTGTGTATACCGAAAAGCTTTTGCAGGTCCGCGAATTGCCCCGGACGGGCCATCTTCAAAATACGCAGGCATCGGTCCAGCCCGGTCTTGTCGTTCGGGTACAGAACCCTGGCTTCGTCGAATCGTGAAGGTGTGAGTATATCCATGGGCATCCTTGTCTCTGGTCATCCATGCTACGCCAGTTGTGTTTTTTGACAACAGCTATTCGTCGGCGGCATGGCGGGTTCGTCAGTGCAGTTTGAAAGAGAAAACGCCCTGCACAGTTTATCCGCCACTGGCCGACTCGCCGTGTGCATCCGTAGCAAGATGTATCGACAAAGCTGGCTGCACGGTCAGTTTTTCGCCATAGTAGGCGGCCCTATCGAGTTGCTCCATGAGGCATTGGCCATGCAAGGCGTCAAACGCAAGCTGGTTTTCGTGACATCTTTCGAATTGATCGCCGTCGCATTCAACACCCTGATTCTCACCGTGCTTGGCCACGACACCCAAGTCTCCACCGGATTGGCCATCGCCAGCTCGACCGTGGCCATGCTGTGGAATTACTGCTGGAACAGTCTTTTCGAGTATTGGGAAGCGCGGCGGGTCGACCGCACGCGCACACTATGGCGCCGGGTGCTGCATGCAGTAGGGTTCGAGATTGGCCTGCTCGGCATGCTGGTGCCGCTGTTCGCCTATTTCCTGCACGTCGCGCTGCTGGAGGCCTTGGCACTGAACGTCGGTCTGATGCTGTTCTTCCTGGTGTACACCTTCGTGTTCAACCTGACGTTCGACAAGATCTTCGGGCTGCCGCTGTCGGCACAGCCGGTTGAGGCAAATTGATCAACGGATTTCAGCCAGCGTACCCGAAAAGCTCGCCTCGACCGGCCCGCTGAGAAGCACCGGCCCGCTGCCGTCCCAACGAACGGTAACCGTCCCACCGTCGCATTCGACCTGCACGGTGTCGTCCAGCAAACCACGCCGAATGCCGTTCACCACCGCGCCGCAACAGCAGGAGCCGGAGCCGAGCGGGATGCCGCCGCCGCGCTCCCAGATGCGCAGCCTGATGTGCTGGCGGTCGATAACCTTGACGAAGTGCACGTTGGTCTTGAGGGGAAACAGCGGGTGCGTTTCGATGAGCGGCCCCACAGCAGCGATGTCCACCGCGTTCAGGTCATCGACGAAGTAAGTGCAGTGCGGGTTGCCCATGCTGCAGGCGGCTGGCTCTCCCGCCAGTGGCAGCACCGCCGAGTCCAGTTCCCGGGCCAGCGGGATTTCAGACCAGCCCAACAGCGGTTGCCCCATCGACACCGAAATGGTCTGGGCCGACGTTCGTTGGCAAGTGAGCACGCCACGGTGGGTGCGCAACGTCACCGACGTGCCATTGGCCTCGCGCATCAGCCGATCGGCAACGCCCCGTGTGGCACTGCCGCAGACGTCCAATGGCGAACCATCGGCGTTCCAGAAGATAACGCGTGCATCCGCGTCCTCACAATCGAGCACCACCGCCAATTGATTGAAACCGATGCCTCGATGGCGGTCCCCCAATTGGCGGGCCAGCTCACTGGTGACCGGGTTGCTGGAGTTTCGTGCATCTACCACCACGAAGTCATCGCCATTGGCGTGCATCTTGTGAAAGCGCAGTGGCATCGACCGATCCTTGTGTCGGGTTGCAGGGAAGTACCCTGCTGATCAGGGCAATCTCATTATTCAGCGTTCGCCAGATAATGCGCAACCAGCGCATTGGCATGCCCGTGGCCCATCGCATGTTCGGCCTTGAGCCAGGCGACCATCTCCATGTGTTTTTTGTCGCTGATCGTTGCCAGCAACGCCAGCCAGTGGCTGATGGGCTGCCCGTACTTCTTCTCGATCGAAGGAAAGTACGACGCAGGGCCTTTGACTTTTTGCTCGTCGGTCATTTTGCAAACTCCCTGTTGGTTTTGTTCCGGGCGCGGGCTCATCCACTCAGCGTTTCAGAGGTATCGCCAATCCGCGTGTCGTTTTGCTGAAGATCAGCAGGTGCCAGACACAGGGTGTTGCGCCCCATCGCCTTGGCCTCGTAGAGCGCCGCATCCGCCCTGGCCAGAAGACTGGCGGTGGTGTCGCGTTCATCCGGCACGACGCAGCACACGCCGATACTGATGCGCAGTTCGATGCGGGTTTCGCCGAACTTGGCCGGCGCCCCCACCAGCGAAGCACGCACGTCATCAAGCACTGCCACGGCGCCTTCCGGACTGGTTCCGGGCAACAACAGCAAGAACTCCTCGCCGCCGTAACGGCCGATACTGTCCGACTGGCGCAGCCGCCGGGTAAGGTGGTTGACGCAGTGGCAGATCACCTCATCGCCGGCCAGGTGTCCGTGCACGTCGTTGATCTGTTTGAAGTGGTCGATGTCGACCATGGCCACCGCCAGAAAAGAGCTGTCGCGACGCGCGCGTTCCAGCTCCTTGGAGAACTGCTCGAGGATGGCGCGGCGATTGAGAATGCCGGTCAACACATCGCGCAGGGCCAGGCGTTGCAACAACGATTCGCTGCGCTCCTTGGACAGCAACACCAGCCCCAGGGAAATCATCATGGCGGTAAACGTGCCAATGCTCACCGAGATGGTTTGCTTGAGGTTGCTGACGTCATAGCGCATCTCGGCAGCGCCGCCCCCGATAATCGCCACCACCCGCATGCCCAGGCCGATCAGGCTGATGCTGGAGCCAATGATCAACAGCATGCGCGCCCTGCCCTGTTTCGGGATGTAGCGCAACGTCCAGTAGATGATCAACGAGCATTGCACCATCAACATGATGGAAGCCGCGAGCATGCGCGGCTCCAGGGTGTCGATCAGGGTAACCATCGACACCAGCATCAACAGCATCGGTGCGAACACCCGCCACCAGGGCACCCTCAGCTCGACGATGCGGAACAGACTGGCCCCATAAAACGCCAGCGCCACCGACAACAAGGTGTTCGCCGCGCCATAGGTAAACCACAACGGGGCGTGCCCGTAGAACGTGTAACCGACGTAGGCAACGGCATGCGCCAACAGGCCGCAACCAATGGTGAGCAAGCCGTCGTGCCGATTGAACTGGCCAACCAGGATCAGACAAAACGCCATGATCGTCGCCACCAGGGCGACGCAGGCAAACAGCGTAGGTGTATGGGCAATCATCAACTTTCACCGGGCACTGGCAGGAGCTGCCATGGCCGCTAGTCTAGTTGAGCGGACGAAAGTCGCCGAGTTGTTTGGCCCCGGTGCTCAATGATGCTTGCCCAGATGCCGCCACGAAATCGTCAGGCCGAGCAGCAGCAACCCCAACATGGCCCAGGGAAAGGCACCGACACCGGCAGTCTCCAGCAGCACACCGCCGAGGATGCCGCCGCCGGCGAGCGCGATGTTCCAGGACGTCACCAGGATCGACTGTGCGACATCTGCGCCGGAACCTGCTGCATTGGCCGAGGCCGTTTGCAACAGGGCCGGCGAGCCGCCGAACGTCAGTCCCCACACCGCCACCGCGAAATACACCACCACCGGCTGGTTACCGGCCAGCCCCAACACCACCGCCGCCAGCGCAAAGCTTGCCAGGCTGAGCAACACCAGCCTGCGCAGTTGGCGGTCGATGTACAGGCCGGTGATCCACAGCCCCAGCAGCGAGGCAACGCCGAAGACCAGCAGCACCACGTCCACCCGTGCCGACAGGTCGGCCAATGCCAGATACGGCATGACGTAGGTGAACAGGATGTTGTGTGCCAACACCCACAGCACCAGCACCGCCATCACCGCAAGCACGCCCGGGGTTGCCAGCACCCGGCGCAACGACGCACGCTTTTGCGCCGCCTGGCCGGGGTAGTCCGGCACCTGGGTGAGGACCCAGGCGATCACGATGACCGTCAACAGCGAAATCAAGGTGAACGCACTGCGCCAGCCCATCGTGCTGCCGAGCAAGGTGCCCAAGGGCACACCGAGGGACAGCGCCAATGGCGCGCCCAAGCCTGCGACCGCCAGGGCACGCCCTTTGAGAGGGTCAGCCACCATGCGCCGTGCGTAACCTGCCAGCATGCCCCAGATCAGGCCGGCCGCCATGCCTGCCAGCAGGCGTGCGGCCAGGGCAACGTAGTAACTGGAGGTCAGCGCGGTGAGGGTGTTGAACGCCAGCAAGGCCAGCAATGTCGCTACCAGCAGCGGCCGGCGTCGCCAGCCGAGGGTGGCGGCGGTCAACGGAATGGCCGCCACCAGCGAACCGATGGCATACAGGGTCACGAACTGGCCGGCCAACGCTTCTGATACGTCCAGATCCTGGCTGATCTGCACCAACATGCCGGCCGGCATCGTCTCGGTCAGCAGGGCCAAGAAGCCGGTCATGGCCATGGCCAGCAAGGCGCCCAGGGGCAGTCTTTCCTCGCTGGTAATTGCGGTATTTGTCGTCGTCATGGGTGATCTTCTCAACATCCGTTTGCAGTGCCGCACAGTCTGGCCCGCTGTGGATCAATGAAAAACAGGCTAAAGTTCCAAATACTTGTGACTGATCTGTCATCAATCGAGGATAAGCATGGACAACCTGGGCGCCCTGAACGTGTTCGTTCGAGCCGGCGAAGCGCGTAATTTCACCGCTGCGGGCCAGCAACTGGGCATTTCGGCTTCGGCCGTGAGCAAGGCCATCGTGCGCCTGGAACAACGCCTGGGCGTGCGCCTGTTCCATCGCTCCACGCGCACCATCAACCTGACGCCGGAAGGCACACTGTTCCTGGAGCGATGCCGACGCATCCTGTGCGAGGTGGAGCTGGCGGAAGCCGAGTTGCTGCACACGCAGAGCACCCCGCAGGGCAAGTTGCGGGTCAGCCTGCCTTCGATCGGCACCCTGTTCATGGCCAGGTTCGCCCAGTTCAAGCGTTTGTACCCCGACATCGTGCTGGACATCGACTACTCGGACCGGCTGGTGGACGTGATCGAGGAAGGCTTCGACGCGGTCATCCGCACTGGCGAACCCAGCGATTCGCGGCTGATGAAGCGCTACATCGGCACCTGCCGCAAGGTCATCATCGGCGCCCCCGCCTACTTCGAGCAGGCCGGCACGCCACGCCAACCGCAAGACCTGGCCGAGCACGCGTGCCTGCTGTATCGCTACCCCAGCACCGGCAAGCTCGACACCTGGCCGCTGGGCAACGATGGCCAGCAGCCTGACATCGACCTGCCCGCCAGCATGATGACCAACACCCTCGATCCCCAGGTGTGTTTTGCCGAACAAGGCCTGGGCATCGCCTGCGTGCCCGAGATCGCCGTGCGCCAGCAACTGCAGCGAGGTCAACTGGTGACGGTGCTGGACGACTACAACGACAAGCACATCGTCTTCAACGTGCTGTGGCCCTCCAGCCGTCACCTCTCACCCAAGATCAGGGTGTTCGTGGATTTCGTCGCCGAGCATTTGTTGGCGCCGTGATTCCGAAAGTCGCTCGATTACGCCGTCGGGAGATGCGACATGCGAGCGCTGGACGATCTCACGACCGTTGAAGTAGGTTGCTCATCCGATTATGTCTGGAGGGTGCACAACCATGAACGATCGCCAGATCATCGTTCCGGATTCCATGAAGCTGCTCGCCGAGCGGGCCGGTTACGCGCCGGCGGTGAAGGTTGGCAAAACCCTCTACTGTGCCGGCCAGGTCGGGCGCACGCCGGAACTTGAGGTCATCGAAGATCCGCAGCAGCAGTTTTTGGCCGCCTGGGAAAATCTTCGTGTGGTCCTGAAGGCCGGTGGCTGCGGGTTTGATGACGTGGTCGAGATGACGACTTATCACGTCGACATGCAGCGCTACCTCTCACTGTTCAGAGACGTGAAGGATCAGGTTTTTCCAAGAAACACCTGCGCATGGACCTGCATCGGTGTCAGTGAACTGGCCAGGCCAGGACTGCTGGTGGAGATCAAGTGCATCGCGGTACAGCGTTGAAACAGGGCTTGTGACCGGCTCCAAGCAAGCCCGCTCCCACAGTTGAAATCAGTGACCCACAGTCACCGCTTCAACACCGCCTTGAGCAACGGATCATTCAGGTACGCCACGTTCAACCGTGTCCACGGGCTGACACGCGATTGCTCGGGGGAAAAGATGTGCCCCGGGGCAATCATGAAGCCCTTGGGCAACAGCTCGCGCGTCAGCTCGCGGGCGTCGTCGATGTGGGCGAACCGGGCCCACAGGTAGAGACTTTGCTCGGGCCTGGCGAACACCTGCGCACCGATCTCGTCGAGCATCTGCAAGCCGGCGTTGGTGGCGGCTCGCAGGCGGTCCTGCAAGCGCACCAGGTGCCGCAGGAAATGCCCCTCGTCGAGCATCACATCCACCGTGCGCTCGCAGAATTCCGAGGTGCTGGTGTGCAGCAGCATCTTCACATCGCCCAGTTCGTCGATGACGTCCTTGCTCCCGGCAATGAAGCCGACGCGCAACGCCGCCGACACCGACTTGGAGAAACTGCCGACGTACAACGAATGCTTGAGCTGGTCCAGCGCCGACACCTTGATCGCCGACGCCGACTTGAAATCGCCCAGCGCATCGTCGTCCACCAGGATGAAGCCGTGTTCCTCGGCCAGTTGCACCAGGCGATGCGCCTTGCTCGGGGAAATGTCCGAGCCCGTGGGGTTGTGCCCCACCGACTGGATGAAGAACAGCTTGGGCTTGTGCTCGCGCAGCAGGCGCTCGAGCACGTCGATGTCCGGACCATCAGCTAGCCTGGGCACGGCGAGCATGCGCGCGCCCTGCAATTGCAGCTTGCCGAACAGCGGGTAATAACCGGGGTCTTCGACCAGCACGCTGTCACCAAAGCCGATGAAGCGCCGGATGATCAGGTCGAGCGCGTGGTTGGCGCCGTGGGTGGTGACGATCTGCCGGGGGTTGGCGTGGATCGCATAGCTCGCCAGCTTCTGTACCAGGTGTTGGCGCAGGCCGGCATTGCCCAGGCGATTGCCGTAGCGGAATAACGTGGTCACGCCGGTGCGCATGATCTGCCGGGTGAACTTGTCCAGGCGCATGTCCATCAGCCAGTCCACTGGCGGAAACCCCTCGCCCAGCGGCGAATGCCCCGGCTCGCGGACGAACTGCTGGCGCATCAGCCAGATCGTGTCCATGGCCCGCGCATAGGGCGGCGGCTCTTCCGGTTCCGGTTGGCTGGAGGCGCCCTGCTTTACGAAAAAGCCCTGGCCATGGCGGGCCTCGACCAGGCCCTGTGAGGCCAGCGCCTCGTAGGCATTGATCACGGTGTTCTTCGAATGGCCCAGCAGGCGCATGCATTCGCGCAGCGACGGCAGGCGGTCGCCTTCGCGGTAGGTGCCGTTCTCGATCTGCTCGACCAGTGTGGCGGTCAATTGCTGGGCCAGTGTCAGGCGCACCATGGTTCATCGTCCCGGGTGAATGATGAACCAAGGGTACAGCTTAGGTACTGTCCGTCCAAACTGTACCTTCTTTGCAGGCACAGGGCGCATTAGGGTGACGTCATTCGAAAACAATAAACGTCACAGGATCACCCATGAGTATCGACTCGCGCCTTCCGAATTTCCGCAGTCTGTCCCCTGTCCAGCGCCTCGAGCATTTGCAACAACTGCTGCAATTACCCGCCGATGACGTCGCTCTGCTGCGCGATGCCGGCGCCCTACCTCTGGACATCGCCGACGGCATGATCGAGAACGTAATCGGCAAGTTCGAACTGCCTTACGCGGTGGCCAGCAACTTCCAGATCAATGGCCGCGACGTGGTCGTGCCGCTGGTGGTCGAGGAACCCTCGGTGGTCGCGGCCGCGTCGTTCATGGCCAAGCTGGCGCGCGATGCCGGCGGCTTCATGACCTCCAGCAGCCTGCCGCTGATGCGCGCCCAGGTGCAGATCGTCGACATCGCCGACCCGTACAACGCCCGCCTGAGCCTGATGCGCCGCAAGGAAGAAATCATCGAACTGGCCAACCGCAAGGACCAGTTGCTCAACAAACTCGGCGGCGGTTGCCGGGACATCGAAGTCCACACCTTCGCCCAGAGCCCACGGGGGCCGATGCTGGTGGCGCACCTGATCGTCGACGTGCGCGATGCCATGGGCGCCAACACGGTCAACACCATGGCCGAAGCCGTGGCGCCGCTGATGGAAGAAATCACCGGCGGCAAGGTGCGCCTGCGGATCCTGTCAAACCTGGCCGACCTGCGTCTGGCCCGGGCCCAGGTGCGCATTGCCCCGCAACTGCTGACCACCTCCGAGTACAAGGGCGAGGACGTGATCGAGGGCATTCTCGATGCCTACAACTTTGCCGTGGTCGACCCGTACCGCGCCGCCACCCACAACAAGGGCATCATGAATGGCATCGACCCGCTGATCGTCGCCACCGGCAACGACTGGCGCGCCGTGGAAGCCGGGGCCCACGCCTATGCCTGTCGCGATGGGCACTACGGCTCGCTGACCACCTGGGAGAAGGACGGCAACGGCCACCTGGTCGGCACCCTGGAAATGCCCATGCCGGTCGGCCTGGTCGGTGGCGCCACCAAGACCCACCCGCTGGCACAACTGTCGCTGCGCATCCTCGGGGTGAAGACTGCCCAGGAACTGGCGGAGATCGCCGTGGCCGTGGGCCTGGCGCAGAACCTTGGCGCACTGCGGGCGCTGTCCACCGAAGGTATCCAGCGTGGCCACATGGCGCTGCACGCACGCAACATCGCCCTGTCGGCCGGAGCCCGCGGCGAGGAAGTCGATTGGCTGGTCAAGCGCATGGTCGAGGCCCGGGATGTGCGCGCTGACAACGCCGCGCAACTGCTCAAGCAAAAGCGCGCGCTGTGATGAGCGCGCCTGACGACAGCGTGCGGCTGGTCGAGGTCGGCGCCCGGGATGGCTTGCAGAATGAACGGCTGACCCTGTCACCGTCGATCCGCGCGCAACTGCTCACGCGGCTGGTGGATGCCGGCCTGCGTACCCTGGAAGCCGGCGCCTTCGTGTCGCCGCGCTGGGTGCCGCAGATGGCCGGCACCTCTGAGGTGTTCAAGGCCCTGCCCCATCGCCCTGGCGTGACCTGGACGGCGCTGGTGCCCAACGTCCAGGGCCTGCAAGCGGCGCTGGACGCCGGTTGCCGTGAGGTGGCGGTGTTCGCCGCCGCCTCCGAAGCGTTCTCGCAGAAGAACATCAATTGCTCGATCGCCCAGAGCCTGGGCCGCTTCCAGGAAGTGCTGGTGCACGCACGTGAAGCCGGTGTGCGGGTGCGCGGCTACGTGTCGTGCGTCATGGGCTGCCCGTTCAGTGGCGCGGTCAGCCCGCGGGACGTGGCCGCCGTCAGTGCCGCGTTGTATGGCATGGGCTGCTACGAGATCAGCTTGGGCGATACCATCGGCGCGGGCACGCCAACGGCCACCCGCGCCCTGCTCCAAGCCTGTGCCGACGTGGTGCCGATCAGTCCGCTGGCCGGGCACTTCCACGACACCTACGGCATGGCCATCGCCAACATCTGTGCCGCGCTGGAGGCCGGGGTGCGGGTATTCGACAGTTCGGTTTCCGGTTTGGGCGGATGTCCGTATTCTCCGGGCGCAACCGGCAACGTCGCGACCGAAGACGTCGTCTACCTGCTCGAAGGGATGGGCATCCAGCACGGCGTGAACCTTGAGGCACTGGTCGACATCGGCAGCTTCATCGACGCCGAACTGGGCCGCACCACAGCCTCCAGCGTCGCCCGGGCGATGCTGGCCAAACGTCGTGCGGCAGGAGGCTGACACGCCTCGACTCTCTTCACGTGCATAACAATAAAAGCCCGTAAGGGCGGTGGGAGAACACTGTTGAAACCTCAATTGTACGAAGTCTGGGGCGACACCGTAGACGGTCGTCACCTGATCTGTTCCATCGCGATTGGCGCAGCGGTCAGCCTCAGCGCGTTTTTTCTCGCCCAGCAAGTGCTGTCCCACTGGGTCGCTTCGGCGCAGATGGCCCGCGCCTACGCCATGCTGGTGGGTATCGTCGGCTGCCTGGTCGGCGGCGCCATCAGTGCGGCGTTGTTCAAGCCCAAACGCCATGTGGTCGAGGAACAGGCCGATCCAGCCTGGCGCAGCGAGGTGTTGAAAGAACTGCAAAGCGAGTTCGGCGATTTGGGACGGCTGTCCGACCTGCCGCCGGAAACCCTGGCCGAGCTGCGTGAGATGGACCTCTACGAGCTGTTCGCCGAGCATGAGAAAACCCTCGGCGCGCCCGCCAGGACCAGCGACGAGTCCCCCACCGCGAAACAGCCCGCCGTAGCGATCAACGGAGGCCAGCCATGATGCCTGCCCTGTTGGATCAAATCCTCATCGCCCTGGGCATGGGTGTGCTCGGCGCGGTGATCTTCGCCGGGATCGGCCTGATCTCCGGCAGCGACGAAACCACCACCCTCGCCCCTCTGACCCTGCTGGTGGTGTTGCTCAGCGTGCCAGCGCCCGGCGTGCTGACGTTCTTCCTCGCCGGCGCCGTGGCCAAGCACATGACCCACGCCGTGCCCACCGCGCTGCTGGGCATCCCCGGGGACACCATGGCGACGCCGTTGATGCGCGAGGCCAACTTCCTGCGCAACCTGGGCGTGCCGCATATTGCCCTGCGCAAGATGATTTCCGGCGCGGTCATCGCCGCGTTGATCGCCGTGCCCATGGCCGTGCTGTTCGCGGTGATGCTCGCGCCGTTCGGCGACATGATCAAGCACGCGGCACCCTGGGTGTTTTTGGCGGCGGCGATCGCCATCGCCTGGTTTTCCAAGGGGCGCCTGGCGGCGGTGCTGGCGCTGATCCCGTTCGTGATGATCATCGTCGGTTTGCAGAGCATTACCGGCCAGTACGGGGTCAAGCTCAGCGTCAGCTACTTCCTCGGCATCGCCATCGGCCCGTTGATCGCGGCGCTGTTTTCCATGCTGGCGCCGGCCGAACGGGCGGCCATGCGCCGTGAAGCAGTGCGCAGTTTTTCCCTGTCGCCGGACGTGAAGAGCTGGGGCGGCTTCTTCCCCAACCCGCTGAAAGTGCTGGACCGCAAACAAAGCCTGTGGACGGCCGCCACCGCGGCAGTGTCCAGCGCCACGTTCGTGTTCAGCCCGGTGGCGATGACCGTGATCATGGGCGAAGTGGTCGGCGCGCGCGTCAAGCACGTGTACCACAAGCTGACCACGGTGATCACCGCGCGCAATGGCGTGACCGAATCCACCTACATCGCCGAGGCGCTGATCCCGCTGATCGCCTTCGGCCTGCCCTTGAGCCCGGTGGCCGCAGGCCCGGCGGCGCCGCTGTTCAACGCACCGCCGCGTTTCACCGTGGACTCGGCCACCGGGCAAGTGCACAACCTGCATTCGCTGCTCAGCACCTGGGAGTTTTTCGGCTACGGCATGCTGGCGGTGATCGTCGCAATCCTGGTGGCCTACCCCTTCACCATGAACTACGCGCACCGGGCGGCGGCATTCGTCACGCGCAAGATCAGCCATGAGGCGGTGATCGCCACCTTCGTCGGCCTGATCCTGGTGATCGGCATCTGGGAAGGCGGTTTGCTCGGGCTTCTGGTGATCGTCACCGTCGGCCTGCTGGGCGGTTTCCTCTCGCGATTCCTGGGTTTCAACATCGGCGTGCAGTTCATGGGCTACTACACCGCCGTGCTCACGGTGCCGGCGCTGGTTGCGCTGCTGGGCGCTTGATGCTTTGCAAAATAACAACAACAGGCAGGTGATCATCGTGCAGAACAAAACACTCGTTTCCATGCTGTTCGTGTTGAGTAGCGTCGCCCCCTTCGCCCAGGCGCAAACGCCGATTCCGGCGCTGGCCTACGCCAAGGAAGGCCGGCAGTTGCAGGCCATTCCAGGACCGGAACAGAACCTGCCCACCGTCACCGCACAGCAGTGGTTCAAGGTGTCGGACAAGGGCTTGCAACTGGAGGGGCCGTCATTCGATCGCAACGGCAACCTGTACTTCGTCGAGGTGTTCGGCGGCCAGGTGCTCAAGCTCGATGCGCAGAAAAAACTCAGCGTCGTCGTGCCGAAAAACGAGCTGGGTTCAGCGGGCCTGGCCATTCACAAGGACGGTCGCCTGTATGTCGCAGGCCTGGGTAACTTCAAGGACACCGGCAACCTCACGGCCTACAACGCCGACGGCTCCGGCAAACAGGTGATCATTGCCGGCGACAAGCACTTCCTGGTCGATGACCTGGTGTTCGACGACGCGGGCGGTTTCTACTTCACCGACTTCAAGGGCACCTCGACCGAGCCCAGCGGCGGCGTTTACTACGTAGCACCGGGGAGCGACACCATCGTGCCGATCCTGCCGAAACTGGCGATCGCCAACGGCATCGCCCTGTCCCCGGACGGCAAGACCCTGTGGGTCACCGAATTCGCCACCGGCCTGTTGCACCGCATCGAGCTCAAGGACGCACAGACCATCGCGCCCTTCGGCGAGGCCGTGGTCTATCGCTTCCACGGCCCGTCGCCGGACTCGATGCGCGTCGACGCCGACGGCAATCTCTACGTGGCCATGTACAGCCAGGGACGGGTGCTGGTGCTCAACCCCAACGGCCAGCCCATTGGCCAGATCCTGATCCCGGGGCGTGATGACGGGCACTTCCTGCGATCCACCAGCATGGCGCTCAAGCCGGGAACCAACGAGGTGTATCTGGTGGCCAGTGATGGAGATCTGGGCCAGGGCAGCGCGATCTTCCGCGCGCAGGGATTCGCCAAGGCGTTGAAGCTCTATTCGCACCAGTAAACATCGGTCCGAAATCCGTGGGAGCGACCATCGCGAGTGAACTCGCTCCTACAGTTCTGGAATCAGCCCAACGCCGTGTCGAGAAACATCATGACGCCGAAGCCCAGCATCAACCCCAGGGTGGCTGGCGTCTCATGACCATTGCGGTGGGTCTCCGGGATGACTTCATGGGACACGACAAAGATCATGGCCCCCGCCGCCAATCCCAGCGCAACCGGATAGCCCAATGCGAAGCTGCTGGAAAGCCCCAGGCCAATGATCGCCCCCAAGGGTTCCATCAACCCCGAACCAATGGCGATGATCGCCGCCCGGCCGGCCGATACCCCGATCGCCCGCAGTGCCAATGCGATAGCGAGCCCTTCGGGGATGTCCTGGATGGCAATGGCAGTGGTCAGCGGCAAACCGACGGTCATGTCGCCGGACGCGAAACTCACACCGATAGCCATGCCTTCGGGCAAATTGTGCAAGGTGATGGCGAGCACGAACAGCCAGATCCGGTTGATTCGCTTCGCTTCGGGCCCGCGCTTGCCGCTCTCGACGTGCTCATGGGGCACGAAACGATCGAGCCCGATCATCAGCGCAACCCCCAGGCCAAGCCCCAGCACCACGGTGCTCGCTGCCAGCAGCTGGTTGTCGAGCAGCTCCCTGGCCGCCGCAATACCCGGCAGGATCAACGAAAAGGAACTGGCAGCGAGCATCATGCCGGCAGCAAAGCCCAGCATGGTGTCCTGGGTACGAGACGAGATCTGCCGAAGCACAAGCGCAACGCAGGCCCCCAACGCAGTCGCCCCGAACCCCGACAGCCCACCCAGGACCGCGAGGTGCAGGAAATCTCTGCTGGCACCCACAAACGCACCGTAGCCACTGACCAGCAGCAACACCGCGACACCGGCGACCAGCAACCAGAAGCACCAACCCAGCCAACCGGAGCGGCTGATATGGCTGACCCAGGACCGAGAACCCGAACGAAAGGAAGATGAAGGTTGCGACATGACCTCCCCCGAACAGAAACCATTTTCAACGGTTTTCAGGCAATAAAGTACGTCCGTTCATCCCCGGCAAAGCGGTGGTGAAACGGACGTCGCAAAAATGATCGTCAATCTGTAAAGCTTTGGACAGAAATCAAGCGAGGCCCAGGAACGACAGGACGACCGCGATCACCACGACCAGTCCAACAATATAGATGATGCTGTTCATGTGCTTACCTCTCAGTGTGCATGAAATTGCGACGCCAAGGTGTGCAAGTGCAGGCACTGACCTTGGCTCGTATTTCAAGTGACAACACGCGAACGAAATAACTCCTTCTATTTGCCCTGATAGGAATAGGCAATGCTTGAAGATGAACCGGCATAGGTCGCTGACGGGTCGATGGCTACCATGGCACCTCACCTTTTGACGGGAGTTCGCCATGACCAGCACCAAAACCCTATTCATCACCGGTGTGAGCAGCGGCTTCGGCAGCGCGCTGGCGCGGGAGGCGCTTGCGAGCGGCCACCGCGTCATCGGCACCGTGCGTAACGAGGCCGACCTGCGGGCGTTTGAGGCACTTGCCGGGCAAAACGCCCATGGCGTGATCCTGGATGTCACCGACTTCGAGCGCATCGACAGCGTGGTTGCCGAGATAGAAGCGACGTATGGCCCGGTCGATGTGCTGGTCAATAACGCAGGCTATGGTCATGAGGGCATCTTCGAAGAATCCCCTCTGCAAGACATGCGCCGTCAGTTCGATGTCAATGTGTTCGGCGCCGTCGCGGTGACCAAGGCATTGCTGCCTTACTTTCGCCAGCGCCGGGCCGGGCATATCCTCAACATCACTTCCATGGGCGGCACCATCACCATGCCGGGGATCGCCTATTACTGCGCCAGCAAGTTTGCCCTGGAAGGGATCTCCGATACGCTGAGCAAGGAATTGCAGCCGTTCAACATCTTCGTCACCGCCGTGGCGCCGGGTTCGTTTCGCACCGATTGGGCGGGCCGCTCGATGCAGCGCACACCGCGCAGCATTGCCGACTATGACGCCAGCTTCGATCCGGTACGCATGGCGCGCGAGGAAAAAAGCGGCAAGCAATTGGGCGATCCGCAAAAGGCCGCGCAGGCGATGTTGCAGGTCATCGCCAGCCCGAACCCGCCCGCGCACCTGTTGCTGGGCAGTGATGCCCTGGGCCTGGTCCGCGACAAACTGCAACGCGCGCTCGCCGAGATCGACCAATGGGAAACACTGACCCGCTCCACTGACAATTGAGCGCTGTACACAGGATGACGGAATGAACCGGGCCGACCCGAACACCGCGCGCATGGTGCAGTTGCTCAGCCAACTGGCACCGGTCGAAGGCTACAACCTCAGTGCGCTGGAAGATGTGCGCTTCCTGCGCTCGAACCAGCCGCTGAGCCGTACGCCGGTGCTCTATGACCCGGGCATCGTCATTCTCTGCCAGGGGCGCAAGCGCGGCTATCTGGGCGATGACGTCTACGTCTACGACGCCCAGCACTATCTGGTGGTGTCCGTGCCCCTGCCCTTCACCATGGAGACCGATGCCAGCGCGGCCGAGCCGATGCTGGCGATCTACATGCGCCTGGACTTGCAGATGGCCAGCGAGTTGATGCTGCAAGTCGATGAAGTCCACGGCCCCAGCAATGCCCAGCCCAAAGGCATGTACGCCTCACCGATGGACGACTCGCTGCGCGGCTCGACGCTGCGCTTTCTCGAAGCCATGAGTGTGCCGGGTGAGGCGCCTATTCTGGGGCCGTCGCTGGTGCGGGAAATCTACTACCGCATTCTCATCGGCGAGCAAGGCGGTTCCATGCGCGCCGCGCTCAATCGCCAGGGCCATTTCGGCAAGGTCAGCCGGGCGATCCGCAAGATCCACAGCTGCTATCAGGAGCGCCTGGACGTCGAGCAACTGGCCCAGGAAGCGAGCATGAGCGTGCCCAATTTTCACCTGCACTTTCGCAGCGTGACCGACTCCTCGCCCATGCGATACCTGAAATCGACGCGCTTGCACCAGGCGCGCCTGCTGATGTTGCGCCAAGCCATGACCGCCTCGGCGGCGGCCTTCAACGTCGGCTATGAAAGCGCCTCGCAATTCAGCCGCGAGTTCAAACGGTTCTTTGGCCGTACGCCACAGGCGGAGATCGAGTGGATGAAGGCAACCTACGCGTTGCCGGCGCCGGCGTCAGGCTCGGTTTATGTGTCATCGCACTAAGCCCTGTGGGTGCGGGCTTGCTCGCGATGGTCGTTAACGATGACGTGGGGTGCCTGATGCCCCGTGGTGTCTGGGCTACCATCGCGAGCAAGCTCGCTCCTACAGGGGGGCGTGGCCTGGGTGGTTCACCCCGAACCTGTAGGAGCGAGTTTACTCGCGATGGTCGTTAACGATTACGCGGGGTGCCTGATGCCCTGTGGTGTCTGGGCCACCATCGCGAGCAAGCTCGCTCCTACAGGGGTCGTGGCATGGGTGGTTCACCCCGAACCTGTAGGAGCGAGTTTACTTGCGATGGTCGTTAACGATTACGCGGGGTGCCTGATGATCGGTGGTGTCTGGGCTGCCATCGCGAGCAGGCTCGCTCCCACAGAAGAAGGTGAAATGGCGGCATGATCAGGAAACGCTCAACACCACCACCGCGTACACGCAAGGCGCATCGCTGTCATTGATGAACACACAATCGGTCGGCGGCCCCAGCTCCAGGCAGTCACCCTGCCCCATCCGGTGCTGCACATCGCCTTCGGCAAACACCAGTTGCCCCTCGATCACCCAGATCAACTGGCGCTGGAACGCATACGCCGAAGCCGGCATGGGTACGCGTTTTCCGGCGGGCAGCGTCACCTGCACCAGGTCCAGGGGCAGATCCGACTGGGGCGAAACATGCCGTCTCTGGTACCCCGTGGCGGGGTCGGTCCACAGCGGTTGATCGGCAGCCCGCAGCAGACGCCCCTGGCGTAACTCGGCTCGTGCCATCAGCGTCGACATGCTCAGGCCGAACGCCCCTGAAAGCTTGCCGAGCAGGTTGGCCGTGGGGCTGCTTTCGCCGTGTTCCACCTTGAAAACCATCGCCCGGGACACGCCCGCACGCGTGGCCAGGTCGGTCAGCGACCAGCCGCGACTCTCCCGCTCGATGCGTATCCGGGCGCCTATGCGCAGGTCAATTTCATTTTTCATCAGGTCATGGCGCCTCTGAACAAGTCCACTATAGTAGTACGACACCCCAAGAGCCGCACTATCGAATTTCCAGAAACCGATAGATATATTGGACTTCCTACCCGCCCACCCAATTGCCTAAGCTGTTCACTATAGTGACACCGCCAGTTGGACACAGGCCATGCAAATCGTTAACGCAAGCGAACACCACATCGAAGGCATCACGGCGATCTACAACGATGCCGTCGAGCACTCCACCGCCATCTGGAACGAAACCACGGTCGACACCGCCAACCGCAGCGCCTGGCTGGCCGACCGGCAACGCCTGGGCTACCCGGTGCTGGTCGCCGTAGATGCCGACAATAGCGTGCTGGGCTACGCCTCCTTTGGCGACTGGCGCGCGTGGGATGGCTACCGGCATACCGTCGAACACTCGATCTATGTGCGCGGCGACCAACGCGGCAACGGCCTCGGCAAACACCTGTTGCAGGCCTTGATCGAACGCGCCCGCGACATCGGCAAGCACGTCATGGTCGCGGGAATCGAGGCCGGCAACCTCGCTTCGATCCGCCTGCACGAGAAGCTCGGCTTCGAGCACGCCGGCACCCTCAGGGAGGTCGGCGTAAAGTTCGGCACCTGGTTGGACCTGACGTTCCTGCAGCTCAAGCTCGACGCCCGCAGCGCCGATCCGCAGCGCCCATGACCATGTCCTACCTGACCCTGGGATTACTCATTGCCGCCGGCGCCGCTTTGGTCGTGCAGAACCTGCTGATGGTGCAGATCAGCGGCGGCGCATCGAGCGCACTGGTGGCGTTGCTGACCAATTCGGTGGTCGGTTTCGTGCTCTTGCTGACCCTGCTCATTGGCAAGTCCGGGCTGGCGGGCATCCAGGAAGCCCTGGGCGGGATACGTTACTGGCATGTGCTGCCCGGTATCCTCGGCTCGTTTTTCGTGTTCGCCAGCATCACCGGCTACCAGCGACTGGGAGCGGCGACCACCGCCTCGATCCTGATCGCCAGCCAGCTGCTGGTGGGTTTGCTGGTCGATGCCGCCAGCGCAGGCCGCCTGAATATTCACGAACTGCTGACGCCGCTGGCCGGTATCGTGTTATTGATCAGCGGGGCGGTATTGATTGCTTCTCGAACCTTTTGAGTAAACGCGATGCACAATAACAATAACTCGCAGGATGCCAATTCACCTCAATGGCTGTGGCTCACCGCCACCTTGTTCAGCATGGTCGCCTTCGCCGCCAACTCGATTTTCTGTCGCCTGGCACTGAGAAGCGGCGACATCGACCCGCAGTCTTTCACGACGACCCGTTTGCTCAGCGGCGCCCTCTTCCTCTCGCTGCTTCTGTTGTTGAAACCGGGCAGCTCGAAAAAACCTGGCGGCAACTGGCGCGGTGGTTTTTATCTGTTCGTCTATGCCTATCTGTTTTCGCTGGCCTACATCCAGCTCGACGCCGGGGTCGGCGCGCTGATCCTGTTCGCCGCTGTGCAGCTCACCATGTTCGGCTGGGGCTGGAAGAACGGCGAAAAACTGCGGGCCAGGGTTCTGCTGGGCATGCTGGTGGCGTTCAGCGGGCTGATCGTCCTGCTGGCCCCCGGCGGCAATGCCCCCGGCGCGATCAGCTCGTTTTTCATGCTGGCGGCGGGCTTCGCCTGGGGCACGTATTCAGTGATGGGCAAACGCTCGGTGGACGCGGCCAGAGACACCACGGGGAATTTCCTGCGTAGCCTGCCCTTTGTCGTGGCCGTCACCGCCGTGAGCCTGTTGCAAACCCCATTGGTCATCACCCCGACCGGCCTTCTGTATGCCGTGGCATCCGGAGTCCTGGCGTCCGGCGCGGGCTACGTCGTGTGGTACGCGGTGGTGAAAAGGCTCGCCGCCCAGACCGCCGCGACCCTGCAACTGAGCGTACCGGTACTCGCCTCGGCGGCGGGCGTGATGCTGCTCAACGAACCCCTGTCGCTGCGCATGGTGGTCGCGTCTTTGATCGTGCTCGGCGGCATTGCGCTCGCCCTGCTGGGTCCAAAGCCAATTCAGGCCGTGTGAACCCTCGCCTCTACATCGCAACCACATCAAAAAACGATGAAATCAACCGGCTGGAACGCCGTTCAGCCAGGCAATACAAATAGGTCTCGGTGTACAGCGGATCACCTTCGATGCGCACGATCTGGATCCGCGGATCGGCAATGAACTCCGCCTCGGACACCACGCCCAGCCCCAGGCCACGCACCACCGCTTCGCGCATGGCTTCGCGGCTGCCGATTTCCATGGCGATGCGCGGAACGATCTGCGCTGCCGTCAAGGCCTGCTCCAGCACCAGGCGCGTGGTGGAGCCGGCTTCGCGTTGCAGCAGCCGCTGCCCTTCCAGTTCTTCGAGGCGCACCGAACCCCGTTGGGCAAAGGGGTGTTGATGGTGCGCGAACAGGATGATCGCGTGCCGGGCGTAGCGCACAGCGCACAGGTCCGGATCATCCTGGCGCCCGGCAAGCACAGCGATATCGGTGACGTAGTTCTCCAGGTCCGCCAGCACTTGCGCCGAGTTGCCGACGCGGATCGACACGTCGATGCGCGGATGTTGTTGCAGGTAGTTGTCGACCATTTCGATCACATGAAACGGCCCCACTGCCCCGACCTTGAGCTGACCACTGTCGAGCCGGCCGGAGTCGCGCAACAGGTTGTGCGCGTCCAGGTCCAGCGCCGCCATGGCCTGGACAATGGGCAGCAGCTGACGGCCGACGTCAGATAATTCGATACGCCGCCCGCGACGGTGAAACAGTTCC
Source organism: Pseudomonas sp. MYb118 (assembly GCF_040947875.1). Taxonomy (NCBI): domain Bacteria; kingdom Pseudomonadati; phylum Pseudomonadota; class Gammaproteobacteria; order Pseudomonadales; family Pseudomonadaceae; genus Pseudomonas; species Pseudomonas sp. MYb118. Next base: position 434,102 of record NZ_JBFRXN010000003.1, on the reverse strand, counting down.
AGGTTGTACTGCCGCTCCAGACTTTGCACCTGGGTGGTCAGCGTCGGCTGGCTGAGCCCCAGCGCACGCGCGCCCGCACTGAAACTGCCGTGACGCGCCACCGCGAGGAAGGCGCGCATTTTCGCCGTCGACATCCATAGACTCCATCAATAGTTAGCTGCCTGAACCCATATTGAATTGATCGTATGACTGTCACGTGACATTTCTAGCCTGTGGTCACTCCAACCCACCTCCTGGAATGCCATGAACAATATCTCCAGATTCTTGCGTGTCGCGGCCCTCGCCTGCCTGTCCTTCAGCCTTGCCAGCCAGGCAACCGCGCAGGACAAACTGCGCATCGGCCTGATTCCCTCGGAAGACTCCCAGGCCATGATCGAGTCCAGCAAGTTGGTGCTGAGCAACCTCGAAAGCCAACTGAGCATGCCCGTCGAACCCTTTGTCGCCACCGACTACAACGGCATCATCGAAGCCCTGCGCGCCGGCAAGCTCGACGTGGCGTACCTCGGGCCGTTCTCCTACGTGCTCGCCACGTCGGTGGCCGATGTCGAAGCGTTCGCCGTCGCCGTCACCAAGAAAACCGGGCAGAGCGCCTACAAGAGCCTGATCCTGGCGCGCAAGGACAGCGGTATCGCCAGCCTCGCCGATCTCAAGGGCCACACCTTCGCCTTTGTCGACCCCAGCTCCGCCTCCGGCCATCTGTTCCCCAAGGCCGGACTGGAACAGGCGGGTTTTGATCCGACAAAACTGTTCTCGCGGGTGATTTTCTCCGGCTCCCACGACGCCAGCATCCTCGCAGTGGCTAACCAGAAGGTCGATGCCGCCGCCGTCGCCGACCGCATCCTGGCCAATGCCGTGGCCCGGGGCCTGGTGAAGCAGGACGACTTCCAGGTGGTCTGGAGCTCGCGGCCGATCCCGGAATCGCCGATGGTCTGGCGCAAGAACCTTGACCCGGCGCTCAAGCAAAAAGTCGCTGCTGCCCTGGCGTCGATCAAGGACGTGCCGTGGGGTGACCAGGGTCAGTTGGACGGCTTCCAGCCGACCAGCGATGGCGCCTACGACGTGGTGCGCGAGACCGCCAAGGTGCTCGATCTGGATCTGCGGAGCATGAAATGATCAACATCCGCCAACTGACCAAGCATTACGGGGCCAACCCGGTCTTGCGCGGCATCGACCTGGACGTTGCGGCCGGCGAATTCGTGGTGGTGCTGGGCCAGTCCGGCGCGGGCAAATCCACCCTGCTGCGCTGCATCAACCGGCTGGCCGAAGCCGACTCCGGCACGCTCACCGTGGCGGGCATTGATGCGCGGACCTGCCAGGACACCCGCCCGCTGCGGCGCCAGGCGGCGATGATCTTCCAGCACCACAACGTGGTGCCACGGCTAAGCGTGCTGAAGAACGTGCTGACCGGGCGCCTCGGCGCGGTGTCCACGCTCAGCTCGATCCTGCAACTGTTTCGCCGCGACGATGTGGCGCTGGCCATGCAATGCCTGGAACGCGTCGAACTGGCCCACAAGGCCCACGAACGCACCGATGCACTGTCCGGTGGGCAGATGCAACGTGTGGGCATTGCCCGTGCCCTGGCGCAACGGCCCAAGGTGATCCTCGCGGACGAACCTGTGGCCAGCCTCGATCCCAAGACCGCGCGCCTGGTCCTGCAATACCTGCGCGATGCCACCCGCGAACTGGGCATCACCGTGGTCTGCAACCTGCATCAGGTGGACTACGCCCGCGAGTTCGGCGACCGCATTGTCGGCCTGGCCCACGGCCGGCTGGTTTACGACGGTGACACCGCCGGTATGACTGAGACCGATCTGCAGCGCATCTATCCCGGCCCGGCAACCGACGTACAAGACGCGGCGCAAACAGACCCGCACACCCATTCCACGGCATTGAGGGCTGGCGCATGAAACAGCAGGACTATCTCTGGACCGTCAAGCTGCCCACCGGCAGCCGTGGCTGGTTGTCCACCGGCGCGCTGGTGCTGGCGGTTATCGTGATTTTGCAGTGGAGTGCCACAGGCGCGCAGTTGAGCGTGGGCGAACTGGCCGCCGGCCTGCCACAGATCGGCGACTTCCTCGCCCGCACCGTGCCACCAGACCTGAGCATTCTGCCCAGGTTGCTGGCGCCAGCGGTGGAGACCGTACAAATCGCCATCTGGGGCACGTTGCTCGGCGTGCTGATGGCCATCCCGTTGTCCTTTCTGGCGGCGCGCAACCTCAGCAGGAACCGCCTGGTGTTCCAGGCCACCCGGCAGTTGCTCAACGTCACCCGCAGCATCAACGAACTGATCCTCGCGCTGGTCTTCGTCTCGGCCGTCGGCCTGGGCCCCTTCCCCGGCGTGTTGGCGCTGGCCCTGCATGGCCTGGGTATGCTCGGCAAGTTCTTCGCCGAGAGCATCGAGGAAATCGACCAGGGCCCGATCGAAGCCTTGCAGGCCACCGGCGCCCGACCGTTGCAGGTCATCGTCTTTGGCGTGCTGCCCCAGGTGATCACCGCCTGGATTGCCGTGGTGCTCTACCGTTTCGAGGTCAATCTGCGTTCGGCCACCGTACTGGGCATGGTCGGTGCTGGCGGGCTGGGGTTCGAGCTGGTGAGCAGCCTCAAGCTGTTCAAGTACCCGGAAACCGCCACCTGCATCATCGTCATCACCCTCATGGTGATCGTCGCCGATGCGCTCTCCAGCCGGCTGCGCAACGCCATCCAGCGTGGCGCCCATGACTGATCCGGAGCCCCCCTTTTCATCCCACTATCGGCTCAACCAATTAAAGCCTGCGATTTATTGATTTGAGCTGTCGTTGAAGCGCCCCGAGTATGGGGCCACTTCCAACAACAAAAACAAAGGAACCACCATGACTGCCCGATTCCACAACCCAGTTGATACCCGTTTCGGCTGGGGCAGCCTGCTTGAACTGGCCGATATCACCGAAAACCAGAAAGTCGCCCTGGTCACCTTCCCCGAGGCCCGCGGCCTTGGCCTGGTCGACCGCCTCCAGGACCTGCTGGGTGATCGGTTGGTGCATGTGGTCGAAGACGTCCAGCCCAACCCCGACGTGGCGCAACTGCGTGAAACCTATGAACGCTTCTGGCAGCAGGCTGGTGATTGCGACACCGTGGTCGCCGTCGGCGGCGGCAGCGCCATCGACACCGCCAAGGCGTTGATTGTCGGCACTGAATCGGGACGTTTCGATGAACTGCTCGCGTTGCTGGCCAGCGGCAAGCCTTTCACGCCTGCGCGCAGCAAGGCGCTGATCGCCGCGCCGACCACTGCCGGCACCGGCAGCGAAGTCACGCCCTGGGCGACCATCTGGGATTCGGCCAGCCACAAGAAATACTCGCTGCACCTGGAATGCACCTGGCCGAAGGTGGCGATCATCGACCCGCAGTTGATGCTCACCGTACCAGGCAGCGTGACGGTCTCCACCGGCCTGGACGCCCTGTCCCACGCGCTGGAGTCGGTGTGGAACGTCAACGCCAACCCGATCTCCGACACCTTCGCGGTGTCTGCCATCGCCGACATTCTCGAATGCCTGCCGCTGCTCAAGCGTGACCTGTTCAACCCCGAGCTGCGCTCGCGCATGGCCCTGGCAGCGCTCAAGGCGGGGATGGCGTTCTCCAATACCAAGACCGCCCTGGCCCATTCCATTTCCTATGAAATGACCCTGCACTACGGCCTGCCCCACGGCATCGCCTGTTCGTTCACCCTGCCGCTGGTGCTGGGCCTGGCCTGGGGCCGTGACGAAGCGCGGGACCGCACCCTGCAAAGCATTTTCGGCAACGACCTGGACAAGGCCCAACGCCAATTGCGTGAGTTCCTGCAAAGCCTCGACGTGAAAACCGAGTTTTCCGACTACGGCGTCACGGCCGCACAGGCCGAGCAGATGATCCAGTTCGCCCTGCAAGGCGCCCGGGGCAAGAACTTCATCGGCGCTCAAGCCGCTTAAAACCCGCACACCCGAACCAGCACTGTCAGCGGCCCCAGCAGCCGCGACGATTTCCTGCTGTGCCCACAAAAGTGAGCACGCCGCGACGTTAATCGGTACAACCGAACAACAATAAGGAAAAGATCATGAATCGTGCTCAAACCATGCCTGCCCTGGACGCGCACACCGCCTCTTTCCGGGTCGCCCAATGGCGCATGCTGTTGGCGGCGATGTTCTGCTACCTGTTTTTCTACACTGGCCGCCAGACCTTCGGCTTCGCCATCCCCGGTATCCAGGCCGAGTTCGGCTTCACCAAGGAACATCTGGGCTGGGCCTCGGCCGTAATGCTGTGGGCCTACGCCATCGGCCAGGCCATCAACGGCAACCTCGCCGACAAGTTCGGTGGCCGGCGCATCATGACCGCCGGCGCGGTGTTGTCCTGCGCCGCCAACTGGGTGACCAGCTTTGCCAGCAACTTCGCCGCGCTGATCCTGCCGTGGGGCGTCAACGGCTACTTCCAGGCCCTGGGCTGGGCGCCGGGCAGTCGGCTGATTTCCAATTGGTGGAGTGTCGGCGAGCGCGGCAAGGTCTACGGCCTGTATGTGTTCGCCGCTGGTTGCGCCTCGGTGCTGTCCTACGTGACCTCGATCGTGGTGCTGGAAGTGATGCACCTGGAATGGCGCTGGATCTTCCGCTTGCCGGTGCTGCTGATGCTCGCCGGCGGCATCCTCTTCTACCTGATCGCCCGTGAGCGGCCGCAGGATCTGGGTTTCGAACCGCTGGCCGACACCGGCGTGGCCAACGCCGACGACAAGGACCACGAAGTCGCCCACGGCGAAGTCGAAACCTCGGCGCAGCGCTACAAGGCCGTGCTGAAGAACTTCCGCCTGGTCATCGCGGCCGTGTCCTTGGGCTTCCAGAACGCGGCGCGCTACGGCCTGATCGTCTGGGTGCCGGTGCACTTTCTCGGCGCCAACTGGAAGAGCGGCGACAGCCTGGTCGATCCAAAGTGGATCACCGTCGCCCTGCCCGTGGGCATGGCCATCGGCGCGCTGAGCAATGGCTGGATCTCCGACAAGCTGTTCGGCTCCAAACGCTACCTGGCGATCATGCTTTACATGGTCCTGGGCGCCTGCACCAGCCTGTGGATGTGGACCCTGGCACCGCACAGCGCCACCGGCCTGGTGGCGTTGTTCCTCTGCGGTTTCTTCGTCTACGGCCCGGCGTCGAGTTTCTGGGCGCTGTGCCCCGACCTGGTCGGCGCCAAGCGTGCCGGCACGGCCACCGGGGTGATGAACTTCTCGTCCTACCTGTTCGCCGGCCTGGCGGAACCGCTGATCGGCAGTATGCTCGACAGTACCGGCAACACTTCGCTGATTTTCATCGTGGTGACGACGGCCTGCCTATGCAGCGCGGCGGTCGCGTTATTCATCCGACGTTGAGTGACCCTACATGTACCAGTACCACAAATGGTTGCGTTCCTTTCATGCGGTGGCAAAGACCGGCAGCTTCACCCTGGCTGCGGAGTATTTGCACGTCGGCCAGCCGACCATCAGCGAGCAGGTGAACGCGCTGGAAAAGAAATTTTCCGTGGAACTGTTCCATCGCCGTGGCCGGTTCATCGAGATGAGCTCGGCCGGCCACCAACTCTATGCGATCACCCAGGGCCTGTTTGGCCAGGAAGACGAAGCCGTGCAACTGCTACAGAGTTTCAAGCAACGCAAATCCGGCATGTTGCGCCTGGGCGCGGTCTCCCCGCCCATCGCCATGAACCTGACCTACGAGCTGATGCAGCGCCATCCGGACATCGAACTGGAAACCTCGTTTTCCCCGGAAAAGGAAACCCTGAACCGCCTGTTCAACTTCGACATCGACGTGGCGATCCTGGCGTTGTCCGAGTTCGACCATCGCTTCGATACGCAACTGTATCGGCGCTACCCGATCATCGCCGTGGTGCGCGACGACCATCCCTGGGCCAGCCAGAAGGAAGTGCACGTGGAACAGATCAGCCAGGAGAAATGGGTTCTGCGCGAGAAAAGCTCACGCACCCGCCAACTGGTGGAAGAAAGCTGCCAGCAACTGGGCGTCTCGCTCAACTGCGTGATGCAACTCAACAGCCGCGAAGCCATCGTCCACGCCATCGCCCAGGGCATCGGCATTAGTTTCGTCTCCGCTGTCGAATACGCCGAAACGCCGGGCACCAGACCCATCGTGTTCGTCAACCACCCGTTTTCCATCGACTACCACCTGTGCTGCCTGGGTATTCGCCGCAACCGCCCGATGATCGCCGAGCTGTTCGACTCAAGCCCCATCCCGCTGTAACGCTTTTGCACCTTTGAACAGGCCTACTTCTCACCAGCGAGAGGGACGGCCACCCCCTACCCGAAAACTGGAGATCCACCATGCACTATCAGCAACCCAAACAACTGCAAGCCGTGGTCCTGGACTGGGCCGGCACCGTCGTCGACTTCGGCTCCTTCGCCCCCACCCAGATCTTCGTCGAGGCCTTTGCCGAATTCGGCGTCGCCGTATCCCTGGAAGAAGCCCGCGGCCCGATGGGCATGGGCAAGTGGGACCACATCCGCACCCTGTGCAACCAACCGCAGATTGCCGAGCGCTACCGCGCGGTGTTCGACCGCCTGCCCACCGATGACGACGTGACGGCGCTGTATGAACGCTTCATGCCGCTGCAAATCGAGAAGATCGCCCTGCACTCGGCGCTGATTCCGGGGGCACTGCAAACCATCGACGCGCTGCGCGACAAGGGCCTGAAAATCGGTTCGTGCTCCGGCTACCCGGCAGTGGTCATGGCCAAGGTGGTCGAACTGGCGCGCACCAACGGCTACGTCGCCGACCACGTGGTGGCCACCGACGAAGTCCCCAACGGCCGCCCTCACCCGGCCCAGGCCCTGGCGAACGTGATTGCCCTGGGCATCAACGATGTGGCGGCCTGCGTGAAGGTCGATGACACCTGGCCGGGTATTCTCGAAGGCCGCAGCGCCGGGATGTGGACGGTGGCGTTGACCTGTTCGGGCAATGCACTGGGTTTGACTTACGATCAATACAAGGCACTGCCGGCGCAGAAGTTGGCTGAGGAACGTGCGCGGATTGGCAAGATGTTCGAAGGGGCTCGGCCGCATTATCTGATTGATACGATTGTGGAGTTGCCGGGGGTGATCGAGGAGATCAATGCGCGGATGGCGCGGGGGGAGATGCCGCAGAGTTTCTAAGGTTGCATGCAGGGGGCGTGACCGTTGATTGGGCGGTCACGGCTGCTGTTGCAGGTCGCTTGCCTACCTCCTGGCTTCCAACTCCTGGCGGCTTGTTTAACTGGCAGCCAAATTACTTCCTGAAAGCTACACAACCTTGCGCCATTGCCTACCACCACGCCAGAATCCGCCGGCTTGTGCGCCTTGGGCACGGGTTTTATCGTTTTCTTTCGATCTGGTGGCCCCCCTTCTCGGTGTCCACTAACCACGCACCAGCTCAATCGCCTTGCATCAACGAGCCACTGGACACTCGCCTGAATAAAGACCAACCAGTACGCGAAACCGTAGTGTCTGATCCAGAGATTCTCGGTGGAATGCCGGTCATCCGAGGCTCACGACTGCCGATAGAGAACTTACTGGCCACGGTTGATGAGGGAGTGCCGTTCGAAACTATCCGGGACGACTATCCATTCCTCACACCGGAAATGATCGAACATGCCCGTCTATACCAGAAATCCCACCCTCGCAGAGGCTGCCCGCGCAAATCCTAATCACCAAAAGGCAAACTCTTACACCGTTATAAAAGCCTGGGGGTGTTTGCGCATGATGGAAGCCAGCGTCACACCCTGCAGCTGATCTGTGCAGTGTCTCGTGCTGTCGGCACGGGGTACGGGATAAAACACTCAGGTTTGTTGCCGCGTTTGACCACGCCTGGGTCACCGTAAATACTGCTTCTGAGGTCTGATCAATCGCAGTTTTTGGCCGGGGCTCCCCTTCGCGGCCGGCAGAAATCGGCCAGAAGCCGCCATTGAGCCTCAGACAATGCGCATAACGCTCACTGGGGTATTCCAACCGGGACTAGAATCGCATCTCCGTTTGCGCAGAGTGTCAGCTCCTTCGACTCCAGACTTTGACAGTACAGATCCGCAGCTGCAAAAACCTGCCGTCTGCCAGCTTTCACTACGCGCCCCTTGACGACAAAGATCCCCCCCTTGGCTGGTGCGATGCACCTGACCGAAAACTGGGACGCCAGTACTGGACCGGACACCGTGCTTGCCGCAAAGCCACAGGCAGTATCGAGCAAAGCGCCGATCAGCCCAGCGTGGAGAAATCCATTGTACTGCCCAACCTCTTCACGCCAAGACATCCTCAACTCTACTTCGCCAGCTGAGGCGCTTACTACCTTGAATCCCGCCCATCGGTTGAAAGTAGCTTGCTCATTCACGGCAATCAGAGCGCTCAACACACTGGCATCGCTCATCGTATCTTCAGTCATTAGGAAAAGCCTCTGTAGTTTGTGCTGACGCACGCATGCTTATGGCCAAGATTGCGCCGTTTGCTAAATTCAGATCTTTTTTTGAACTGGCTACGGTTCGCCGAATTACAACAGTAACAACGCTTTAAGCAGATCGTTACATCTGAGTACGGTGTGAAGTCTGGGAAGACTATTGAAAAACCTTAAGTTACCTGCCGTTACTACCTAAAGCAGTCTATGTCGACATCGCGCTACATCAACTCCTATTCAGGATCATTCATGCCGCGAACACTCCAGCATAAAAAAAGGGGTATTCGCCCTCGTCCATGCCCCTTCGATCACCGACGGCATTGAAAATGGTAGATAGTGTTATGTTGGTACTACCCGCCTACAGCGCACTGGCGCACGCTCATAGCAATTGGGCTAATGACTATCCCGCCGGTTGCGACCCTCGGTCATAGCGAAGCGCCTCCACCAGCAGCTTGAGCGCGGCAACGTTATGTCGGCGACTACCGTAGTAGAGGTGGTAACCCGGAAAAGCCTCACACCAGTCTTCTAGAACTCGGACCAGGCGTCCAGATTGAATGTGCTCCTCTGCCTCATCCTCAAGCACGCAGGCAATACCGTGCCCAGATAACGAAGCGTGTAGGACTAAGGCCGACGTGTTGAAACACAGGCGCCCCGAGGGACTGATCGAGAGGGCGACCCCATCCTTGGAAAACTCCCACTCATAAACCCTGCCGGTGGAAGGGCGTCTGTAACTGATGCACTTATCGCTTGGGAGATCACGAGGTGATTTCGGTATTTGGTGCTTTCTCCAGAACTCCGGAACCGCCACGATGGCGAGCCTCAAGGGCGGGCTGATAGGGATAGCAATAACATCCTGCGCGAGGTGCTCGCCGATACGCACGCCCGCATCAAATCGGGCACCAATGATGTCCGGTAGGGACACATCCTCTGTCAGCTCCACTGACAGGTCGGGGTATTGCTCAGTCAGCCGCAGGATCTGCGGCATTATTATCGACCTGGCCGCGTGACCTGGTGCGGTCACGCGAATTGTTCCCCCAGGGCTTTGACGAAGCCCAGCAAGATTTGACAGTTCAGAAGCGATGTCTTCGAGAGCCGGTGCCAGCGTTCCCAGAAGGCGCTCTCCGGCTGGGGTGAGCGAAACCTTGCGGGTTGAGCGATCCAGCAATCGCAGCTCAAGACGATCTTCGAGACGCTTGATGGTGTGGCTCAGCGCCGATTGAGAAATGTTCAGCCGTACTGCCGCACGGGTGAAGCTTCGTTCTTGCGCCACAATGGCGAACGAGCTGAGATCTGCCAATTCATCTCGGTTCATAAACTCTCACACCCATGACCGCCGCACTCAAGCATCGCGCATCAAGACTTCTGCAATGTTGGACGAACCAGTATCTCATTGATGCCAATGTTCGCGGGCCGACTGATCGCAAAAATGACAGCTTCGGCCACATCATCTGGGGACATATAAGACACGATATTTTCGCGAAGCTGCGATGCCAGAGCTTCGTCAGAAATACCGTCCAACAGCTCACTCGACATGGCGCCCGGAGAAATAATAGTGGAGCGAATGTTGAACTCTGCGACTTCTTGGCGGAAACCTTCTGAGAGAGCCCTGACCGCGTGTTTTGTTGCCGAATACACTGCACTGGTGGGAATAACGCGATGACCTGCTGTAGAGGCAATATTGACAACGTGACCAGCACGCTGGGCCTGCATGATGGGCAGTACAGCACCGATTCCGTAGAGAACACCTTTAAGATTTACATCAACTGTTTGCTCCCACTCCTCAATCTTGCCATCTGCCAGCAACGACAGCGGCATCACGCCCGCATTATTGATGAGGACATCAACGCGCCCAAAAGCACTCTTGGCAGCTTCGACAAGCGCTTCTACGTCTGAGCGCTTCGTGACGTCCGTGACCATGGCCACCACCTGTGCACCTGTCTCTCTCAGTTCATCAGCGAGTGCAGTAATACGATCCTCGCGGCGAGCACCTATGGCCAACATTGCGCCTTGAGCCGCCAGTAAGCGTGCCAGCGCCTGACCAAGACCGCTGCTAGCCCCTGTGATAATGCACACCTTTCCGCTGACTTCTGTATTCATCATTTGACTCCTCTGACCTGCCCCAAGTCTTGAGGCTGTTCACTCAGGATAATTGGCACGAGGGCCAAGGAGAATTTCTACTCAGAACATACACTCATGAATCACATGCATATATCTATGAAACTTAATCAATATTCGAGCTTAAGCTTGATAGTCGTTCAGGGTAGAAAAAGGCACGTGCAGTTCTTCAAGCTTGGCGAATTCCTCCAGTAGATAGTCCACGGTGACACGGACCCGTGGTGGTACGAGCGCTCGGTGGGGATACTGCAATGTCATCTCGAAGCCGCCTGGGTCGTGCGAATCCAGTAAAAGAACCTTGAGCTGGCCGGTAAGCAAATGCCGCCAAGCATGATGAACGCCAATGGTGGCAATTCCGGCGCCTGCGACGGCGGCATGGGTGATCGCTTCCGGAGAAGATAGCGTCATGATGGCTGAGCGGGTGTCGAAAGTGATGATGCCGCCTTCATCAGTTCTAAACTCCCAAGGCACCAAGCGGCCTCCTAAAAAACGTCGGGTCAAGAGCTTGTGCCCGACGAGATCCTTCGGTTGACGCGGAGTACCATACCGAGTGAGGTAGCTGGGTGCAGCGACCAGCACGCGCTTGAAGTCGCAGATAGGACGGGAAACGAGCGAAGAGTCGGCAATCCGTCCTCCTCTTAGCGCGATGTCGTAGCCATCATGAACGAGGTCAATGACTCGGTCATCGAAATCGATCTCCACAGACAAACCTGGATACTTCTCCAACAATCCAGGAAGCACGGGCGTCAGTTGTTCACGTCCGAAACCGACGCTGGTAGAAATCCTCACACTCCCCACAGGCGTGGCGCTCTGGGCTACAGCCGCTTGTGCAGCCAAATCAAGCGCCTCAAGTCCTATTCTCGCCTGATACAGGAAAGCCTGGCCCTCCTCGGTGAGGTTCATGGTTCGAGTGGTGCGATTGATGAGACGCACCCCTAACGCTTTTTCCAGGCCTGCAATGTTTTTGCCCACGGCAGCAGACGAAACGCCTAGCGCCCTGGCCGCTGAAGCGAAGCTCCCCGCATCAGCAGCGTGAACGAACGAGAGGATGGCGCGAACACGCTGTGAAGAGTCCATAGAGTAATTCCCTGGCTTGCATTGGGGCCTCCCGATTATAAACCTTGAGTTTCATAATCATAAACCCTATGACACATTCACGTATCGAGTCTAGCTAGACAGAATGCAGCCATCACTTACTGAATGGGCCAAAGCTCTGTCATGAAAACGCTTGTAATTACCTCTCACCCTTATCCAGACCAATCGCGGGTTATCAAAGCGCTCCAGGAGACTGCGGAACAGTTCCCGAACGTGACGGTGCGCAATCTGGAGTCGATTTATGGCCAACAGCTGACTGGTTTTGATCTTGCTGCCGAGCAGGCCGCTCATGAGGCAGCGGAACGCATCGTGTTCCTGTTTCCGATCCATTGGTTCAACCTGACGCCCATGCTCAAGGCCTACCTGAACGAGGTCTGGACTTATGGCTGGGCGTTTGGTCCTGAAGGCCAAGCCTTGCAAGGTAAGGCTATGCAGGTGGTGGTATCGACCGGCGCAACTCAATACACACTCTCACACGAAGGGCTTGTGCAAAGTACGATTGAGGAGGTGCTGACTCCGATGAAGGCCAGTGCACTTTATGTCGGCATGACCTACCTGCCACCGGTGGCCTTCCATGAAGCGCTCGGCGCCTCGGAGCAGAAGATTGAGAGCTTTCAACAAAGGCTCTCCGAGACACTGGCGAGCTAAGCAATAACCGCAGGGGGATCGTTATGCAACGAGTCATCGTGCAAGCGCTGGGAGGGCCTGAGCAATTGGTTCTCGAAAGGGGCTCCAATGTTCAGCGACCCGGTGCTGGTGAAGTGCTTGTGGATGTGGAAGCTGCGGGCGTTAATTTTCTCGACATAAATCTACGAAAAGGATTGGGGGTTCATGCAGTCTCCACACCTTTTACTCCAGGTCTTGAGGGGGTCGGACGCGTACGCAAGGCTGGTGGTAACGTCCCATTCTCAGTAGGCCAGCGTGTGGCGTGGGTCAACGTCCCGAACTCCTATGCAAGCCAGATCGTAGTGCCGGCAGAATTGATTGTGCCGGTGCCAGACTCCTTCAGTGTCTCTCAATCCCTACTGTTTCAAGCCTTAACGGCTCAGTACCTGGCCACAGAATATCGCTCTGTCCAACCAGGTGATCGCGTGCTGGTTCAAGCGGCGGCGGGAGGTGTTGGGCAATTGCTGGTGCAGTGGCTCAAGCATCTGGGGGCTTGGGTAGTAGGTACAGTTTCAAGCGACGATAAGGCCGACGTTGCGAGAGCATGCGGGGCAGATGAAGTCATTAACTATGGCCGTGATTACCAGTTCCTGGATGAGCTATTACTGGTGACCAACGGCAAAGGGGTCGATCTAGCGTTCGACTCTGTGGGAGCTGCTACCTTCGTCAACACCGTGAAAGGGCTTGCGCGAGGTGGGATGGCTGTCTGCTGTGGGATTTCCTCGGGCCCTGCACCTGCAATATCTCCAGCAGAATTAACTACCGCTTGTACGCGCGTCGCTGCGGGATCGGTCTTCAGTTACATCGCGGAGCCGTTGGAGTTCAAGAGGCGCGCTGCCAGCGTCATCGAAGGCATTGAGGCTGGCTGGCTACGTATGCCCAACGCTAAGTCATATGCAATCAGCCGAGCAGCCGATGCACATCGTGATATCGAAAGTCGTCTCACTCACGGCAAGCTCTATCTCTCGCCCTGAGTAAAGCCGGAGTGCTTGTTAGGTGGATTCGTGACTCTTAAATATCCGACCCACTTCGACCAGGAAAAATATCGAAATCACTACGTCACTAGACATTACCTAACTGTTGAGGGAGGAAAGGGCATGACTGCTGAACAACCCGGTTACCTAGTTGGCAATTTTACTGTGATTGATCCGCAATTAATGGCCGAGTACAGCCAAAAGGCAACCCCACTCGTGCAGAAGTACGGCGGGGTCGTTGAAATCATGGCATCCGGCCTCAACCCGGTCGAAGGTGAAGCACAGCCTGTGTTCGTGGTTATTCGCTTCCCTAGCCTGAAGGACGCCACAGACTTCTACCAAGCACCCGACTATGCCCCGATCAAAGAATTGCGGATCAAAGCTACAACTGGCGGATTTCTTTCGCTTATTTCGGGATTACCGATCAACCTGTAAAAGATGGAGCGAGCAATGAATATCATGAATAAATCATTCTCCATTAACGCCGCTGTCAACATACCGGCTATTGGGTTCGGCACCTACTTGATCACCAAGGACGACGTTGCAGCGGCCGTGCGCTCTGCAATTGGAGTCGGCTACAGGCATATGGATACTGCCGCTGTTTACGACAACGAAGCGGGCGTAGGAGAAGGGATTCGAGCAGGCATCAAAGATAACGGTCTCTCTCGTGACGATATCTTCGTAACCACCAAGTTATGGCCAGGCGCCTCGGAATGGGGCGAAACCGCCAAAACCGAAGTGCAAACCCTCGCTGAATGTGAGATGAGCCTTAAACGCCTCGGCCTGGATTATGTTGACCTCTATTTGATCCATTCCCCACATGGCGGAAGCCAGCGCGTCAATCAGTGGCGTGCACTTGTAAAGCTGAAGCAGGCTGGCAAAGTACGCAGCATTGGAGTAAGCAACTTCACCGAGGCCCATATCGAGGAGATTCGAGCAGCCGGCCTACCCATGCCAGAAGCCAATCAGATTGAGCTTCACCCCTGGTCACAAAAGCCGCAACTGATCGCTTACATGAAGCAGCATGGTATTGCTCCTATTGCCTACAGCAGTCTCGCACCGCTTTCCACATGGCGTACCGGGCAAGACAGCGCCAAGCCAGAGGACCTGAAGGCTGGAGACAACTTTTTTGCGGTCTTGGCGGCGAAGTATGGAGTTACTGAGGCCCAGCTTCTCTTGCGCTGGGGCATCCAGAACGGGTACGCAGTTCTTCCCAAAAGCCTAAATCCAGTTCGTATGCGTCAAAACCTCGAACTGGACGGTTTTGCAATCGACGATGCCGACATGGAGGCGATTATCAAGATGGATCGCGGCGGTGGTATCGCTTGGTCCATGGGCGATCCAACAAAAGTGATTTGAAGATATAGCCTCAACAGGGTGTAACAGGCTCGACTCCAAAATGGAGACTTCCTGTTCCCAAGTCGGCTAAGAACTTCCGAACATCTATCCACGCGCCAATACTCACGCATAGTGAAACCTTGGGTGACCTCCATCGGCCTCGACCCAGTGCCATATGGCACTCATACGATGCGGATCAAGGCATCATTGATCTACCGGAGAACGAAAAACACCAGAGCAGCACAGATACTTCTCGGTCACTCCAAGCCGTAAAGCACTGTCAGATACCTCGGTATCGAAGTGGACGACGCGCTTGAGATGGCCGAGCAGACTGAGGTGTGAGCAGGCAATGGCGACGGGCTAGTCATCCCGTCGCTAGCGGCTAAGAGCAGACGCTCATTCTCAGCCGTTTATCTCAGCTATCTGCCAGACGGTATAGCGCTTGAGCATGGGATGCCGTTAACCCGGCACGCTCCAGATTTCGGCGGCTTTGGGAGCTGGCCAGCGCGGTTGCAGCGACCCACTGGCAGCCATGCTTCTTTGCTTGCTCTATTCGGTGAGAAATCAGGGCTCCGTGGCAGCCGTAGCCCCGGGCATCCTTTCGGGTTGCCGCCGTTCCAAGGTAGGTGATGCCATTGCTGGCCAAGTACATCGCAGCCCCTGCTACCACCACGCCTTGCGCTTTCAAGACGTAGATTTTCAGACGTCCGTCAGACATCTGCCCTGCAAAGGAAGCCTGATTCAGCAGCCGATGCTCCGGCTTGGTATGAAAGCCACCCGCATGCACTTCTGCGAATAGAGCCAGAGTATTCGGCGTGACCTCTTCAATTTCGAATGAGTGACGACTCAATACCACTTTTTCAATGGCGCAAACTAATTGCAGATGAGTCCAGCCCCTCAAACGCTCAAGCCGTGCTTCGCCCAAAACAACGCATTGCTCCAACGCCGAAGATTTTCCGATAAGTGGGGTTACAGCCGATCGCTCCGCTGACTCATTGAGCAATTTCAACATGGCCAAGGGATCGCTGGCGATGTCACCGTAGATGCGGTTGAACATTGGGCTAGGCGATGCTTTCACTTGAAAGCACGGAAAGTCCGCGTTGAAAAAAACACGTGCCCCATAAGGATTTCCGCTGATTTCTGCCAGACTCTCAACGCGCGAACGTAAATACTCGCTTTCTGCGGCCTCAATCTTATGAGCCAGTTCAACATCCATGTTCGTTGTCCTACTTCAGAATTTCCTGGAGGGGTAAAGCGCATCGAACAATACGCTTGCGTCCAGGTACGCACCAGTACGAACTCAGCTGTACTATGCACTTTGGGTCTTAAGCCGCCGCCCGCGAACGACGGCAGCTTGAGAGATTTGGCCCCACCTGAATTCGACAAATGCAATCAAGGAAGAATCACCATTGAAAACTGCTCTCGGCGCCTTGCTGCTGATTGGACTGTCTGCCACCACACTGGCTGACACCCACCCCATCGGCTTCTCCACCGCAACCCTTGCGGACCCGCAACGCCCCCTGGATATGGTCGTCTGGTACCCCGCCTCCACCACCGCGCCAGCACAATTGATCGACGACAATCCGGTCTTCGTCAGTGCTTCTGCCGTACGTGATGCGCCGCCTACGTCCGGCGAACATCCGCTGGTCGTGCTTTCCCACGGTTATCGGGGCAACTGGAGCAACCAGATGTGGCTGGCAAGTGCCTTGGCCGAACGGGGCTTCATCGTCGCGGCGGTCAACCATCCCGGCAGCACCACCCACGACCGCAGCCCGCAGGCTGCTGCGCAATTGTGGCAGCGACCGGTTGACCTGCGTCGCGCGATCGAGGCCGTGATCGCGCAGCCGGAGCACTTTGGCTCAGTCTCGCCTGCGCGAATTGCCGTAGTCGGTCACTCGCTCGGTGGCTGGACAGCCATGGAAATCGCCGGCGTCCGTTTCGACCCCGAGCGCTTTGACCGGGACTGCAAGGTCCATGCAAAACTGTCCAGTTGCAGCGTTTACCAGCAAATGAATACTGCCAGTACCCCGCAAGCAAGGGCCCAACTGGCTGCCGACATGCGTTACAAGGCGGTCACGGCGGTCGTTTCGCTGGATCTGGGCTTGTCTCGCGGCATGACTGATACGAGCCTCGCCGCGCTCACCGTACCGACGCTGGTGATTGCCGCCGGAGCGCCCTCCGAAGATCTGCCAGCGCAACTGGAATCGGCCAACCTGGTTAAACGCCTGCCACGGGCTACTACGCGTTATGTCGAGATCAGCGACGCCACCCACTTCAGTTTCATGTCGATCTGCAAACCCGGAGCGATCGAGATGCTCGAGGAGGACGCCCCAGGCGACGGCATCATTTGTCGCGACGGCGATAAGGCGCGTCCACGCGAGCTGATCCAGCAGCAAGTTGTGACGCTGGTTAGCGATTTTCTGGCAACACCAAAGCCATGAACCACCCCGTTTAATTGGAAAACACCGTCGACGCGCACCACGCGGCGCGCCGACAGTGCACGTCTCAGTTGATGTGGTTGCCCACCACCTCGACAATTCGCTGAGCGATATGCTCGACGTGGGTCTCCAGCGCAAAGTGCCCCGTATCCAGCAACTCCACCACGGCATTCGGATTGTCGCGTTTGTAGGCCTCAGCCCCTGGCGGAATGAAGAAAGGGTCCCCCTTGCCCCAGATCGCCAACGTCGGCACCTTCGTATCGCGGAAGAACTGCTGAAACGCCGAGTACAGCTTCAGGTTGTTCTGGTAGTCGTAGAACAGATCGAGCTGAATGTTCTTGTTACCCGGCCGCTCCAGCAGCAGCGCATCCAGATAGTAAGCCTCGGGGGCGATAACATCTGGATTGCTTACCCCTTCCACGTACTGCCAGCGAGTGCCCTCCAGATGCAGGATGGCATCGTTGATCACCTGACGATTGGCCGGCGACGGGTCTGCCCAGTATTGGCGTATCGGTGCCCAGGCGTCCCCCAGGCCTTCCAGATAAGCATTGCCGTTCTGCGAAATGATCGCGCTCACCCGTTCCGGATAGGCCAGCGCCAGGCGCAGGCCGGTGGGCGCGCCGTAATCGAAGAAGTACATCGCATAGCGCTTGAGATCCAGCACATCGACGAACTGGCGAATCGTCTCGCCGATGGCATCGAAGGTGTAGCGGTAATTGCGCTGCGCCGTCACCTCGGTGAAGCCGAAACCGGGCAGGTCTGGCGCGATCAGTCGGTACTTGTCCGCCAGCAGCGGAATCAGGTCGCGGAACTGGTGCGAAGAGCTGGGGAAGCCGTGCAACAGCAACAGCACCGGAGCATCCGGAGCGCCCGCTTCGCGGTAGAAAACCTTCACGCCATCGGCTTCGACGAACTTGTAGGCAACCTGGTGGAATGTAGTCATGGCCCAATCCTCGTGTAACTTGTTAAATTGATTTTTGCCGGTTACTGAAATCCATTTTGCATGATTATTGTAACTGGTCAAATCTTTTTTATAGGTTACAATTCACGTATCGACTCCCTGGAATTTGTCATGAGCACCTCTCCCATCGAACTGCCCAAGCCCTTGATACTTGCCGACCACCCCGCGCTGGACCTGCTGAATACGCAAATGATGGTCGACGGCCAGCGGCGCGACTTGCTTGACAGCGATGCCGATGCGGCGACGTGGCTGGAGCAGATCGGCTTTGGACCGGCGAACGAAATGGCGCTGAGCGACGGGCAATTGCTCGTCCGATTGCGCATGTTGCGCGACTGCATCGAAGACCTGCTCGCCGCTCGCCAGGCAAATCGCGTGGCGGATCCAGCGGCGCTCAATGGCTTTCTGTTGCACGCAGTGCCGCAACTGGTGTGGGATGAAGCGGGCACGCCGCAGCTCGATCGCTTCCGCCAGGGCGACACCGCCAGCCAGCGCCTTGGCCGTCTGGCCTACACCGCCGCCGAGTTGTTGGCCGAGGGCGATTTCACCCTCGTACGCAAATGCGAAAGCGCAGACTGCTCGCTGATGTTTTACGATCGCACCAAGTCGCACAAACGACGCTGGTGCAGCATGGCGCTGTGCGGAAACCGGCATAAGGTCGCCGAGTTCCGCAAGCGGCGTCAGGGGGTTGCAGACTAACGTCGTCGAGGCTGTCCGATCAGTACAGATGCTGTTCGATCCATTGGGCAACAGTGGTCGTTTCGATCTGCCGCTGAGCGTTGTAGCTATCGGCCTTATCCCAGGCGACACCTCTGCCCTCGGCGAATACCGCTCGATACTTGCGCATCGCATCGCCAGGTGCGACCGCCAGCTCGGCCTTGAGCGCCGGCACCGTCCACTCGCTGCGCTCGACCGTTCTGCCTAGGATGCGGTCAACCGTGTCTGCCAGCTCTGCGTAAGTGAGGGTGTCGCCTGCGGTGTAGACCACCTGATTGATCAGCGCCGGGTCGAACAGGATGGCGGCTGTCAGTCGCCCGATATCTTGCGCGGTAGTGACTGTCACGGCGGTCTGCCAACTGCCGAGGGCGCGTACGGTGTTGTCGTCCAGGTCGACGATGCCGAAACTCGGCTCGAACAGGAAACTGGTGAACATGCCGGTGGAAATGATCAGCCACTGCACACGGGCCTGATGACGCAACAGATCGCGCACATCCAGTTGCTCATCGAACAGATCCTGCGGGCTGCCACGGCCGATGACGTCGTAGTCCACACCGAACTGCCAGGGCACATAGCGCTTGATGTCGGACTGCAATGCCGCACGAGCCAGTTTGAGTTGAGTGCCAGCGCCGGCGACGAAGCCCAGGCAACTGACCACGGTATCGAAACCGCTGAATATAGCGGCGAGCTGCGGCTCTGAGTCGTTGACCACATCGCCGGTGACCACCTCGACACCCAGGGTTTTCAGCTCTTCCTGGGTTTGGCGTTTGCTGGCGGACGCAGCGTCGAGTGCCGCTGCGCGCAACATCACGCTGACGTGGGCGGCCGGTCGTTGCGCCAGTTCGCGAAGCACGGCCAGGCCAAGCTCACCGGCGCCAAGAACGAGAATGCGGTCGATTTTTACGCTGGTATTCGCGTGCATCTGTAACTCCCAAAAGGTGATAGGCAAACTGTGTTTTTTATCCTGCCACTATTGGCTACCGCTCAAGAAGAAGGCACACCCGTGATACCGCATGACGAAATGAGTGAAGAAGAGGTGATCCGCCAGTCGCAGGTGGTGTGCGATGCACTCAGCGCCGAGGACGATGGACTCAAGCGCGAAGTGCTGACCCACGCTGGCAATCGCTGGTCACTGGGGATCGTCCATACGCTGGGCGTATCGGGAAAACTGCGCCACGCCGAAATTGGCAGGCGCCTGCCTGGCGTCACCCAACGCATGTTGACCCGCAGCCTGCGGCAACTGGAGCGTGACGGGCTGATCAGCCGCTTTGATCACAACGAGGTGCCGCCACGGGTCGATTACGAGCTGACGGCACTGGGAAGAAGTTTTCTGGCGCGCATGGTGCCGCTGTGGACCTGGCTTCTGGAGAACGCCGAGGGGTTTCGTGACGCAAGAGTACGCTTCGACACTGACAACACAGGTAGAGCGCATCTCTGACCGCTGACATGGACCTGGCCAGCAACCCCGGTTAAAATCCACGTCCCCTCCTCTTCGGCCACTCCTGCCGTGCACCGCCCAGGCGTTAATTCGCGAAGCGGGCATACGAGATGCCGACCTTTACGCGGTCGCCTTGCAATGGCGTACCACTCTTCCGACATCCCGTTAACAAAGATGACTACATGATCATTCGTCAGGGTACTGTTGCGGACTATCCGCTGCTGCTTGACATCTGGTTGCGCGCGGTTCGCGCCACCCACCACTTCCTGCAAGCGTCCGATATCGACGCACTGCTTCCGCAGTTGCGCGACCACTACTTCCCCGCCGTCGAGCTGTGGGTGGCGGTGGATACAGAGGACCGTCCACAGGGTTTTCTCGGGCTCAATGAGAGCCACGTGGAAATGCTCTTCATCGACCCCGACCTGCGTGGCCAGGGTATCGGCAGTGCACTGCTGGACCATGCCCGTAAGTCGCACAAAGTGCTGAGCGTTGATGTGAACGAGCAAAACCCCGAAGCGGCAGGCTTCTACCGGCACTACGGATTCGTTCAAACGGGCCGCTCGCCGCTGGACGGCGAAGGCCGGCCCTTCCCGCTGTTGCACATGAGCTTGCCGGCCTGAGTCGGTGTTGCAGCTCATTCCCGGGATCACGCCCGGGAACGAGCGACCTCCCGTGATCAGGCGCGCCGCGCCATCAACAGCATCGAAGCCGCCGCAGACAACAGGCCGGCACAGCAGCGATTGAAGATCCTCTTGCCCCGAGGCTCTGCGAACCAGCGCCGCATGTGCAGGCCGATGTAGGCGTAGATGCCGATAGCGATCCATTCCAGCAGCAAGAACAATGCCCCCAGCACCGCGAACTGGTGACCGACATCGGCCGTCGGGTCGACGAACTGCGGCAGGAACGCGGTAAAAATCAGGATGGCCTTGGGGTTGCCCGCGGCCACGAAGAACTCCTGCCGTGCCAGTGTCCACTGACCTGCACTCGCCTGCTGCGCTTCGACCTCGGCTTGTGGCGCGGCGCTCCAGAGCTGGTAGGCCAGGTAGAACAGGTACGCCGCACCAATGATCTTGATCGCGTAGAACACCAGTTCCGAGGTTTGCAGCACGACCGCCAGGCCTGCCGACGCCAGCGCAATCATGATCGCGAAGGCCAGCAAGCGCCCCGCGCCAGCCACGCAAGCGGTGCGCAAGCCGTAGCGGGTGGCGTTGCTGATCGACAGCAGGTTGTTAGGCCCCGGCGCCATGTTCAGCGCAAAACAGGCGGGCAGGAATAACGCTAGCGTCGCAAGGTTCATAGGCCGCTCCATAACCATTCAGCGCTGATGCTACAGCGCCCTCGCAGTGCGTGCCATGGCGGCACACACCTTGACTAACCGAAGGTATGAGTATCGTACGGCGCAGGCGGGCTGTTAAATTCCGAAGCCTGAGCAAGACGCTACCCGTAGGTGAATCCGCTTGCATTGGCCTGCGGTCAGTCAAATCCCGCCCGGCGACATCCCCCTGATCAGGCACTGATGGCTGATGGATGCCTCGAATGGCTGTCTGGCGACGGCAGGCTTTCACTGACATTCCAATGCACCCCCACAAGAAAAATCCGTCGGAATGAAAATGGCCCCTTCAGTCACGTCCAGGCACAGTGCATTGATCAATACGCCCCATGTATGGATGCTCAGGCTTGGAGCGGTCACCCTCGCTTTGGTGATTTTTCTGGTCGACTGGCTGACCTCGCTGGATGTGGCCATCGCGGTGCTGTACGTCGCGGTGATCCTGATCTCCAGTGATCTGTTCTCTTACCGGGGCATGCGCACGGTCTCACTGCTGTGCTGCTTGCTGACGCTGGCAGCGTATCTGCTTTCTCACGTTTCTCCCGCCGACGCATGGCAGGCACCGCCCTTCGCACGTTGCCTGGTCAGTCTGGCGGCCATCACCATCAGCGCAATCCTGGCCTTGAAGAGCAAGGCGGCCAAGGAAGCGCTCCAGCAACAGGTGCAGCTATTGCACCGCAGCGAAGCGTGCCTGGCCGGGGCCCAGCGGCTGAGCCGCACCGGTAGCGTCGGCATGAAGCTGCCGGATGGGCGACTGAACTGGTCTGAGGAGGCGCGGCGGATATTCGAGTTCGAGGGGCCCGAGCAGCCCACCCTGCAACAGATGATTTCACGCACTCACCCCGACGACACCGGCGATCTGAAAAAACTGATTGAAGAGGCTTACGCCCACCACGAGTGCCCGGAGGCGGAGTTCAGGCTGCTGATGCCCGATGGCCGTTGCAAGCATGTGCGCATGCTCGCGCAACGGGCGGCTGACTCATCGGGGTGCTGTGAGTACCTCGGTGCCTTGATGGATGTGACCACGGCGAAATGTGCCGAAGAAGCGCTTCACCAGTCCCAATCGCAGTTGGCGCACGTGACCCGCGTCACGATCCTGGGGGAAATGGCGGCGTCCATTGCCCATGAAGTCAATCAACCCCTCGCGGCAGTGACGACCAACGCAGAGGCAGGCTTGCGCTGGCTCAATCGCGAAGAGCCTAACGTTATTGAGGTCTGCGGTGCCATCCAGCGCATCATGAGCGAAGCCCATCGCGCCAGCGAAGTCATTCGTGGCATTCGAGCGCTGTCGCGCAAATCCGAACCGCGGTACTTGTCGATCAATCTCCAGGAAGTGCTACAAGAGGCGTTGCTGCTCACGCGCCGGGAGACCAGACGGCACAAGGTCAACATCGAGTTTCAACCACGGCAAGACGGTTTGTGGGTCCAGGGCGATCGCATCCAGTTGCAGCAGGTCATCATCAACCTGCTGTTGAATGCGTTACAGGCCTTGTCATGCACGCCACCCAGAGGGAGACGACTTTCTATCCTGCTGGAGACGGCGCCGGGTGATGATGTGCGCTTGCGCATTCAGGACAACGGCCCTGGCATCCCTGCGCAGAACCTGCCCAGGCTGTTCAATCCCTTTTTCACCACCAAACCGGAAGGAATGGGCATGGGTCTGTCGATATGTCGCTCGATCATCGAGGCCCATGGAGGACGCATCTGGGCTGAAAGCGAACCGGGGCACGGAGCGAAGGTGTGTTTCTCGCTGCCAGGCCAAGTGCCCGCTTCATCCTGAGGCGGGCGACAGCGCAAGAAGTGGCGCGTCTGGCGCCACTCGCTGTCAGCGCTGATACGTTGGGGTAATCGTCGCTTTGGCCAGAACATTGGCATTGAGCAGATAGCCCACCAACGCCCCGCTGGCCTGAGCATCCAGCGGCAATGAGTCGACCTTCAACGCCCAGACAGTGAACTGGTAATGATGGGGTTTGTCGCCTGCGGGCGGGCAGACGCCGCCGAATCCTGCCTGGCCATAATCGGTGCGCCCCTGGACAGCTCCGACGGGCAGGTTTGCCCCCACACCTCGCGGCAGGCTGGTGACCGTCACCGGCAAATTGGCCACGGTCCAATGCCACCAGCCACTGCCGGTAGGCGCGTCAGGATCGAAAACGGTGATGGCGTAGCTTTTGGTGCCGGCGGGCGGGTTGTGCCAGGACAACTGCGGGGACAGGTTATCGCCCTCGCAGCCAAAGCCGTTGAAGACCTCACGGCGGGTCAGCGGCTCGCCTTGAGCAATGTCACTGCTGGTCAGGGAAAACTCCTGCGCATGGGCGATGAAGGAGACTCCAAGGGAAAGCACGCACAAGATCTGTCTGATTTTCATGGCAACCTCAAGTTGGCGACGGGTGTCGGCCCACTCTAAATCGCCAACCAGAGGCCGACACTCATACTTCAACGCGGTTTTTTCATGCTTTGGTATGGCTGGGCACCTGCTGGTCACCCGTAGAACAATCAAGTTCTCATTTGATAATACTTCCCATTTAACCGCGACCCCTTTATCCTCGCCGCACGCTCCCTCCCCTAGTAGCTGGCATGGACCTGCGGTGGCAATGAATTGGAATCGAATCGACCTGCGCTGGGCCTACACCGACTTGTTGTTGAGCCTGGGTCGGCGCACCGGTTGTATTCAGTTGGCGCAGGATGTGCTGCATGACGCCTTCATCCGCTACCTGCTGGTGGACAGGAAGACCCGCATCGAGCAGCCCAACGCGTATTTGCGCACGGTGGCGCAGTCGGTACTGATCGACCATTTCCGCCAGGCCGGGCGTTTCTGCTCGCTGGACGACCCTGAAGGTCTGGCGGTGGCCAATGAATCGCTCAACGAGCATTTCGCCCCCACGCCCGAACACTTGCTGGACATGCGCCAACGTCTGGAGGCGCTGCAACGCATCATCGACTGCCTGCCGCCGCGTTGCCGCGAGGTGTTCTGGCTGGTGCGGATCGAAGGACATAAACAGATGGACATCGCGCGCATGCTGGGGATCAGTCTCAGTGCAGTGGAGCGGCATCTGATCCGCGCATTGATGGATCTGCGTGCCGCCAAGGAGTTGCTGACATCATGAGTTCGGTACGCGAACAAGCGGCCCGCTGGTTCACGCGGCTGATGCATGTGCCCCAGGATCATCCCGATCACGAACAATTGCGCCAGTGGCTAGCGGCCAATCCGCTGCACGCGCGCGAGTATCAGGCGTTCTGCGAGTTGTGGGGGGACTTCTCCTCAACGGCCAGCACCCAGGCCCTGGCCAAGGCACTGGAACAGCGTCAGGGCCGGCGCGCCTTCATGCGCCGTGGCGTACTGGGGCTGGTGGGCTTGCTGGCGGTCGGGCTGGCCTGGCGCTATCGCACCCCTCACGAGTTCGAAGCGCAGTATGTCACCACGGTCGGCGAGCGCCGCCGCGTCAGTCTGCCCGATGGCAGCGAGCTGCATCTGGCGGCGGATACTCGCCTGCAGGTGCGTTTCGATCAGGGCCAGCGCCTGGTGCACCTGCTACAGGGGCAGGCGATTTTCGACGTGGCCCGTGAAAGCAGCCGCACGTTCCGGGTCGATGGCGGCCTCGCCCAGGTCACGGTGCTGGGCACACGGTTTGTGGTGGCACGTGAGCCCCATGAGCTGCGGGTCAGCGTCGAACGCGGCTCGGTGCAGGTGGACAATGGCCGTGGTCGCCTGGTGCTGGTGCCGGGCCAGGTCGCCAGCAGCGACAACCGCAACGCGCCGCACATGCTCGACATTTCCGCGAGCAACGCTTTTGCCTTCGAAATGGGTCGCCTGGTGCTGGAGCAGGCCGGGCTGGAAGAAGTCGCCAACAGCCTGTCCCGTTACCGCCGTCAACCGGTGCGGGTGCTGCCGGGCAAGGGCCAACCGCGCATCAACGCCGTGGTGCAACTGGACGACGTCGAAGGCTTCGTCCAGGCCTTGCCGGCCATTGCGCCCATCGAGGTCAGCAACCGCGACGGCATCACCTACCTGCGTGGTTTGTGACGCCTGAAAAAATTTGCACTTGGCACATCAGGGATTTTGTCGGGTCGTCCGTCAGTAGGTATCCCCACCTCTTACGAGACCCATCCATGCAGTCCCTGACCTTGATGAAATCCCTGACCTTGGCCGTCGCGCTGGGCGTTGCCAGCCATGCCTGGGCCGCGCCAGTGCAGTTTGACCTGCCGCGTCAGCCGTTGGCCACCTCGCTGCGCCAATTGGCCGAAGCCGCGCACCTGACGCTGGCGGTGGATCACAGCATCGTGCCCGACCAGTTGGCCCCGGCGGTTCGCGGCAACCTGGAACCGGCCAGCGCCCTGGCGCAACTGCTGCAAGGCACCGGCCTGACGTACAGCCAGCAAGGTTCGACCCTGGTGATTTCCCGGGTGCAGGCCGGTGCCATGGAACTGGGGGCGACCCTGGTCAATGCGAGCGCCCTGCCCGTCACGACCGAGGGCACCGGTTCCTACACCACCGGCGGGCTGACCATCGGCAAAGGTGAACACTCGCTGCGTGAAACCCCGCAATCGGTGACGGTGCTGACCCGCAAGTTCATGGATGACCAGAACCTCAACACCATCGAAGAGGTGATGAAAAAGACCCCGGGCATCACCGTGTATGACTCGCCCATGGGCGGCAAATATTTCTACTCCCGGGGCTTCCAGATGCTCGGCCAGTATCAGTACGACGGTGTGCCGCTGGACATGGGCAACAACTACGTGCAGGCCGACAGCTTCAGCAGCGACATGGCACTGTATGACCGCGTCGAAGTGCAACGCGGCGCCGCTGGCATGATGAAGGGCTCGGGCGGCACCGTGGGCGCGGTGAACTTCGTGCGCAAGCGCGGCACGGCCACGCCCCATACCGAAATCACCCTGTCTGCCGGCAGTTGGGACAACTACCGCGGCCAGGTGGACACCGGTGGGCCGTTGAACGCCAGTGGCACTGTTCGCGGTCGCGCGGTACTGGCGCAGCAGGATCGCCAGTATTTCTACGACCACGCCAAACGCCAGGACCAGGTGTTCTATGGCGCGCTGGATTTCGACCTGACGCCCGCCACCACACTCGGGCTGGGCGTGGCCTATGAGGATGTCGACGCCAATCCGTGCTGGCACGGCCTGCCGCGCTACAGCGATGGCAGCGACCTGAAACTCAGCCGTTCCACGTGCCTGGGCGCATCCTGGAACGACTGGCAAAGCCACCGGACCACGGTGTTTACCGACCTCAAGCATCAGTTCAATGATGACTGGGCGCTGAAGGTCGCCGGTGTGTACAGCAAGAACACCCAGGACATGAAGTACGGTTTTTCCGAAGGCACCATCACGGCGGGCACCACACCGGCGATGAGCATGTATTCCGGCCTGTTCGACTATGACCAGGTTGACTACGGTTTCGACGCCTACGTCGATGGCCACTTCGATGCCTTTGGCCAGCAACACGAACTGACCGTGGGCGCCAACGCCAGTCGCTCGAAAAAGGACGACAGTTACCTGTTGATCCGCCTGCCGGACAAGCAGAATCCCTTCGCCCCCAACGCCCACATCCCCGAGCCGCCGGACAGCTACTACTACGCCAATTCCTACAACGGCGGTCCGGTGGAGTCGACCACCAAGCAGTACGGCGCCTACTCCACCCTGCGCCTGAAACTGGCCGACCCGCTGACGCTGGTGCTGGGCAGTCGGGTCAGCTGGTACAAGTCCGAGCGTGATTCCTACACCGTTGCCTGGGACTATCCCGAGCACAGCAAAAGCACCGAGACTGGCGAAGTCACACCGTTTGCCGGAGTGCTCTACGACCTCAATGACAACCTCACCGCCTACGCCAGCTACTCAGATATTTTCACCCCGCAGGGTCAGTACCGTTCCGAGGGCGGCAGCTCGCTCAAGCCCATGGTCGGCGCCTCGTATGAATTGGGGATCAAGGGCGAATGGCTGGGCGGTCGGCTGAACACCGCATTCAACCTGTTCCGCACCATCCAGAAGGACCAGGCGCAAACCGACTACAACTCCACCTGCGCATCGCCCGACGGCTACTGCTACGTCAACGCCGGCAAGGTACGGGCTCAGGGCTTCGAAGCGGAAGTCAGCGGCGAAGTCATCGACCGCCTGCAAATGCTCGCCGGCTACACCTACACCCAGACCAAGACCCTGGAAAACATCGACTCCACCAGTGAAGGCGCGGTGTTCAACAGCTACGTGCCGCGTCACGTGCTGCGGGTGTGGGGCGACTACGCCCTGGACGGCGCCCTCGATCGCTTCAGCGTCGGCGCCGGTGTCGAGGCGCAGAGCGACAACTACCGGTTGAACAACACCGGCACCATCAAAAACAGCCAATCGGGGTATGCCGTGTGGAACGGCCGGATCGGCTATCGCATCGACGACACCTGGTCGGTGGCGGTCAATGGCAACAACCTGTTTGACCGCAAGTATTACCAGAGCATCGGGCGCGAGGGGTTTGGCAACTATTACGGGGAACCACGTAACTTCATGCTGACGGTGAAGGCGGATTTGTGAGGGTTTGCGTGCAAAGCTGATCAACCCCAATCGCGAGCAGGCTCGCTCCCACACAAAATCAAAAACCAATCGCCACCCCCTGTAGGAGCGAGCTTGCTCGCGATGGACGCAAGAACACCGCGGGTCATCAGGCAACCCGCGTCATCGTTGACGACCATCGCGAGCAGGCTCGCTCCCACAGAAAATCAAAAGCCAATCAGCCCCACCCCCCTGTAGGAGCGAGTTTACTCGCGATGGACGCAAGAACACCGCGGGGCATCAGGCAACCCGCGCCATCGTTGACAACCATCGCGAGCAGGTCGAATCGTCGCACCGTCGCTCCCACAGTTGATCGCATTCCCCTGTGGGAGCGAGCCTGCTCGCGATAGGGCCAGTTCGGCCTACCAAACATCGCGATAGTCAAACGACATCTGGTAATCGTAATTGGCCAAGACGATCGTATGCTGGAAGTAAGGCTGGATCACAGCGCGCCAATTTTCATCGACGTTGAACCCTCCATTGTTGACATTGTTTTCAACAGGGATGCCCAGGGCGATGAATACTGAATCATCATTGCCGAGATCGCGGGAGTATTCCTTCCCCTCACCCAGCTCTGTTTTTTTGTCGTACCACTCAAGCCTGAGTTTGAGTCCCATCGTCACCTCACAAATATTTTTTGGGGATGTTGCGTTTAGGTATAGCGCCTTTGAGTTGCTCACCTGTCTGGTGATCAAAGGATCCCAAATGGCTCCCGTCGCTGGCCCGATATACTTCCAGCTCACCGTGCCTTGAGTCCCACTCGTAAATCCGTCTGCCCTTCGCATCTTTCCAACGGTCTCTCAGTCCGCCACCCCCTACGATAGGGTTCATTTTCTTGGCTTCCTTGAGTCCGGGAAATGCGGTTATTTCCTCGGTTTTTGGTGCCGGATGGTAATCATGATCCGCAGGTGTCACACCCTTGCGCGGCCTGCTGATCACCACATAAAGCGGCTTAACCCCCGACCCCACCGGAAACACAAGAATGAAATCCTGGTAATCCGGCGGGTAAACCGGATCGACGATGATCGCCTCAGCCTGTTTCGTCGGCGGATACACCCAGATGTGCGGTGCTTGCGGCGCCGCTTCCAGTTTGGGAATGCCGAGAATGTCCGAGCCATCGACCGCCGGGGTCCAGATCAGCTCGATACCTTCTCCGAGGTCCGCGACGTACTGGCTGTCGCGCAACGCCAGCTGCACCACATCGACCATTTCCCAATCGCGCTTGGTGCCGGTGTAGAAGCCATAGCCCTTGAGGGTGCCATCGGCTTGCTGCTCCACGTGCAGGCGCACGCGGGTGCGGGCCTGTTTCAGGCTGCGCAGTTGCTCTTCGCTGTAGAGCGCGCTGTCGCCCAGGCTGGGCGACCAGAACACCGCCACCAGCGCGACCAGGGCGGTTGAGCCGGCCACGCTGAGTACACCGGTGGGCGCCGCGACAGCCGGCGTCCACAGCGCCAGCCGGCCGATGGCCAGCGCCGCACCGCCGATGCGGTTGAGCTCCGCCAGGCCTGCGTTGTTGACCTCGGAGGCGCCGAGCCAGGCCACTTCGCCGTAATCCTTGAGGCTGTCGGTCGGCACCATCCCCGAAGGGTTCGAGTAGTCGATAATGGCGTCCGGCAGCTTGCAGGATTTGGCGAACACGCAGCCATTGCGAACCGCCTTCGCCTCGCTTGCCACCACCGCCCGGCTGTCTTCGAACGCCTGCTGCCGCGCGAGCATGGCATCGTAGGCCTTCTGCCTGGCCTCCCGTTCGGCCAGCTCGGTGGCATTCATCAGGCGATAGGTCACATGATGGCCGTCGCCCGACGGTGGGTTTTGTAGCCTGGGAATATCCTTGCTGCCAGCCACTGATCATCCTTGTGTTCGTACGTCGTCAACCCTTGGGAAACGGGTGGTGCGACGTTAGCGAAGCGGATTGATCGTGGCTGTAGGACGGTTCTTTAATGCGACGCAGAGTTGTCTCTGCTCAGCAAGACGGCCTTGAGCTGATCGCATCAGGGGTGACCAGGACGCTATCCGATGCAGTTGATGGGCCACGCCTCACGGCCAGCACCCCTTCGACGACCAGCACGCAAATCGCCAGCCAGATGGCGATGTAAGTGGGCCATTGGGACGCCTTGATGGTTTCACCCAATATCAGCGAAGCGAAAACCAGCAGCACCGGCTCCACGTAGGTGAGCAACCCGAACAGGGCCAGGTTCAACTTGGGCGCCGACATCGCCGAGCACGCCAGGGCGCAAGCGCTAAGGCCTCCCAGGCCCAAAATGAGCACGACAAGGTAGACGGGACTGCTGGAGGTCGCCAGCAGGTCGCTGGAAGTGGTGATGAAGTACAGGCTCACCGGCAGGCTGAGGGCCAGGTCGAACCACAGGCCACCCAGATTATTGGTTCCTATCACGCGGCGCAGATAGAAATACAGCGGATAGCCCAGACACACCAGGAACGTCGGCCAGGACACCTGGCTCGCCGAAACCAGTTCGTTGATGACGCCCACACCTGCAATCAGACAGGCTGCTCGTTGAAAGCCGCTCAACTTCTCGTTGAACGCGAACCGCCCCACCACGGCCGCCGTGAGCGGCAGCAGGAAATACCCAAGCGACACATCCAGCGCGTGACCATTCACCGGCGCCCACATGAACAGCCAAAGCTGGACCCCGAGCAGGAATGAAGACAACAGGCGCTTTGCCCAGAAACCCGTCTCGCCCAGCACTCGCTTCCAGATGGCCTTGACCTCCTGCCACTCGCCGGTCGCGATAATCAGCAACGTGAGGCACGGGATCGTCAGCAAGATTCTCCAGCCATAAATCTGCTCGCCACTAAGTGAAGACAGCAGGCCCGTGTAGACATACATCACGGCGAACAAAACGGAGGCCGCAACGTTCAGGATCACACCGGATCGCACGCCGGTGATGGGGCTGGCATTCATGTTGAGAGCACCGAATCCGAAGAAGATGAATTGAACTGCCGCACTCGAACGGCAGGCATGGCAAAGCGCTTGGTGTGAGAACACGGCGCACTCAAGCCAGGTAAATTCTATTTCTGGATTCGTGGATAAAACTCTTTAAATAACGCCACTTCATGAAATAGGATTTCGCATCTATCATCGTTGCGAAATCCTGTTACGCGAGGACCACCAATGAGCCTTGATCAGTTCGACCGGGCAATACTCCGGGAAGTACAGCAGGACGCAAACCTCTCTCAGATCGAGTTGGGTGAGCGGGTCAACCTGTCATCCGCCGCCGTGAACCGGCGCCTGAAAAACCTTGCCGCCGAGGGCGTGATCCAAAAAACGGTCGCTCAAGTCCACGCTGCCACCCTGGGGTACGGCGTGACAGTGATCGCCGAGGTCGCAGTTGAAAGTGAGCGACTCGAATGGCTGGATGCGATGAAGCAGACGTTTTTGCAATGCCCTCAGGTCCAGCAGTGCTACTACGTTGCCGGAGAGTTCGATTTTGTTTTGATCATGCTCGTAAGAGACATGGAGCATTACACCCAACTGACACGCGAGCTGTTCTTCGAAAGCAACAACGTCAAACGCTTCAGGACACTCGTCTCAATGAGCACCATCAAGACAGGCATGACCGTGCCGGTTGATCGTTGACGGTTCAAGGGTCGATGTCGATTGGCTCAGCGCGATGCCTTGCGTAAAACGGCTCGAACGTCATGATTTTCCGATAACCTGCGCCTCCCTTATGAAGCGCAGGCAATCTGAACAATGGTACGGCTGAACGCAGATCTGATCACCGACTGGCCCACGTTCCACAGCGTATTCGCGCAAGCGTTCGGCTTCCCCGCCTTTTACGGTCGCAACATGGACGCCTGGGTTGACTGCCTCGGCTACCTCGACGATCCCAGCGCCGAAATGACCTCGGTGCACGTGCAAAGCGGGCAAACGCTTGCGCTGGTCATCGACAACGCCCAGGGCTTCAAGCTGCGTTGCCCGGATCAATTTGCAGCACTGGTGGAGTGTGCAGCTTATGTGAACTGGAGGGTCATCAACGGTGGCGACCCTCCTCTGCTGGCGCTTGCTTTCAATGTGTGAGGGGCACGCGCAAGTCAGCGTCGCAACGCGGAGACGGTCAATCCACAATGAAGAGCCTGGCGCCAACGAGGGTTGATGAGCGATGCGCTTCGGCGTTGTCGCCAACCTGATAACTCATGCCCGCGCTCAGCGTGAAGACGCGGCCATCTTCCAGCTCCGTCTCCAATTGACCTTCCAGGCAGAGCAAAATGTGCCCCTTGCGACACCAATGATCGGCAAGGTAGCCTGGGCTGTACTCTACCTGACGAACACGGATCGCTCCGAACTGGCAGGTGTGCCAGTAGGCCGTACCGGTCTCGCCCGGGTGTGTGGTGACTTCAATGCTCGACCAGTCGGTCGTACCAAACGGGATAGCGGTGAGCTGCATGGCGGTCTCATTCAGTCGATGGAGCCTGCACCCTACCGGGGTGACATTCCTGCCGATAGGCACAGACGACGCTTAAATACGCCATACAGAGGGGTGTCTGTTGCCCCGAGGTGTTCTTGCGTCCATCGCGAGCGTGCTCGCTCCTACAGGGGCTGGTTGGTGGTGTTCAATTGGGCGAATGCCAGGTAGTACCCGTTGCAATCGCGCAGGCCGAACTCCCTTGAACCGTAGGGCATGTCCTGCAGCGGCCAGGCGAGGTCGACCTGGTCTTTCAACGACTGGTAATACCGGTCAACCTGGGCAATCGCAAAATACAGAGTGCCCGAAAAGGCCACCGGGCTGCCCCAGATGTCGGCCTGGGTAAAGGTCAGGCTGCAATCCTCCAGGCGTACGGTGATGGTCGACTCGGCAGACTCCGCCACGGTGAAACCGAGCACATCGCGATAGAAACTGGCGGTGTCGGCCAAGTCGTTACAACGCAAAAGAGTGGTTAAGGGCATGCTGACCTCGGCAGTGGATAATCAAGCTCGCAAGCACTGACTTTACCTTTCGTCGCCACATCACGGAATGACAGATTGACATATCGGTAAATTCCGATATCTTGGCGACATGGAATTACTTGAAATCTTCAAAGCCCTCTCGAACCGGACCCGCCTTGATATTCTCAAAGGCCTGAAGGATCCCGTGAACAGCTTCCCCGCGCAGGATGAAGGGGACGTACACACCGTGGGGGTCTGCGTAAGCAGCATTCAGGAAGGCGTGGGTCTGTCGCAATCGACGGTGTCCGATTACCTGGCCACCTTGCAGCGAGCCGGCCTGGTCGAAGTACGGCGTATCGGTCAGTGGACCTATTACAAACGTAACGAGGCCGCCATCAGCGCCCTGGCCGAAATCATAGGCAAAGAGCTGTAATTTTTTACCTTTATATATCGGTAATTCCCGATATCCCTTTTTCCAGAAACAAGGATCAACCATGACGAGCTAGCGCAAAACCGTGCATAAAAATTTACCGTGATACATCGACTTTTCTCGATATCCCTTTTTACCGAAGAGAGAAACTAAAATGAAAGCAATGGTACTCAAAGCATTTGGTGGCCCTGAATCGTTCGAACTGCGCGACGTGCCCAAGCCCGTCCCCCAGGCAGGACAGGTGCTGGTGCGCGTTCACGCCACTTCTGTCAACCCGCTGGATTATCAGGTACGACGCGGCGACTACGCCGACCTGGTGCCCCTTCCCGCCATTACCGGGCACGACGTCTCCGGCGTCGTCGAAGCGGTCGGCCCGGGTGTGACAGCCTTCCGTGCCGGTGATGAAGTCTGGTACACCCCACAGATTTTCGAAGGGCCTGGCAGCTATGCCGAATACCACGTCGCGGCCGAAAACATCGTCGCGAAGAAGCCCGCTTCACTGAGCCATCTTGAGGCCGCCAGCCTGACCCTGGTCGGTGGAACCGTATGGGAAGCACTCACCGTGCGAGCGGTACTGCGGGTGGGCGAAAGCATTCTGGTGCACGGTGGCGCGGGTGGTGTCGGACACGTGGCGATCCAGGTGGCGAAAGCCATGGGTGCCAAGGTCTTCACCACCGTGCGTGAAGAGAATTTCGAGTTCGTGCGCAAGCTGGGCGCCGACGTGATGATCGACTACGAAAAAGAGGACTACGTCGACGCCATCCTGCGTGAAACCGACGGCAAAGGCGTCGACGTGGTATTCGACACCATCGGTGGCAACACCCTGTCGCGCAGCCCCGATGTGCTGGCCCAACTGGGTCGTGTGGTGTCGATCGTCGACATTGCCCAGCCGCAAAACGTCATCAACGCCTGGGGCAAGAACGCCAGTTACCACTTCGTGTTCACCCGGCAAAACCGCGGCAAGCTCGACGAGCTGAGCGCCCTGATCGAGCGCGGCCAATTGCGTCCCCACCTCGGCGCCGTCTACTCGCTGGCCGACCTCGCCCAGGCCCATGCGCGGCTGGAAAGCCCCAACAATGGCCTTCAAGGGAAAATCGCGATCGCCGTCGAGCCATCGCAAGCCTGAACTCACTGGAGGTTACGCCATGATTTACGAGATCGCTCTACTGCCCGTTCACAAGGAACGGATTGAAGGTTTCAGGGACGCCTTTGCCAAGGTCGCCCCGCTGCTGTGCCGCGCCAAGGGTTACCTGGGGCACGTGCTCGCACAAGGGATCGAAACCCCGGAGCACTTCAACCTGATCGTGCGCTGGCAATCCCTCGAGGATCACACGCCGGGCTTCGAGGCGAGTGAGGACCACCGGCTATTCATGCTGGGACTGGAGGAATACTTTTGCGAGGAGCCGACGGTTTATCACATCGAGGGTGAGCGGTTTTAGCGTAGGGAAGTTGTAATGGTCGTCAGGATAACGCGGGCTGTCTGGATGCCCGCGGTTTCCGGGAAACTTTTCGCGAGCAGGCTCGCTCCCACTAGAGGGTGTGGG
This sequence comes from Pseudomonas sp. MYb118, assembly GCF_040947875.1. Taxonomy (NCBI): domain Bacteria; kingdom Pseudomonadati; phylum Pseudomonadota; class Gammaproteobacteria; order Pseudomonadales; family Pseudomonadaceae; genus Pseudomonas; species Pseudomonas sp. MYb118. The sequence continues at coordinate 399,217 of NZ_JBFRXN010000003.1, read as the reverse complement.
TGCCTGTGAGCCCACGGTCACCCGGCTTTTTTTTGCGAGCAAGCTCGCTACCACAGGGGCTTCACGCTTCATGTCAGTCAGGAGAAAACCGGTTTGTCTGAAAATACCCGCTGGCGATCCTTCGCCGCCGACACGCTGGCGTTGATCGTGTTTTTCACCACGACCGGCATCCTCAACGAGCGGTTCATCGCCGGGATGACCTGGGATCAGGTGTTTCACGCGCGCCTGCTGGGCGCCGCGCTGATGGTGGTTTCCGGTCGCCCCTATGGCCTGTGGCGTGACTGGATCATGCGGTTTGCCGGTCCGGGCCGGTTCTCGCAGATCGCCTGGGACTCACTGGCGCTGGTCAGTTTCCAGGTGCCGATCTATGCGGCCATCCTGACCATCAGCGGTGCCAGCGGCGCCGAGCTGCTGCGCGGCTCGCTCGGTGTGACGGTGATCATGCTGGCGTTGGGGCGGCCCTATGGCGCGTTCCTGAATATTGTCAGAAGGCGCTTCGGGCTGCCGCCAGGAGGGGAAAAGCCGATGTCGTTGAATGTGTAGCCGCGAACCTCTACCGCTTCAGGGAATCAGCACGATCGAACCGGTGTGCTTGCGTGCTGCGATGGCGTGATGGGCCTCTGCCGCTTCTGCCAGCCGATACCGGGAAAGCGCCAATGGACCCAGAGCCCCCTCGCGAAACCGCTCGAACAACTCGGAGGCAGCCATGTTCTGGTTCTGCGCATTGACGTATCGCGGCGTGGATGTCTGCACATATTCGATGCCCCGCGCAGCCAGCAACCGCGTATCCGCGACCACCGAACCGGATGCATTGCCGGCGTGCACCAGGTCGCCGCCATCGCGCAATGCATGGATCGACGCGTCCAGCGTCTGCCGACCGATCAGGTCGTAGACCACGTCGACTGCACCGTTCACCGCCTTGATCCGCTCGGCGAGTTCAGGCTCGTCGGTGCGCAGCACATGATCGAACCCCCAGCCTTCGACAATATGCGCCTTGTTCGCCGAGCCCACCGTCGCAATCACGGTCGCGCCGAGGGATTTCGCCCAATGCGCGAGCAAGGTGCCTACGCCACCGGAGGCGCCCTGCACCACCACGGTTTCGCCGGGCCTGACCGCATGCGCTCGCTTGACCAGCGACCACGCGGTCAAGCCCTTCGACAACAGGCCCGCCGCCTGTTCGCTGGAGAGGTCGTCGGGCAGTTTGATCAGTGCGCTGGCATCAATCACCCGCCGCTCGGCATAGGCACCGAACGCGAAGAAATAGCCGACACGATCACCGACTTTCAGGTGAGACACTTCAGGCCCGACCTCTTCGACGACACCGGCGGCCTCCACACCCATGCTGAACGGCAGCGGCACTTTGAAGGTACCATCCCTGAACATGGTGTCGACGAAATTCACGCCGATGGCTTCGTGGCGGATGAGCACCTGGCCCTGGGCGGGGTTTTCCAGGGTGGAGGTTTCGAGCTGGAGAACCGCCGGGGTTCCCTGTTGGTAGATGCGGATGCGTTGAGTCATGGCTGCCTCGTCGATTACAAGGGTTGAGAACGAACCGCCGCCCTGTGTGAGGGCGGCGGGACAGTCGATCAGGCGCTCTGGCCGCCATCGACGTTGAGCGTGGCACCGGTGATGTACGAGGCTTCGGGACCTGCGAGGAAAGATACGGCAGCGGCGATGTCTTCCGGCTGACCGTAACGACCCAGCGCTGCGAGGCCGGCCAGGAACGGCGCGTGATCGGCGGTCTCGGGGTTCATCTCGGTGTTGATCGCGCCCGGCTGGATGACATTGACGGTGATGTTGCGCGGGCCCAGGTCACGGGCCCAGCCACGGCTGTAGGCAGCCACTGCGGCTTTGGTCGCAACGTAGTCGGCGGCGCCAGGGAACGGCACATGATCGGCGCCGGTGGTGCCCAGGGAAATGATCCTGCCACCGTCATTCATCAGGCCGACGGCAGTGCGTACGGCGGTGACCACGCCACCCACGTTGACCGCTTGCTGGCGGTCGAAGGCTGCGATGTCGGCCTCCGGGTCGCCCACGGGACCGGTGACGAACACCCCGGCGCTGTTGACCAGAATGTCCAGGCGGCCAAAGTGCTGGTGCACCTGTTTCACCAGGGCGCTGACCTGGGCGGAGTCGCCCTGATCGGCCTGGACGGCCAGCGCCTGAACGCCATGGTGCTGAATTTCTGCGACCACCTTTTGCGCCTGCTCTGGCGATTTTGCGTAGCTGAACGCGACATGGGCGCCATCGGCCGCGAGACGTTTGGCGATGGCTGCGCCGATGCCACGGGAGCCGCCGGTTACCAGTGCCACTTTACCTTTGAGTTGTTGAGTCATTTGCCTGATCTCCTGAAGAGCCCGCCCCAATGGCTGGCTTCGTTTCGGTGAGATCAATTTATGAGATAGCGAACTCGGGATAAATTAGCTAAAAATGACACCACTGTTCCCAAATACGGGCTAATCGAACGATGGACTACTTCACGGCGGTCAAGGCATTCATCCAGGTGGTGGAAGCCGGAAGCTTCGTCAAGGCGGCGCAGACACTGAACCTGCCGCGCAACACCGTGACCAAACATATCCAGTCGCTGGAAAGCCACTTGCGCGTGAAGTTGCTCAACCGCACCACGCGGCGCATTTCGCTGACCAACGACGGCACCGCCTACTACGAGCGCATGGTGCGGGTGGTCGATCAATGGCTCGAAGCCGAATCCGACTTGGCCAGCGCACAGGACCGCCCCCATGGGCGCTTGCGCGTGGACATGGGCTCGACCATGGCGACGATGCTGGTGCTACCTGCTTTGCCCGACTTCCAGAAACGCTACCCGGATTTGCAACTGAACATCGGCGTGAGCGACAGGCCCGTCGATCTGCTGGGCGACCGGGTGGACTGCGTGATTCGCGGCGGCGCCCTGAACGACCCTTCGCTGATCGCCCGCCGCCTGGGCAGCCTGCGTTTCGTCACCTGCGCGACACCGGCTTATCTCGCCGCCCATGGCACACCGCTGCATCCCGGCGACCTGGAAAAGAATCACCAGATGGTCCGCTACTTCTTCGCCGGTAGCCAAAAACGCCTGCCGGTCGAATTCATCCGGGGAGACGAGCGTATCCCGGTGGACGCGCCCTACTTCGTCTCGGTCAACGACTCGAACGCCCTGCTCGCCGCCGCCCTCGCGGGCCTGGGCGTGTTGCAGACCTTGCAGTTCATGGCCGAGCCGCACTTCAAGTCCGGCGCGTTGGTTCCCCTGCTGGAGCAGTGGACGCTGGAACCCAACCCCATCTACATCGTCTACTCACCCAACCGACACCTGAGCGCGCGGGTGCGGGTGTTCGTGGACTGGCTGGTCGAGTTGTTCGAAGCGAAAGGATTGCGTTGAAAAGCAGTCATTGACGGAGTCAATAACAACCATTAATTCAATGAAGTTCTCATATTGGTACGACGGCGTAACATCAGCTCCATACCCACTGACCACCGCTAGGAGCACACACCATGAAACGCCAAACCATCCTCGGCATCGCTTTCTCGATCTTCGCCCTGAACGCTTTCGCTGCAGCCACCCAGACTGACCCACTGTTCAGCGACGCGGTTGCCGCGGTTGAATCCGACCGCCTGTTCAGTGACGCCGTAGCGGCCACTGAGACTGACAAACTGTTCAGCGATGCTGTTGCTTCGACCGAAACTGACAAGCTGTTCAGTGACGCTGTCGCTTCGACCGAAACTGACAAATTGTTCAGTGACGCCGTAGCTGCGACCGAGACCGACAAACTGTTCAGCGATGCGGTTGCCGCGACCGAAACTGACAAGCTCTTCAGCGATGCCGTTGCCGCCGCTGAGTCTGACAAACTGTTCAGTGACGCCGTTGCCGAAGGTGGTTCGGATCGCCTGATCGAACGCCGTGTCGCGTGAATGCATGGCTTCACCGCAGTACCCGAAAAAAGGGGCAGATTTGTTGAAAAACAATCTGCCCCTTCTTCGTTGTGGAACCGAATCACCGACAACGCCCCCCTTTTGTGGGAGCGAGCCTGCTCGCGATAAAGGCCGAAGCGCCACGGACATCCAGACAGCCCACGTCATCGTTGACGACCATCGCGACGGTTCGACGCCTCGACAAGCTCGCTCCTACAGGTGCGGCGGTGACCCATTGCATTTCAGCACGGCACAAATCCCTGTAGGAGCGAGCTTGCTCGCGATTGCAGGATCATGCACCGCAGGCATCCAGACATTCCCCATCATCGTTGGCGACCATCGCGACGGTTCGACGCCTCGACAGGCTCGCTCCCACAGGAGATTTGTAATCGTTCGCGGAACTTAGGGCAGCCCATAACCTGTGGGAGCGGGCTTGCTCGCGAAGAGGCCGGCAGATTCAACGTCATTGTCGCCTGACCGCCCGCATTCGCGAGCAGGCTCGCTCCCACAGGTCCGGCGGTGACCCGATGCATTTCAGCACGGCACAAATCCCTGTAGGAGCGAGCATGCTCGCGATGCAAGTCCAGGCACCGCAGGCCTCCAGACAGACCGCATTATCGTTGGCGACCATCGCGAGCAGGCTCGCTCCCACAGGGGATTTGTGATCATTCGCGGAACTTAGGGCAGCCCAAAACCTGTGGGAGCGGGCTTGCTCGCGAAGAGGCCGGCAGATTCAACATCAATGTCGCCTGAAAGTCCGCATTCGCGAGCAAGCCCGCTCCCACAGGTACGGCGGTTATCCATTGCATTTCGGCATGGCGCAGATTCCTGTAGGAGCGAGCTTGCTCGCGATGCAAGCTCAGGCACCGCGGGCATCCAGACAGCCCTCGTCATCGTTAACGACCATCGCGACGGTTCGACGCCTCGACAGGCTCGCTCCTACAGGGGGTCGGGTCGGGTCGGCATCAATCCGGGGCAAAAAAAAACCGGCCATTTCGGCCGGTTTTTTTATCAGTGCGGTGCCCGCGGAATGGTCTTTAGCAGATCTTCCGGGCTGATGTAACCCACCACCGGCTCAGCCACGCTGCCCGGCAACGGCAGGTCCAGGATGTGCCCTTTCATCTTGCCGATCACATGCATTTCGCATGGTTTGCAGTCGAACTTCAGGGTCAGCACTTCGTTGCCGTGCACCAGTTGCATTGGCGCGACCTTGGTGCGTACGCCAGTGACGCCCTTGGCCTGTTTCGGGCACAGGTTGAAGGAGAAGCGCAGGCAGTGCTTGGTGATCATCACCGGCACTTCGCCGGTTTCTTCATGCGCCTCGAACGCGGCGTCGATCAGTTCGACCCCGTGGCGATGGTAGAAGTCGCGGGCCTTCTGGTTGTAGACGTTGGCCAGGAACGACAGGTGCGACTCCGGGTACACCGGCGGCGGGCTGGTTTCGGCCTTGCGACCACCGCGTGGGTGGGCGGCCACGCGGGCGGCGGTCAGGGCCTCGATCGCTTCGCGGCGCAAGGCCTTGAGCTGCGAGTTGGGAATGAAAAACGCCTGCGGTGCATCGAGCTTGATGTCGGTGGCGTGGTACTCGGTGGTCCCCAATTGGCCGAGCAGGTCGCGCAGCTGCTCCAGCGCCTGCTCCGGCTTGTTGGCCAGGCCGAATGGACCGTCCAGGGAAGCGCTGGCACTGATGCCCTCTTCGCTGGTGGCGGTCAGTTGCAGGTATTGTTCGTCCAGTTGCGCCACCCAACGCAAGCCGATACGACGCTCGGCAGAGGTCTTGAGCAAGGCCTGCTGCCAGTTGTGGTCGAGGTTGCGGCTCAGCGGGTGGTTGGGCCGCAGCTTGTACATGCCCTCCGGCATCTCGTTGGGCTCGACGCGATAGCGGTAGCGCTTCTCGCCTTCTTCCTCGAACTCGCCCTTGGCTTCTGCGATGTTGGCGCGGAAACCCACCACTTCGCGCTTGACCAGCACGTTGAGGCCGTCACCGTTGGACAGAGGCTCGGTGGTCACCACCTGCATGTCGCGCTTGCCGACCTTCTCCACCACGCCCACCGGCAAACCGGTGAAAGTCGGTGAGTCGAAGGCGCCGATGTCGATCTTGCGGTCGCTGACGAAATAGTCGGTGCTGCCACGGTGGAAGGTCTTTTCCGGGTCGGGCACGAAGAAGTGCGCGGTACGGCCGCTCGAGGCGCGGGCCAGGTCCGGGCGGTCTTCGAGCACGGCGTCGAGGCGCTGGCGGTAATAGGCGGTGATGTTCTTCACATAGCCCATGTCCTTGTAGCGACCTTCGATCTTGAACGAACGCACGCCGGCCTCGACCAGTGCGCGGATGTTGGCGCTCTGGTTGTTGTCCTTCATCGAAAGCAAGTGTTTTTCGTAGGCGATCACCCCACCTTTCTCGTCCTTGAGGGTGTACGGCAGGCGGCAGGCCTGGGAGCAGTCGCCACGGTTGGCGCTGCGGCCGGTCTGCGCGTGGGAAATGTTGCACTGGCCGGAAAACGCCACGCACAACGCGCCGTGGATGAAGAACTCGATGGCCGCGTCGGTTTCGTCGGCGATCGCGCGGATTTCCTTGAGGTTCAGCTCACGGGCCAGGACCAGTTGCGAGAAACCGGCCTGATCGAGGAACTTGGCCCGCTCCAAGGTGCGGATGTCGGTCTGGGTGCTGGCGTGCAGCTCGATGGGCGGAATATCCAGCTCCATCACCCCCAGGTCCTGGACGATCAGCGCATCGACCCCTGCATCGTACAGTTGGTGGATCAGCTTGCGCGCCGGCTCCAGCTCGTTGTCGTGCAGGATCGTGTTGATGGTGGTGAACACCCGGGCGTGGTAACGACGAGCGAATTCCACCAACCCGGCGATATCACTCACCTCGTTGCAGGCATTGTGGCGGGCGCCGAAGCTCGGGCCGCCGATGTAGATCGCGTCGGCACCATGCAGGATGGCTTCGCGGGCAATGCTCACGTCACGGGCGGGGCTGAGCAGTTCCAAGTGATGCTTGGGCAAGGACATAGGTATTTTTTATCTGGTTTGGCACGGTTGAACTGCGCATTGTACCGGCCAATTGCCCGAACGGCACGGGGGTGCGACCGAATGCATGAGCATGGCGTCAAATAGCTGCACTGCGGGTCAGGCGGGAGCGGACAGGCGCAGGGTCCTGATCAGCAGGTCATGCAGGCTGTCCACGGCTTTCGAGCCCCGGGAAGCGCGGCTGCGAAACACCGAGACTTCCATGGGTTCCAGCGGGCCCAGGCCCTGTTCACTGCCCAGTATCTGCAAGTGCGCCGGCGCGCTGCAATGGGTCAGCACCGCCACGGCCAGGCCGCTTTCCACAGCAGCAATCTGCCCGGCGAGGCTGGAGCTGTTGTAGACGACCTTGAAGCGCCGCCCCTGGAGCGCCAGGGAATGCAAGGCCGTGCGCTTGGCCAGGCTGGCGTCCTCGTACACGGCGATGGGCAGCGGGTCACGGCGCCAGACCTGGAACTGCGGATCCCCGACCCACACCATCGGCTCATGGAACAGCAGCGTGCCGTGGCGCGGACTGTCGCGGGACACCAGGGCCAGGTCGAGGTCGCCACTTTTGACCCGCGGAATCAGCGAGGTGGACTGCTCGCAGTTCAGCTCGATCTCCACCGCGCCGAAATTCGCGGCGAAGCGCTTGAGCACCGGCGTCAGGTACCGTGCGGCGTAATCATCGGGTACGCCCAGGCGAATCCGCCCACTCAGTTCCTCACCATGAAAGGCCGCCTGGGTTTCCGCATGCAGGTCGAGCATGCGCCGGGCGTAACCCAGCAGCAATTGCCCCTGGGGCGTGAGCTGGTGCTGGCGCGGGCCGCGTACCAGCAACTGACAAGCCAGGGCCGCTTCCAGCTTCTTGATCTGCATGCTGACGGCCGACTGGCTGCGATGCACGACAGGCGCTGCCCCTGACAGGGAGCCCGCATCGACCACGGCCACGAAGCATTTGAGCCAGTCAATCTGCAAGTCCTGGAAATTCATCGTCCCACCCAACCATTCGATTAGCGAATAGCTTATCAGTGATTTATACGTTTTTCTTAATGCCGGGGAGCAGGCATAGTGAGCCTGAACGATCTCTCGACAAGGACATACCCACGGCATGAGACACGCCGACGACAACCTGCACGAATTCAACCGCCAGATGGTCTGGGTCGGATTCACCAAACTGGCCCCCATCTCCCTGTTCGTGGTGGTGTTCGGAGCTGCTTTCGGCCTGGCGGCCAACCAGGCGGGCCTCAGCGAGTCGATCATCGTGGCGATGAGTACCCTGGTGTTTGCCGGCGCCTCGCAATTCGCCGCGCTGGAGCTGTGGGGGCCGGATGTCTCGCTGATCACCCTGGCCATTACCGTCTTCGCCATCAACGCCCGCCACCTGCTGATGGGCGCCACGCTCTATGAGTGGCTGCAACATGTGCCGACCAGGAAGCGCTACGCGGTGATGCTGGTGGCTTCCGATGCCAACTGGGCACTGTCGATGCAGGCCTTCGGCAACCGCCAGCCCGGGTTGGGCCTGTTGCTCGGCGGCGGCCTGGCATTGTGGCTGTCGTGGGTGATCGGCACCTGGCTGGGCGTGATTTTCGCCGGCACCCTGCACGATCCCAAGGCGCTGGGCCTGGACATGGTGATGGGCTGTTTCCTGCTGGCGATGGTGGTGGGCGGCGACAAGAACCTGCGCCTGCTGGTGATCTGGTTCGTCGCCGCCTGCGCCTCGTTGCTGGCCTACCGGTACCTGCCGGAAAACAGCCATGTGGTGGTCGGCGCGGTCGCCGGCGGCATTACCGGGACCTTCTGGACGGAGCACAAGCATGAACATTGAAACCGCAGGTTCCGGCGCCTTCATCGTGGTGCTGATCATGGCCGTGGTGACACTGGCCACCCGCTGGGGCGGCGTCTATGTGATGTCCTTCGTGCCGATCGGCTATCGGGTCAAGCAGTTCATCGGCGCCATGTCCGGTTCGGTGCTGGTCGCCCTCCTCGCCCCCATGGCACTGGAAGGCGACAACGCCGCACGGCTGGCGCTGCTGACTACGGCGGCGACCATGCTGGTGTTGAAGAAGCCGTTGCCGGCGATTGCCGCGGGGGTGTTGGCGGCGGCGGTGTTCAGGCACTTCTGAGCCGCCTCAAGCTACAGCCCCCCGAAGAGGCCCCTCACACACCTTCACTATGATTATCGCAGCCAGCGCCAGCAAACAGGCGATACCGACGGCATAGCTGATTGTTCGCCAGGGCTGCAAACCCGCCAGATACGTGACCGTGTGCACGTACCTGACCGCTGTAAAGACGCTGCACAGCCATAGGGTCGGCAACTCAGGCGCCTCCAGCACAATCGCCAGGCCAGCCAGTGCGATGAACATCGGAATATTTTCCAGATCATTTCGCCAGGCTTGCATCGCCCGACAGACTTGCGGTCGCTCTACCGCCTGGACTGGTCGCTTAAAAACGGCAGCGTCTTCCGGATTGATGAAGGCCCTGAGGCGCAACCGGAAATATCCTTGATAGCAGGAGATTGCCAGCATCTTCAGAAACAGCGCCACTACGCAGAGGGCATAGATCGACAGGACAATGCTCATGGCCTGCACTTCCTCAACGCGATATACAACAATGGGCCGGCCGAGACGAACACTGCTGTGATCAATAGATACGGCACTACGCCGAGCCAGGTGCCGCCTCGCGATCGGCTGTCGTTAACCATCCAGATACAGGCCAGTACTGCCATCAAGTACAGGTCGATGACCACCTGTGCGGTATCGGGGCGCGCCAGCAGTTGCAGTCCGAACGCCACGAGCGATTGCTGTGCGATCGCCATCGTCCAGCCGGTGTAGAGCGTGAATAGGATCAATACGGTCAGCGCGAGGTAGTTGGCTCTCATCCTGTTCTCCCTGGTGAGTGGTTGCGCCAAGGTAGTGTTAGAATCGGCCCTGCCTCAATGACCTCACAGGTCATGGACGCGCTTCACAAGGACAGCCAGAGTTCAAGCATGAGCCACCTACCTTTCCACCCAACCGGCCCGGCGACAGGCACCTGCGCGGGTGAGCAACTGCGCCGGCTGCGTCGTCAGGCAGGGCTGAGCCAAATGCAGCTTGCCCTGCTCGCCGGGGTTTCCCAGCGCCACTTGAGCTGCGTGGAAACCGCCCGTGCCAAGGCGAGCCCCAGCACGCTGCACGCCCTGCTTTCGGCGCTGGATGTGCCGCTGGAGCACTGCAACGAGATTTTCCTCGCGGCAGGTTTCGCCCCGCGCTACGTCGCATCCGGGGCCAACGCGCCGACGCTGAAGATGGTGTCTGATGCGGTCGAGCACATTTTGCAGGCCAACAACCCGGCGCCCGCCATCGTCATCGACAGCCACTGGAATGTCACCGCAGCCAATGCCAGTACAGGCCTGCTGCTGGCAATGGTGGGTATCGACGCCAACGGACTGTCGGGCCTGAACCTGCTGGACACGCTGTTACGCCCCGGTGGCCTGGGGGATCATCTAGTCAACGCCGACGAGATACGTGCCATCACCTGGCAGCGCGCCGCCCGAGAGGCACTGAGCAACCCCGAGCTGGCGCGACGCCTGCGCGACATGCCGGACTCGCCCGCCGTGTCGTTGAACACCACGCCTGCACCCGTGGTACTGACCCGCGTGCGCTGCGCCCATGGCGAGCTGAAGTTCCTGTCCACCTTCACCACGTTCGGAATGCCGCTGGACATTACGGTCGAGTCGCTGCGTATCGAGCATTTGATTCCGGCTGATGGTGAGACGTGGCGAGTGATGAATACGGCGTTCAGTCAGTGGCAGGCATCTGCCTGAGGTTCCGTGGTGGCTTCCAGACCATCGCGAGCAGGCTCGCTCCCACAGGGGGACGCGGTCACCTGTAGGAGCGAGCTTGCTCGCGATGGTCGTGAACGATGACTCGGAATTATCTGAATGACCGCGGTGTTTGGTCGTTCATCGCGGGCAAGCCCGCTCCCACAGGTAGGGATGGTCGTTAACGATGATGGGGGACTACCTGAACGACCTCGGTATCTGGTCGTTCATCGCGAGCAAGCTCGCTCCTACAGGGATTTTGCGGTGGCGACGTTCAGGGTGCTGGGCAGGCCGACGCCGTTTTTGGCCGCGAGGATTTCGGCCATGACGCTGACCGCGATCTCCGCCGGGGTCTTGCTGCCGATGTAGATGCCGATCGGGCCATGCAGGCGTTTCAGCGACGCCTGGGTCTCGCCGAAATGCTCGATCAACCGTTCGCGGCGCAACTGGCTGTTGCGCCGCGAGCCGATGGCGCCGATGTAGAACGCCGGTCCATGCAGGGCTTCGAGCAAGGCCAGGTCGTCGAGCTTGGGGTCGTGGCTGAGCGCGACGATGCAGGTGCGCAGGTCGACGGCAAAGTCCCGCACCACGTCATCGGGCATGCCGTTGATGCGCTCCACCCCGCTCACCGCCCAGGTCTGCATATGCTCGGGCCGCGGGTCGCACACCGAGACTTTGAAGCCGTTGAACAGTGCCATGGTCGCCAGGTATTCGGCCAACGCGCCAGCGCCGATCATCAGCAGGCGAAATCCGGGGCCCAGGGTGTTGCTCATCTGCTGGCCGTCGAAGCTGAATTGCTCCGGCGTCGCGGTCGGTTCAAGCACGACTTCATTGCCCGTCAACGCAAGGCGGCGCCGGACCAGTCGCCCCGCATCCAGTCGCGCCAGCAGCTGCTCCAGCGATTGCCACGACGGGCTGAATTCAAGGATCAGCTCCAGCGTACCGCCACAGGGCAAACCAAAGCGGTGCGCTTCATCGGCGCTGACCCCGTAACGCACCACCTGCGGCGCACTGTCGGTCAGGCCATCGCCGCCGTAAGCCGTGGTGTAGCGATGGATCAAGTCGTCCTCGATGCAGCCACCGGAGACGCTGCCCACCACCCGCCCATCGTTACGCAAGGCCATCATCGAACCCACCGGCCGTGGCGACGAACCCCAGGTGCGCGCCACGGTGGCGAGCATCACCCGATCACCCGCGGCCAGCCAGTCCCGCGCCGTGCGCAGGACCAGCAAGTCGATGCTTTCCATCAAACCTCCTTAGCGCATCTGCAGGATGATCGGCGTTGCACTGGCCGGGTCGGTGTGCTCGCGCAGCTTGCCGACCGCCTGTGCATCCACCGCCCCCGCCTGGTTGCCCCAGGTGCTGCGCATGAACGTCAGGACTTCGGCAATCTGCTGGTCCGACAACTGCTCGCGGAACGCTGGCATGCGGTAGGCGTCCGGGACACCGGCAGCGACCACGCGCTGCGAGCCGTTGAGGGTGATGTTGATCGCCGACGCGCTTTCCTTGGCCAAGGCGGACGTGGCACCGGCCAGCGGCGGCATCCACTCGGGCTGGCCCTTGCCATCGGCACCGTGACAGGACGCGCAGCGGGTCGCGTAGGTGTGGGCTCCCGGCGTGTCGAGCGTGGCGGCGGCCACCGGCTGGTATTGCCACGGCGTACCGTCGCGCTGCGGGTCGCCGGGCAACGATTTGAGGTAACGCGCAATCGCCGCCAGGTCGTTATCGCTCATGAACTGCGTGGAGTTGTTGAACGCCTCGGTCATCGACCCGAAGACCACCGCATGTTTGTTGCGACCGGTCTTGAGGAACTGCACGATTTCCGCCTCGTTCCAGCGCCCGAGCCCGGTGTTGTGGTCGTTGCGCAGGCTCGGCGCGTACCAGCCATCGAGCAAGGCGCCTGCGAGGAACGGCGTACCGGATTCATCCAGGGCCTTTTCGTTGAACGCCAGCCCACGCGGCGTGTGGCAACTGCCGCAGTGGCCGGCGCCCTGGACGATGTAGGCGCCGCGGTTCCACAGCGGGTCCTGCGCGGCCTTTTGCGCATAGGGTGCGGCGTCAGTGAAGACGCCGTTCCACAAGGCAATCGGCCAGCGCATGTTCAGCGGCCAGGGAATGTCACTGGGGATATTCGCCTGCTTGACCGGCACCACGCCTTTCATGAAGAACGCATACAGCGCACGCACGTCATCGTCGCTGAGCTTGGCGTAAGACGGGTATGGCATGGCCGGGTACAGCCGCCGGCCACCTGGCGCGACGCCGTGGCGCAACGCGCGGTCGAAGTCGGCGAGGCTGTAGTCGCCGATGCCGGTCTCGCGATCCGGAGTGACGTTGGTGGCGTGGATGTTGCCCAGCGGCGTGGCCATTTCCAGGCCGCCGGCGAACGGCGCACCACCGGGTACACTGTGGCAGGCCACACAGTCGCTGAGCCGCGCGACATACTCGCCACGGCTGACCAGGGCCGGGTCTATATCTCCGACCGCGGCCGGTTCATGCCCCAGCGGTGAGGCCGGCTCGCGGGTGACATACCAGGCCAGCAGGCCGGCCGCGACCACGCAGGGCACGGCCAACACGCCAGCGATTTTTGCCAATCGTTGGTTTTTCATGGACGCTCCGACGCGGTTCAGGTGAAGGTGTATCGGCTCAGCGGCAGGCTGCGAATGCGCTGCCCGGTCAGCCTGGCCACGGCATTGGCCACCGCGGGCGCCACGGCCGGCAGCGGCGGTTCACCGATGCCACCCATTTTTTCCCCGCTCTCCACCACCCGCACATGCACCCGAGCCATCCGTGACGGCGGCAGGATCGGATACAGGTCGTAGTTGCGCGCCCGCGGCTTGCCGTCGACGTACACCGCCTCCTCCACCAGCGTCTGCGACAGGCCCAACGCAACCGCGCCACTGACCTGGGCTTCGACGATGGCCGGGTTGACGATGCTGCCCGGGTCGATCGCCTGCCAGATGTCATGCACCTTGACCTGGCCGTGCTCGATCGACACCTCGGCGATCACCGCCGTCTGCGTGCCGAACGGCGACGCCATGGCCACGCCACGGGCACGCTTGCTGCCGTCCTCGGCGGTGAACGGACCGCGTTTCCAGCCACCGGACAACTCGCCCACGGCGTTGAGCAGCGTGGTCAGGCGCTGGTTGTCACGCAGCAGGTGCAGACGCAGCTCGAACGGGTCCTTGCCACCCTTGTCGGCGATTTCATCGAGGAACGCTTCGTAGAAGAAATCGTTGAGCGAGTTGCCCACCGAACGCCAGTAGCCGAGCATCATCGGGCCCTTGACGTAGATCTGCGCGATGCGTTTGTTGGGGATCGCGTACGACTTTCCAGCCAGGCCTTCGAGGGCCGTCGGGTCGTTTTTCTCGCCCTGCTTGCCCGCCAGGGCTTCGGTCGGGCCTTCGGTAGCGCTGATCGCTTCGATGGCCACGGGCAGGCCGTCGGCATCCAACGCAGCGCGGAAATTGACCGCCGCGACGGGCCGCAGCGCATCACGGACGAACTCCTCTTCGCGGCTCCAGATCAGCTTGACCGGGCGGCCGACCGCCTTGGCCAACTCGATCGCCTGCGGGTACGGGTTGGCCGAGTCGTAAAGGAAATGCCGACCGAAAAAGCCGCCCAGCAACGGCGAATGCAAGGTGATCCGCGCAGGGTCGAGGCCGGTGCGCTTGGCGATGTCGGCGCGGAACATGTCGGGCGCCTGGTTGGGCAGCCAGACTTCCAGGGAGCCGTCCGCATTGAAGCGGGCCAGCGCCGAAGGCGGCTCCAACTGCGCGTGGTTGAGGTACTGGTTGTGGTAGGTCGCCTCCAGCGTGCTCTTGGCCTTGGCCAACGCACCGGCCACGTCGCCCTCATTCTCGCTGTCGCGGGCCGGGCCCTTCTCGGCGGCCAGGCGCTTGACGTATTCATCGCTGGAAAAGTCCGCCGGCACCGAGCGCACCTTGGAATCCGCGCCCGGCTCCAACCAGTCGACCTGGATCGCTTCCACCGCACGCTTGGCGTGCCACCAGCGTTCAGCCACCACCGCGACAGCACCGGGCAGGCGATGCACCGAATGCACGCCTTTCATGGCCTTGACCTGCTCTTCGTTGCGCAGGTTGCCCACCGTCATGCCCAGGCGCGGCGCGTGCTGCACGGCGGCGTGCAGCATGTCGTCGACTTTCAGGTCGATGCTATAGAGCGCCTTGCCGGTGGACTTGTCATAGGCATCGACGCGCTTGACCGGCTTGCCGATCCAGCGGAACTGGCTGGGATCACGCAGTTGTATGCTGGCCGGGTCCGGCACCGGCAAGTCCATGGCACGTTCGGCCAACTCGCCGTACGTGAGGCTACGGCCAGAGGCGGCGTGCACCACCTTGCCAGGCTCGGTGGACAGCTCGCCCACCGGTACGCCGAGTTTCTCGGCGCCGGCCTGCAACATCATGGCCCGGGCCAGCGCGCCCAGGCGACGCATGGTCGGGTAGCTCATGCGCACCGACATGCTGCCGCCGGTGATGCGCAAGCCGTTTTCCATGACCACATAGGCTTCGCCCGGCGGCGCGGCCTCGACCAGGAAGGTCGAAGGGTCGGCGTCCAGTTCTTCGCCGACGATCTGCGCCATGGCGGTGTGCGTGCCCTGCCCGCCTTCCATGAAGGGGCTCAGCAGGCGCACCGTATTATCCGGGCGGATTTCCAGGAACGCCGGCACTTGTGTGCCGCGCTCTGCTGCGGTGCCGGCAGCGGCCTGCACCCGGTTGACACCCAGTGGGATGCCGAAGCCGAGCACCAGCGCGCCGACGGCGGTGCCGGCGAGGAAGCGGCGGCGGGACACGTTGACCGGGTCGGTCAGCGACAAAACGGCGTGGGTGTCCAGCGGTTCAAAAGGCGCGTTCATCAGGCCACCCCCTTCTTCGCAGGCTGGCCGGCCAGGTCATGGACCGCGGCCTGAATCGCGTTGTAGGTACCACACCGGCACAGGTTGACCATCGCCGCTTCGATCTGTGCGTCGTTCGGCGTCGGGTTGTTCTTCAGCAGCGCCGTGGCGGCCATGACCTGCCCGGACTGGCAGTAACCGCATTGGGCCACTTGATGCTCGACCCAGGTGGCGACCACGCGCTTGCCCACCTCATCGGCCTCAATGGCCTCGATGGTGGTCACCTCGCGACCGACCACACCGGCCACCGGTGTCACGCAGGAGCGCACCACATTGCCGTCCACCAGCACGGAACACGCCCCGCACTGCGCCAGCCCGCAGCCATATTTGGTGCCGGTCATGCCCAGGTCATCGCGAATCACCCACAGCAGGGGCGTATCGGCGTCGGCGTCGACCTGATAAGTCTTCTGGTTGATTCGTAGTTCCATGGTTCACCCGCTGATCATCGGTTGGTGTGACTAGTTATATTTTTTGGGCTGCGCCCCGTTCCTGTAGGAGCGAGCATGCTCGCGATTGTGGTGTGTCAGGCAATCTTGTTGCAGGAATTGACGGCCCTATCGCGAGCAAGCTCGCTCCTACAAGGTTTCTGGTTGGCCGCGCAGAGTGGCAATGTCATTTCTGGGGGCACTGCCGAACATCCGGCCATATTCACGGCTGAACTGCGACGGGCTCTCGTAGCCCACGGCAAAGGCCGCCCGCGATACATCCAGGCGCTCGCTGAGCATTAATCGCCGGGCCTCGTTCAGGCGCAGCCATTTCTGATATTGCAGAGGACTCATGGCCGTGAGTTGACGAAAATGATGGTGAAAGGTCGGCGGACTCATTTGCACCCGGGCCGCCAATTCGTCGATCCGTAAAGGAATGCTGTAGTTGAGCTTGAGCCAGTCGATGGCCTTGGCAATCCGATAACCCTGGCCATCCACGGCGGTAATCTGGCGCAAACGGGCGGCCTGATCGCTGCGCAGCAAGCGGTAATGAACTTCGCGCAGGATCAACGGCGCGAGCACCGGGATCGCCTCCGGCTCATCGAGCAGCGTCAGCAGGCGATTGAGCGCCTCTTCCAACGCCGCAGTCATGGTGCCGAAGCCGACGCCCTTGTCGATCGTACGGCTACGGGTTGCCGGCATGCCGCCCTTGGCGATGACCTCCGCAAGCATCGGCACATCCAGTTTCAGCACCAGCCCGACACAGGGCTCCCCGGTACTGGCGGCCATCACCTCGGAATTGGCCGGCAGATCCAGAGAGGTGATCAGAAAGCCTGCGCTGTCGTAGCGATATCCCTCACCGCCTACCCACAAACGCTTCTCGCCACGGGCCACCAGAATCAGACTCGGCTCGACCATGCACACGGCCGGCTCCACCGGCTGGTCGCGACGAAACAGCGACAGCCCGGGAATCGACGTCGCAAAGTCCCCCGCCTGACTGACACGCGGGTCGATGTTCGAGGCCAGCGACGATGCCTGGCGGGGACTGACATGGCTCATGGTGACGGACTCCTGATAGCCAGACTGTAGCCTTGGACCATCGGCTTTCCTATCTATCACCCTGCATGTTCATAGGATCAGGCAAGTATTCGATTGGATTGCGCAAGAACAACGAGGGGTTCAGCTTCTTTCCCATCCGTCATACGCCTGTCATTGCCGGTTGCTAGCGTTCGCCCGCGACTCCCAAGAGCCCCCAACCCAAGGTGCCATCCAAGGTGTATCCCGCCACAACCCGCCAGAAGATCATCCTGCGTTCCGATAACCTGCTCGCCGACGACTTTGGCGCGCTGTTTTCCAGCCTGTTCGGCAACCTCTACTCCGACACCCCGGCCTTTGGCTCGAACATCCTCATCGGCGGCGTCTACGGGCGGCACGAAGGCGTGAGTTTCCGGCGTATGCATTACCACGGCGATTTCACCGTGGCCTTTCCCACGCCGCAGGACGAGATCACCTTCGTCATTCCCACGGCGGGCAAGATCGTCTTCAACCACGTCACCGAATCGGTCGGCGAGTCGCACATCGGCCTGGCCATCGACAAGGCGGACATCCGCTCCACGCGCTTTCTCGATGACCATGCCCATCACGGCATCTCGATCAACCGGCGCCAGTTGATCGAGCGCTTGTCGGCCCTGCTCGACCGGCCGATCCATGAACGCATCGTCTTCGAGCCGCGGGTGGACCTGAACACCCCAGCCTTCCAAGGCATCAAGGCGTTGATCGAGCTGGCCACGGGCAGCGAGTTCGACCTTTTGATCAACAGCGGCACGTTGATGCCCTCAAGGCTGCGCGAGATGTTGATCGACGCGGTGCTGGAGGCCTGGCCGCACAACTTCACCGAGGCCCTGCGCCGACCGGCGCCGATGGTTGCGCCCCGGCATGTGAAGCTCGCGGTCGAGTTCATCCAGGCACATCCCGAGCAATTGGTCAGTGGTGTGGAGCTGGCGCGATTGAGCAATGTCAGCCAGCGCGCATTGCAGGAAGGGTTCCGGCGGTTTGTCGGCATGTCGATCGTTGCGTATCAACGCCAGGTGCGTCTGCAACGGGCGCATGAGGCGTTGGCGCAGCGGTTCTCGGGTTCGGTGACGGACGTGGCGCTGCGCTTTGGTTTCAGCAACGTCGGGCGGTTCTGCCAGTACTTTCAGAATGCCTACGGGATCAGCCCGGCGGACGTGAAAGCCCACCGATAGCGAACCGGCCACCATTCGGTGGCCGGTATCCTGTTTGACTTAGAACGCGTAACTGGCCTTGAGCCCACCGTTGAAACCGTGGCTGTCGCCCCCACCGCTGGCGCCGACTTGCGCACCCACGGTCAGGGCGCCGAGGCTGGCCTTGAGGTTGGCACCGGCGTAGAACTGGTCGCGATTATCGAAAGCCGCGCGTTGCTCGATGTCCAGGCCCAGCAGGTGTCCTTCGCTGTCGACCTGATTATCACCCAGGGTGCGCTCGTAGCCGGCCTGCACGCCGGGGACCAGTTGCCAGGCGCCCATGGCCACAGGCGCGAAGGCCACGTCCAGGTTAGCCACGGCGCTGCGCCGGGTTTGCTGGTTGTCGTCCACATCCAGGGCCAGTTCGCTGCCCTTCTCCGTGTAGCCCTTGAGATCAAGGTGGCTGACCCGCACGCCAAGGCTCGGCTCGAGGATCATGCCATCGACCGGTGCGCGATAGCCCAGCGCCAAAGTCGCACCGGTCAGGTTGCCATCGGTGTCGCCCTTGGCGGTGCCGAGGCCGCCACCGAGTTCGCGCTTGCTGTCGTAGTCCACGTAGCCAACGCTGGCATTGGCGTCGACAAACAGCCCGCGCTCCAGGCTGGTGAAGCCGTAGCGGGCACCGCCGTTGAAAAAGGTGAAGTCGGTGTCGGCTTCGCCCCCTGCGCCGCCGACGCTGCCCTTGCTGTAACCAAAGCCACCGCGAGCGCTGAGCTGCTCGGAGAAGCGCTGGGTGATGCCGATCATCAGGCCCTGGCTGTGTTCGTTGCTGCTTTGCGCGTGGGCCGAGCCGTCGGTGCCCAGATAACTGGCGAGCGCGGTGGTCCACAGGCGGTATTGGCCGACGTTCAGGTCGGTGCCGCTGGCGAACGGCGCGGCGGCCTGTTCGATCATCGCGTTCTGACGCAGCAGGTAGCTGGCGGCGTCCGCGTGGACCTGGCCGCCGACTTGCGATTCGACACCGCCCAGGGTGCCGGCGTCGACGGCCGATTGCAGGTAGTAGTTGTAGGCGCTGTAGGTACCCGACAGGCGGGTGTTCTGTAGTTGTTGCAGCAACTGCGCACCGGCAGCGGCGTTGCCGATCAGCCCGGCCTGGCCCGGCAGGCTGTTGTACTCGACCATCTTGCCGCGCAGCACGTAGATGGTCGCTTGCGACAGGCCCAGACCCTGCTTGAGGTAGTTATCCATGCTGCCGTACTCGGCGGTGATCTCATCGAGACCGGCTTGCAGGTAGCTAGCCTGGACGCCCAGCAGCGGCGCATAGATGGCGGCCATCGACGCGGGCATCGCCTGCAGGGTGGCGGCCACCCGCGCGGCCGTGTAGTCGTTGGTCGCCAGGTAGTTTTCCATGATGGTGGCGCTGTCCACGCCAGCGATGCTCAGCAACACGGCGGCGGTCCAGCCGGTGCGGTCCTTGCCGGCAGTGCAGTGGAACAGCTGCGCGCCGTCCACGCTCGCCAGCTCATTGAACAGCAGGCCGAACTGGCTGCGCATGCCGGCGTCGCTGACAAAGGCGCGGTTGGTCTGCTCCATCATGGCAATGGCGTCGGCGGCGCTGGTCAGCGACAGGTTGCTGATGTTCGCCCCGGAACTGGTGCTGCCGATGATGTCGATGTTTTGCCAGGTGGCGCCGGTGAGCATGGTGTCGGGAGCGGCGGCGATTTCACTGGCGGTGCGCAGGTCGTAGATCGCAGCAATGCCCAGGCTGTTGAGCGTGGCCAGGTCCGCCGCCGACGGCGTGATCGCGTTGGAACGGTAGAACACGCCGCTGCGCATCGTGCCGTCATGGGCCGTGGAATACGCGTTGGTAGTGCCGGCGATATCGCGGAAGTTGTCGATGCTTTGCAGGATCGGCGTATCGAGCTCGACGGAATCGGCCGCGTGGGCAGCGGCGATGGACAGGCTCAGGACGGACAGCGAACACACAAGACGTTGAAACACGGTGCAGCCTCTTATTAAGCGTTGGGCCGCTGACTATGTGCATTGAAGTGATCGCGAATATGACAGTTTTGTTCAGTCGGGAAATGGCTGCGCAATTGGGCCGTGGGGTGCGTGATTGGTCCATGATTTGCGGTCATCTGTGGGAGCGGGCTTGCTCGCGATGGAACCCCAGACACCGCGGGCGTCCAGACCGTCTACGTCATCGTTAACAACCATCGCGGGCAAGCCCGCTCCCACAGGGTTAGGTGTGCACCGCGAAATCTCGGCATGCCGCAATCCCTGTAGGAGCGAGCTTGCTCGCGATGCAAGCCCAGACACCGCGGGCATCCAGACAGCCCACGTCATCGTTAACGACCATCGCGAGCAGGCTCGCTCCCACAGTGTTGCTCGCACACCGCAAAATTTCGGCATGCCGCAATCCCTGTAGGAGCGAGCTTGCTCGCGATGCAAGCCCAGGCACCGCGGGCATCCAGACCGTCTACGTCATCGTTAACGACCATCGCGAGCAAGCCCGCTCCCACAGGGGATCGCGGTCTACTGTGGGAGCGAGCCTGCTCGCGATGGTGGCCCAGGCACCACGGGCATCCAGGCACCTCGCCTCATCGTTAACGACCATCGCGGGCAAGCCCGCTCCTACAGGGGGCTATTCCCAAATGGCCCGCCGCTGAATACAATTGCGATTAATTCTTATCCTCAAACAAGCCGACAGGGAGTCCGTGATGTCCGCCATTCTGCCGCCTTCGCCGTTGCATCAGCAGGTGGACAGCCTCTACCGCGATCACTGCGGTTGGCTCACCGGCTGGTTGCGCAAGCGGCTGGCCGACCGGGACAAGGCTGCGGACATTTCCCACGACACCTTCGTCCGTCTTCTGTCCGGCACCCTCGCCCATCCCCTGCGTGAACCGCGACATTTCCTCGCCACCGTGGCCAAGCGCGTGATGATCGACCACCTGCGCCGGCGCAGTGTCGAACAGGCCTACCTCGACGCGCTGGCCCAGGAGCCGGAATTGCTCGCCTGCTCCCCCGAGCAGCAACTGCTGATGCTGGAAACCCTGCTGCAACTCGATGCCATGCTCGACGGGCTCGGCTACAAGGTGCGCCAGGCATTCCTGTTCGCGCAGCTCGACGGCATGGGCTACATCGAGATCGCCGAGCGCCTCGGGGTATCGGTCAGTTCGGTGACCAAGTACGTGGCCAAGGCGACTGAGCACTGCCTGTTGTTCGCCCTGGACGCGCAGGCATGAACGCCGCCGGGCAACGTTCGGCCCTGCGCGACGCCGCACAGTGGCACGCCCGCCTGGGCGCCGCGCCAGGCTGTGAAAGCACGCGTGGGCAATGGCAGGCCTGGCATCAACAGGACGCCCTGCACCAATGGGCCTGGCAGCGCCTGGAAATGTTCCAGGCCGAACTCCAGGGTCTGTCCGGCCCACTGGCTCGCCAGGCGCTGCTGACCGGCGAACCGCGCCTGGACCGGCGCACGCTGCTCAAGGGCCTGGTGCTCGGGGCCGGCGCCTGTGGGCTGGCGTGGTCCGGCTACCGGGAGGCGCCGGTGTGGATGGCCGACCTGCGCACCCGCACAGGCGAACGCCGCAGTCTGAACCTCGACGACGGCACCCTGATCACCCTCAACACCGCCAGCGCCGTGGACATCCGCTACGACGCCGGCCAGCGCCTGATCATCCTGCGTGCCGGGGAAATCTGGGTGCAGACCGCCAAGGACCCACGCCCGCTCAAGGTGCGCAGCGCCCAGGGCGAGATGCGTGCACTGGGTACTCGCTTCAGCGTCAGGCAGTACGACGCCCATACCGAACTCAACGTCTTCGAGCACGCCGTCGCGGTACGCAACCGGTCCGCTGGCGATGAGCTTGTGGTGCAGGCCGGCAACCGCCTGGACTTCAGCGATGGTCCTCTGACACCACAACCGCTCGGCCCCGATCAGGACGCCTGGCGCAATGGCCGCCTGGTGATCGACGACTGGCGCCTGGACCACGCGCTGAGTGAATTGCAACGCTACCGACCGGGCTTCATCCAATGCTCGCCAGAGGTTGCCGGCTTGCGTCTGTCCGGGGCGTTCCCGCTGGACGACACCGACCGTGCGCTGGCGGCGATCAGCCAGGCACTTCCCGTACAGATTCAGTCGCGGACACGCTACTGGATCACGGTCAAACCACGCGCCTGATGGGTCGGGAACACCTTTTCGAAAAATATTCTCATTACCGTTGTCGATTTGCAGCTGCTCACGCGACTCCTTCTGCAAACAGCCTCATTGCATTCGAAGGAGTCTTCATGCGTCGCCCCTCCCGCTCCCTGCCCCATTCGCGCAAACCGCTGGCCATGGCCATTCTCGGCACGACCCTGGCGTTGCAAGTCGGCCTTGTCCAACCGCTGCTGAGTTCCAGCAGCCAGGCCCTGGCGCAATCCGTCGTGCGTCAGTACGCCATCCAGCCAGGTCCGCTGGGCACGGTCATTGGCCGCTTCGCCAACGAGTCCGGCGTGGTGCTGTCCTTCGAGGCCGGCCTCACCAGCGGCAAGCAGAGCCAGGGGTTGCAGGGCAGCTACACGCTGGAACAGGGGTTCGCGAAAATCCTCGACGGCAGCGGCTTGAAGGTGATGCAGAGCGCGTCCGGCGACTACCTGCTGGCACCACGGGGCAGCGATGACGTGCTTGAACTGGGTGCCACCAACATCAACGGCGCGGCGCTCGGCACCACCACCGAGGGCACCGGTTCGTACACCACCGGCAGCACCAACACCGCGACGAAAATGAACCTGCCGCTGCGTGAAACGCCGCAGTCGGTCAGTGTCATGACCCGCCAGCGCATGGACGACCAGAACCTCGCCAGCCTTCCCGAAGTGCTCGAACAGACACCCGGCATCACGGTGCAGAACCTGGGCAGCGAGCGCTTCAACATCTACTCGCGTGGCTACTCGGTCGACAACTTCCAGTTCGACGGCATTCCCACCACGCTGGACATCGTCAGCCAGGTCTCGGCACAGAGCCTGGCCGACATGGCGATCTATGACCGTGTCGAAGTACTGCGCGGCGCCACCGGCTTGATGACCGGTACAGGCGACCCCTCGGCCACCATCAACATGGTGCGCAAGCGCCCCACCGAACAGTTCCAGGGCCACATCAGCGGCGGGCTGGGCTCGTGGAACAAGTACCGTGGCGAGGTTGACCTGTCCGGTCCGTTGACGCCCACCGGCAATGTTCGCGGGCGCACGGTGATCGCCTATCAGCAGAACGACAGTTTCATGGATCACTATCATCAGGAGCGCGAGGTCTACTACGGCATTCTCGAGGCTGACCTGAGCGACAGCACCCTGCTGACCGTCGGCGCTGATTATCAGAAGAACAAACCCGAGGCCTCCTCCTCCGTGGCCTTCCCGTTGTTCTACAGCAATGGCCAGCAGACCGATTTCTCGCGTTCCACTAACAGCGCGGCACGCTGGAGTTCCAACGAGCAGAACACCCTCAACAGTTTCGTCAGCCTGGAACAGAAACTCGCCCATGACTGGACGTTGAAGGCCTCGCTGAACCAGATGTACATCGACCGCAGCGACTACGAACTGGCCACCGCCAGCTGGGGCTTCCCCGACAAGACCACCGGCGCAGGGGTTCGTCTGTATGGCGGCGCCGGCAGCACCTGGCAGAAACAGACCGGCGTCGATGTGCAGGCACAGGGCCCGTTCGAACTGTTCGGCCGCCGTCACGAGGCGATCGTCGGCTACAACTATTCCAAGTACGAAAACCGCCACAGCCCGCTACGCGGCACCGCCGTCGAAGGCCGTGCGGTCAACATCTACACCTGGGACAACTACACCGCCGGCGCCAACACTTCGCTGGGCAAGCTGTACGACGGCGACACCACCATCTACCAGCGCGGCACCTACTTCGCCACCCGCCTGCGCCCCACCGATGATCTTTCGGTGATCCTCGGCGCACGGGCCAGCGACTACGACTACACCTACGACCTGAGCTACGTGGTCACCCCGGCGCTGAACCGCGTCACCACGTACAAGGAAACCGGGGTCGTCACGCCCTATGCCGGCGTGGTCTACGACCTCAATGACGTCCACTCGGTGTATGCCAGCTACACCAACATCTTCAAGCCGCAGAGCGTGCGCGACCGCGATGGAGCGACGTTGAAACCCCGCGAAGGCGACAACTACGAAGTCGGTATCAAGAGCGAATATTTGGGTGGGCGCCTGAACACCAGCGTCGCGGCGTTCGTGATCAAGCAGGACAACCTCGCCGAAGTCGACCCCGGCCAAGTGATCCCCGGCACCACCACAGCCGCCTACCGCGCGGTGAACGGGGCGACGACCAAGGGCTTCGAGATGGAGCTCAACGGTGAAGTGCTGCCCGACTGGAATCTCAGCGCCAGCTACAACCACAGCATCACCAAGGACGCCGATGGCGAACGGGTCAACACCGTCAGCCCGGCCACCACGGTCAAACTGTGGAACACCTACCGCCTGCCCGGCGAACTCAATCGCCTGACCGTGGGCGGTGGCATGAACTGGCAAAGCGGCATCCACTTCACCGCCACCCCGGCCGGGCTGCCGGGCACGGTCAAGGCCAAACAGGACGATTACGCGGTCTTCGACCTGATGGCCCGCTATCAACTGACCGACCAGCTTTCGGCCACGCTCAACGTCAACAACGTGTTCGACAAGAAATACCTGAGCGCGCTGGATACTACGTTCTACAGTGGCTACTACGGCGATCCACGGAACGTGATGCTCAGCACGCGGTACGATTTCTGATCCTTCTGGGCGGGTGTTCAGATAGCCCATGTCATCGTTGACGACCATCGCGAGCAGGCTCGCTCCCACAGAGTTATGTGTGCACCGCAACATCTCGGCACACCGCATTCCCCTGTGGGAGCGGGCTTGCTCGCGAATGATGGCCCAGGCACCGCGGACATCCAGACAGCCCGCGTCATCGTTAACAACCTTCGCGAGCAAGCCCGCTCCCACAGGGTTTTGTGTGCACCGCAAGATCTCGGCACACCGCCGCCCACTGTGGGAGCGAGCCTGCTCGCGATGGAAGTCCAAACACCGCGGGCTTCCAGCAGGTCATTTACCCCGCATTTCCTGAATCAACTCAACAAACGCCCGCAACGCCGCCGGCACATGGCGATGCCCTGAGTAATACAGGCACAGCCCAGGCGTTTGCATTGCGCAATCCTCGAGCACGGCAACCAACGCGCCGCTGTCGAGATCGTCCGCCACATACCAGCGCGCCAGTTGCGCCAAACCCAGCGATGACAGCGCCGCCTGGCGCATCATCAGCGGCGCATCCAGCACCAGCGTGCCCGGCACATCCACCGTCACCGTCTTGCCCCTGGACTTCAATTGCCAGGGCGACGGCGTGCCATTGGGCAGGCGGGCGCGGATGCAGGCGTGGCTAGTCAGGTCGCTGATGCGCTTGGGCCGGGTGTGCTGGGCGAAGTAGTCTGCCGAACCGACGATGACCATCGGCACCGCCTCGGTGAGCGGCACGCGAATCATGTCCTTGGGCACCAGGTGTGCGGGCCGCAGCCCGGCATCGAAACCCTCGGCGATGATGTCCACCAGCTCGCCTTCGGTGACGATGTCCAGCGTCACCTGCGGATAGCGCCTGGAAAACTCGGCCATGAACGGCTGCCAGCCCATCAACGCCGCCCCCAGTGAACTGTTGATGCGCAAACTGCCCGACGGTACCAGGCGCTGGTCACTGACCGTGGTCATGGCTTCTTCGATCTGCTTGACCGCCGGGGCGATCTGCTCGACGAACTGGCGGCCGGCATCGGTCAACGCCACGCTGCGGGTGGTGCGATGGAACAACCGCGAGCCCAGGCGCGCTTCCAGCCCTGCCACCGCGCTGCTCACCGCCGAGGTGGACATTTCCAGTTCCACGGCGGCGGCGCGAAAGCTCTGGCGCCTAGCCACGGCCAGCACCACGTGCAAATCGGTGAGTCCGCTTTTGTGCATTGTCCTGATTTTCCAAATGGTTCATGCGGCTTTGCCTGTATAGTCCAGACAATAGCTCAGCCCTAAACTGGCACTCAACCCCTTCGGGCTAATCTTGAGGAGCGTGTCATGCGCCAGTTCAACCAGGCTTACATCAATGGCCGTTTCGTCCCCGTACACGGGGAAACGCTGATACACAGCATCAACCCGGCGACCGAGCAGGTCATCGGCACGACCACCCTGGCCAACCGCGACGACGCCAAGGCCGCCATCGCCGCAGCCAAGCGTGCCCAACCGTCGCTCGGGCAAACCACTAAAGCCGAACGCATCGACATGCTCAGGGCACTGCAAGCCGCCCTGCTCGCCCGCGCCGATGACATTCGCGACGTCTCCATCGAGGAATACGGCGGCCCGGTTTCCCGTGCGCAGTGGGTCAGCCAGTACGCCTCGCAGTGCTTCGCCCGCACCGCCGATATCCTCACGACCTACGACTTCACCCAACGCCTGGGCGACGGCGTGGTGCACCAGGTGCCAGTTGGTGTCTCGGCGCTGATCGTGCCGTGGAACAGCGTCGCCGGCACCATCTGCAACAAACTGGCCTCAGCCCTGGGCGCCGGTTGCGCCTCGGTGATCAAGCCGAGCGAACTGAGCCCCTGGCAAACCGAAGTGACCGCCCAGGCGCTGCACGCCGCCGGCCTGCCCGACGGGTTCTTCAATATCCTGCTCGGACGTGGCGAGGACGTCGGTGATGAATTGAGCACCAGCGCCGACGTGGCGAAGATCTCCTTCACCGGCTCGACCCAGACCGGCAAGCTGATCGCCCGCGCAGCCGTGGACACGATGAAGCGTGTGAGCCTGGGCCTGACCGGCAAATCGGCAAGCATCGTGCTCGACGACGCCGACCTCGCCACGGTCATCCCGCAGGCCGTGGCGGCCGCCTTCATGAACAACGGCCAGGCGTGCATCGCCGGCACCCGCCTGCTGGTGCCACGCCAGCGTCTTGAGGAAGTGCTGCTGCGGGTGCGCGCGCACGTGGCCACGTTGCAAGTCGGTGATCCCCATGACCCGGCCACCGCCATCGGCCCGCTGGCCAGCCAAGATCAATATGAACGCATCCAGCGCTACATCCGCCTGGGCCTCGAACAAGGCGCCACTTTGATTGCCGGTGGCGAAGGACGCCCCGAGGGCCTGGACCGCGGTTACTACGTCAAGCTGACCGTGTTCGCCCAGGTGCGCAACGACATGACTATCGCCCGGGAAGAAATCTTCGGCCCGGTGCTGTCGATCCTCACCTACGAAACGGACGACGAGGCCGTGGCGATGGCCAACGACTCGGTCTACGGGCTACAGGCCTACGTGTTCTCGGCGAACGTCGCTCGTGCGCAAAAGATCGCCCTGCAACTGCAAGCCGGTGGCGTGCTGATCAACCGCAGCGCCATCGACCCCCTCGCGCCGTTTGGCGGCTTCAAGCAGTCCGGCATTGGCCGGGAGAACGGCCTGTACGGGCTGCAAGCCTTCCTCGAAGCCAAGTCGATGGTGATCGGCTGACAGGACTGCTGCACCCCATGCAGCAGTGACCTGCGCCAAACCCCGATTATCTATCCTGCGATAACCCGTAAGGTTCACCGACATCCACACATGAAGGTGAACACCATGGGTTCCGTGATCCGCATCCAGTCGGCCGGCGCGGCCGACGTCATCGAAGTGCATCCGCTCACGCCCGCCCGTCCCGGCGCGGGCGAAGTCTGGGTGGAACAGAAAGCCATCGGCGTCAATTTTCTCGACGTGACCCAGCGTAACGGCGCAGTGGCCGTGCCGTTGCCCTCGGGGCTCGGGCTTGAGGGGGCCGGTGTCGTCACGGCGGTGGGCAGCGACGTCCAGGATTTTGCCCCCGGTGATCGCGTTGCCTACGCCACCGGCCCGTTGGGTGGTTATGCCAGCGGGCGCCTGATGCCGGCCCATCGTTTGGTGCACCTGCCGGACGAGGTGAGTTTCGAGGCGGCCGCCGCCACCTTGTTCAAGGGCATTACCGCACATTACCTGTTGAAGTCCACCTACCCGGTCGGGCCCGGCAGCACGGTGCTGTTGTACGGTGTGGCCGGCGGTGTCGGCGATATCATGGCGCGCTGGGCCAAGCACCTGGGCGCGTGTGTGATTGGTGTGGTGTCCCGCGCCGGCAGCATTGACAAGGCACGCGCCGCTGGCTGCGACGAGGTGCTGGTGTTCGACCCGCAACGCCTGGCGCAGCAGGTCAGCGAGTTCACCGGCGGCCGCAAAGTCGATGTGGTCTACGACCCGATTGGCCGGTTGAGTTTTGCCGCCTCGCTGGATTGCCTGCGCCCGCGGGGGATGATGGTGTCGTTCGGCGCATCGTCGGGTGCCCCTGCCGCGGTTGAGGTCGGCCTGCTCAATGCCAAGGGCTCGCTGTTCCTGACCCGGCCATCCCTCGCCGCCCACACGGCCACCACCGAGGAATACCAGATGCGCGCGCAGGAGGTGCTTGCGGCGCTGCAACAAGGCATCATCCAGCCGCAGATCTGGAAGACCTATCCACTGCATGACGCGGCCAAGGCGCACGAAGAACTGGAATCCGGCCGATCCCGAGGTACGATCCTGCTGATCCCCGATTGATCTGGAAGCCCCATGACCCTGGATAGCCAACACGCCGACGAAATGGCCGCCCTGCTCGCCCTCGAATCCCAAGGCTCCTTTGTTGCCGCAGCGCGTCTGCTGCAACGTCACGCCACGGTGATTTCCAGGCGCATCAGTGCCATGGAGATGCGCCTGGGCGTGCGGCTGATTGAGCGCAGCACCCGCCATGTGCGCCTGACCGACGCCGGACAGCGCCTGGTGTCGCGCTTGCGCCAGGCCAGCGAATGGATCGCCGAGGCCGAGCAGGAAGCGTCGATGGGCGCCGCCGAGGTACGCGGACGCCTGCGTTTGGCGGTGCCGGGGGCGATGGGCCGGCGCTGGCTGGCGCCGCGCCTGCCTGCCTTTCTGTTGGCTCATCCAGAGTTGGAGCTTGAGGTCGAGTACAGCGAACGTTTTGTCGACGTGATCGCTGAAGGTTTCGACGCGGCCATCCGCATCGGTGAGTTGCAGGACAGCCGCTTGGTCGCCCAGCGCCTGGGCGATTACCGGCGTATCCTGTGCGCCGCACCGTCCTACCTGGAACGACAGGGTTGGCCGGGCTCACCCGATGATCTGTCGGCGCACAACTGCCTGGGTTTCTCCGGGCTCGCCTCGCATCCCATCTGGCACCTGACCGACGGGCAAGAACAGGTGTCCATCCGCGCCCAGGGTTCATTGACTTCCAATGACAGCGAAGCCCTGCTCAGCGCTGCGTGTGCCGGTGTTGGGGTGCTGGGCGCCGGTGACTGGTTGTTCGCTGATGCCTTGCGCGATGGTGATCTGGTTCGAGTGTTGCCCGAGTGGGAGTTGGGCGAACGGGGTGGTATTTACTTTATCCGGCCGTCGGCGCGGTTCACTTCAGCGGCGACGCAGGCGCTCAAGGCGTGGTTGAACGAGCAGTTCACGCCTTAGCTTGCGACGGCATTTGGGGAAGCGGTTGGTGGCCTATGGCACCAGCAAGGCTTCGTGCACTTCAATCGACGGCGTGCAGCCTGCCGTGCGTTGGTCATCGAGCCAGCGCCGGGTTTTGCTCACATCGAATATCTGACCTTGGTCGATCAAGGCCAGGATAAGTTCGTCCGACACCCGATAGCGCCCGCACTCGGGGCAGTCCCGCTCTTCCCAGGGGCCCGAACAGAGAATGCGTTCGGCGACGCCTACGCAGATTAGACAGTTCATCGTGATCACCTTTTTTATTGTTGTTGTCGGCGCCGGATGGCCGGCAATGCAATTGACAGGGAGACATCCGTGTAAGTTCTGCTTGATGTGGGGGTGCCTGGGCACCATCGCGAGCAGGCTCGCTCCCACAGGGAACGCGGTCAACTGTAGGAGCGAGCATGCTCGCGATGGTGGATCAGCCACCGCGGGTCTCCAGGCAGCCCGCGTTATCGTTGGCGACCATCGCGAGCATGCTCGCTCCTACAAGGGCGTCGTTTCAGGCGATATTGCAGCTTAGGGCTTACTTCTTGCGAGGCAGCACCGCACCCAGCACCTGCTTGGCTGTTTGCACCACGATGCCAGCTTGGTCCGGGTCGCCCTTGAGCAAGGTGCTGGCGATTTTTTTGGCCTGTTCGAGTTTGATGTGCGGCGGCAGCGGTGGCACGTTCGGGTCGGTCTTGAATTCGATCAGCACCGGCACGTCCGAGGCCAACGCTTCATCCCATGCAGCGGCCACGTCCTCTTCGCGCTCGACAAAGATGCCCTTCAAGCCGATGGAAATGGCGAACAGGTGATACGGCACGTCAGGAATGGACTGCGAGGCTTCGAACTTGGGGTCCCCTTCCATCACCCGTTGCTCCCAGGTGACCTGGTTGAGGTCTTCGTTGTTGAACACCGCGCAGATCCACTTGGGGTTGTCCCATTGCTGCCAATACTTGGCCACGGTAATCAGCTCGGCCATGTTGCTCATCTGCATCGCGCCATCCCCCACCAGAGCGATCACCGGGCGTTGCGGGAAGGCGAACTTGGCGGCAATCGCATAGGGCACCGCAGCGCCCATCGACGCCAGGCCACCGGACAACGAACACTTCATGCCGCGCCGCACTTTCAAGTCGCGGGCGAACCAGTTGGCGCAGGAGCCGGAATCGCTGGTGATGATCGACAATTCCGGCAGGCGTGGCGACAGTTCGAACACCACCCGCTGCGGATTGATCGGGTCGGCCTTGACCATGGCGCGCTTCTCCAGGGTTTTCTCCCAGGTGCCGCGCCAGCCTTCGACCTTCTTGCGCCAGCGGCGCGAGGTCTTGTGCTCCAGCAACGGCAACAACGCCGAGAGCGTTTCGCCCGCATCGCCCACCAGGTTGACCTCCATGGGATAACGCAGGCTGAGCATGTCGGGTTGCAAATCAATCTGCACGCCGCGCGCCTGCCCTTCCTTGGGCAGGAACTCGGAGTACGGGAACCCCGAGCCGATCATCAGCAAGGTGTCGCACTCGGTCATCAGCTTGTAGCTGGGTTCGGTGCCGAGCAAGCCGATGCTGCCGGTGACCCACGGCAACTCGTCCGGCAACGCCGCCTTGCCCAGCAGGGCCTTGGCGACACCGGCACCGAGTTTTTCCGCCACGGCGATGACCTGGTCGGTTGCCTGCAAGGCCCCCGCCCCCACCAGGATCGCCACCTTCTCGCCGGCATTCAGCACATCGGCAGCGCGTTGCAGGTCCGCCTCATAGGGCACGACCTTCGGTTTGGTGTAACCCACCCCGGAATGCACCGTGCCGTGCGCCCTGCCCGGCGGCTCGTATTC
The DNA here is from genome assembly GCF_040947875.1 of Pseudomonas sp. MYb118. Taxonomy (NCBI): domain Bacteria; kingdom Pseudomonadati; phylum Pseudomonadota; class Gammaproteobacteria; order Pseudomonadales; family Pseudomonadaceae; genus Pseudomonas; species Pseudomonas sp. MYb118. Next base: position 367,632 of record NZ_JBFRXN010000003.1, on the reverse strand, counting down.
GATGTCCTGCAAGTCGTTGGGCAGGATGATCGCGGTCACCCGTCGCTCACCGATGGCCGTGCGCACCGCCCGGTCGATCAGATGCCGCACTTGTGCCGGCGCCGAGGCCTGCTGCACGAAGGCACCGGCCACATCCTTGAACATCGACAGCAAATCCAGCTCCTGCTGATAGTGCCCGCCCAACGCAGCACGGGCCTGCTGACCGACAATCGCCAGCACCGGCATGTGATCCATCCGCGCATCGTATAGCCCGGTAATCAGGTGCGAGGCGCCGGGGCCTGAAGTGGCGATGCACACCCCCAGCTCACCGGTGAACTTCGCGTGTGCCGAGGCCATGAAGGCGGCCATCTCTTCGTGTCGCGCCTGGACGAACTCGATCTTGCCCTGGGCCCTGCTCAGGGCGCCAAACACGCCATTGATGCCATCCCCCGGGTAACCAAAGATACGTGTCACACCCCACTGGCTGAGCCTTTCAACCAGAAAATCTCCTACGGTCGTTGTCATGTCGTCCTCGCTTCTCACCGATGCGTGTAAGGGTCTGGACAGTCCGGCGTTTGGCGAAGTTCGCCTGGATATTGAGTGGATGACCTTGGTGATCTGCAATGTGGCCCAGGGCAGTTCTTGCAGACTGCAATCCCGCCGGCCTCACCCGCTCGACTCAAGCCACTGATTTTCATGACATTAGCCAACGACCTGACCATGGCACGTTAAATGCGACCTTTACCGAGCACACCACGGTGCATTAGCCATGAACCCATATAACCAGAGGCAGCCAAAATGAACGCCATTGATCTTCTAAAAGCTGACCACGAAAAAGTGAAAACCATTCTGAGCCAGTTGAGTGAGTCCACCGAGCGAGCCACCAAAAAACGCGCCGAGCTGCTGGACAAGCTGGAGATGGAAATCTCCATCCATACCCGCCTGGAAGAGGAAATCCTCTACCCCGCGTTCAAGGCGGCGGGCAGCAAGGAACAGGACGTCATGTATTTCGAAGCCAAGGAAGAACATCGCACCGTCGATTCGCTGGTGCTGCCAGACCTGAAGCAGACCGACCCTGGCACACCTGAATTCGCCGGCCGGGTGAAGGTGGTCAAGGAGCTGCTGGAGCACCACATCGAGGAAGAGGAAACCGAGATGTTTCCCCAGGCCAAAAAGCTGCTCGGCAAAGCCAAACTCGATGAGCTGGGCGAACAAATGGAAAGCATGAAAAACAGTTGTAAAAAAGAGTGGGCCGCCAGCCATATGGCGGCGTAATCCCTCACGGGGCCTGGTCGCTGACCGGGCCCTTTTTCTTGCAGGAGAACTCCCATGACCAACTCAGGCCCCGGATCAGTCCATGCGTTGCTGCTGGAGCGACATGACTGGGTACCCAACAATGGGCGTCTGCCGGTATTGATTTATCCAAAGGCGATTGCCATTCAGGGCGAAGATCCAGCGACAGCGTTCGAGCAGACATTTGCCCGCAACGGGTGGCCGCCACAGTGGCGCGCCGACATTTTCAACTATCACCATTACCACACCCAGGGCCATGAAGTGCTTGGCGTCTTCAGTGGTGAGGCACGCTTGATGATTGGCGGCCCGCACGGGGAAATCCTTCAGGTCAGTGCAGGCGACGTCTTGTTGCTGCCGGCAGGCACGGGGCATTGCAGTCTGAATGCCAGCGAAGACTTCCTGGTGGTGGGTGCCTACCCGCCCGGCCAGCATCCGGATATCCGCCGTGAAGCACCGACCGAAGCGCAGTTGCAGGCCCTCCAGTCACTGCCGTTTCCGACCATCGACCCCGTGCAAGGCCCTTCGGGGGCGTTGCACAAGTACTGGGTCAGTCAATCCTCGACGGGATGAATCTTGCCGCTGAGCCACGCGGCGAACAGCGGCAGGTCGTCGCGCCGCACTAGAGGTCGGTGTGGAAACCCAGCAGTGCCTGATGATTCAAAAATCCCGAGTCTGCTGCATTCCCCCTGTAGGAGCGGGCTTGCCCGCGATTGCGGTGTGTCATCCAAATGGCTGTAACTGATACACCGCGATCGCGGGCAAGCCCGCTCCTACAGGTAGGGGATGGAGAACGACCACCAGTCACACCACCTGCGGATCACTCTGAACTTCACCACAGCTTCCCGCCTCTCCCCTTTACCACCCCACTCACGAGAGAGACCGGCCATGCGAGCACTCACCTATCACGGCGCCCACAGCGTCAAGGTCGACAACGTTCCCGATCCCGTGATCGAGAACGATGACGACATCCTCCTGCGGGTCACTGCCACTGCGATCTGTGGCTCCGATCTGCACTTGTATCGAGGCAAGATCCCGAAGACCGAACACGGTGACATTTTCGGCCATGAGTTCATGGGCATCGTTGAAGAAGCAGGCTCCGGCGTGACCGCCGTGCAACCGGGCGACCGGGTGGTGATTCCCTTCGTGATCGCCTGCGGCAGTTGCTTCTTCTGCCAACTGGACCAGTTCGCCGCCTGTGAAACCACCAACACCGGGCGCGGCGCCATTCTCAACAAGAAATCCATCCCGCCAGGAGCCGCCCTGTTCGGTTTCAGCCACCTGTATGGCGGCATTCCGGGCGGGCAAGCGGAATACGTCCGTGTACCAAAGGCAAACACCGGGCCTTTCAAGGTGCCGGGTACGCTCTCGGACGAGAAGGTGCTGTTTCTTTCCGACATTCTGCCCACCGCTTTCCAGGCGGTGAACAATGCGGCGGTCGGCAGCGGCTCTAGCCTGGCGATCTACGGTGCCGGCCCGGTGGGTTTGTTGAGCGCGGCCTGCGCCAGGATGCTCGGGGTCGAGCAGATTTTCATGGTCGACCACCATCCTTATCGACTTGCCTATGCGCAAAAGACCTATGGCGTGATCCCGATCAATTTCGATGAGGATGACGACCCGGCAGACACCATCATCCAGCAGACCAAAGGCATGCGGGGTGTCGATGGCGTCATCGACGCCGTTGGCTTCGAAGCCAAGGGCAGCACCACCGAGACCGTACTCGCCACCCTCAAGCTCGAAGGCAGCAGTGGCAAGGCCCTGCGCCAATGCATAGCGGCGGTCAGGCGCGGCGGTGTGGTGAGTGTGCCCGGTGTGTACTCGGGGTTCATCCACGGCTTCCTATTTGGCGATGCTTTCGATAAAGGCCTGACATTCAAAATGGGACAGACCCATGTTCAGCGCTACCTGCCGGAGCTGCTTGAGCACATCGAGACCGGCCGGCTCGCCCCGGACGTCATCATCAGCCACCGCCTGGCACTGGAACAGGCCGCCGAGGGCTACCGGATCTTCGACAAGAAGGAAGAGGAATGCCGCAAGGTCATCCTGACGCCAGGTGGCGGCCAGATTCCGCTGCCGGAGAGCGATGGCACGCTTGTCTTGAATACCTAGCCGCTTTTCAGGTTCGGGCGGGATACACACACGGGATATCTCGCCTTTTTTTGCCCGCGCAGATCCAGTCGAACCAATCTCGGGCGGCATTCGTCATAACCCTATACCCGCCCCGATACGGTATTCCAGGAGCGAGTGAGGCTTAGCACAGGCAGCTCGCCAGCCGGATAAACCTGTAAACGACATGAGGAAAGCTGTTTGGACAATCTGGACTGGGTGCAATGGCCGGCAATGCTCGTCACGGTGCTCGCCGCCTGGCTGATCGGCTCCCGGCAACCGCGCCGGCGCATGATCGGGTTCGTCTGTTTCAGTTTGAGCAACGCGCTTTGGATTATCTGGGGTATTCCGGCGAACGCCTACGCGCTGATCGTCCTGCAGATCTGCCTGTTCCTGATGAACCTGCGCGGACTCAAGAAAAACGCATAACGCCTACGCCCCAGGATTGCTGACCTGTATGTACACCGACCAGATCGTCAGCAGCACCCAGAACGCCGCGAACAGCCAAGGCGTGCGCACCGAAAACAGCAACGCTTTGCGATAGCCCTTGTGGCTGGACTCGCGCTCGCTGAACAGCGGTGAATCGTCATACGCCAACCCCATCACGGGCTCGGCGCGCAACAGCTCGCTTTGCTTGTAGTACCAGTGGTCAATGATGTCATACGACGCTCGGATACCCGGCCACGCATTGAGTGAGCTGAGTATGCCCAACAACGCCAGGAACGGTGGCACCACCAGCGTGAACAACTTGCCCCATTCGGGATTGACGTTGGCCATGCACGACGCAAACGCAATCACTAGAAACGATTGCGCCGTGAGGTAGGCGTTGGTGCGGTTGGACAGGATGCTGGTCTCGTACTGGATCTCCCGGCGATAGAAATCCAGGCGCTGTTTGGGTGAACCGAACATCTGGGCATCTCGGGCAGACAGCTCCGTATCGCTGACCTGGGAAGTGAGAATTCTCGGCAAAACAGTCGTCCTCCGGCTTAGCCTTTACTGTGTTCCGGGGACGTTGGCCCTTCCTTGATGCCCCGCGGTCCGGCGACACCCCACACGATCAGGCCCAGTACGGGAAAGACAATCAGGCCAATGGCCCAGGCGGCTTTGACGCCCACGGCCTTGTCGCTGCGAAACACGCTGACGATGGCCCACAGATCGACAAGCAAGATGATTACCGCGAGGGCAATCGAGAAGTAGCTGGTTGCTTCCGACATTTTCCTATCCTCCAGAGACTGTAAAGGATTAGGTGGCGGCGCATGGCAGGTGTTCAAAGCGATTGACGGCCAACCGTCGCGGGTGCGGCATGGCCGTCACAAGCGCATGACCTTAAACCGAATCTTCGGCGGCAAAAGCACGCATCGCGGCAACGGTGTCCATCGACTCGCGTAACAACTGGATCTTGCCGTCCTTCGCCACCAGCCGGCCCGCATAGGACTGGCGATAGATGCGCCCGGTGGCAGGCACCAGGGCCTCGACGTCGTATTCGGCGAAGGCCTGGTCGGGGGTGTCGATCAAAAAGCGGATGCGGCGGAACTTGAAGTCCGGCACCTTGGTCAGCAGCGAGACGATGAACTGCTCGATCTGTTGCGGGCCCTCGGCGCGGTGCGGGATGTTCAGGGATTGCAGGTAGGGAATTTCCAGGGCGCCGTCGGCGGCGAATAGCGCGGCGGCGGCGCGGGGAGTCTGGATCAGGTCCAGGTAGTCCTGGAATAGTTGCACGGCGTTTTTCATGGGTAGGCTCCGTTGAGGTGTGGTTGCGTTTCGGCAACCTTACCCAAGGGCCCTACCCACTAAAACATCAAAGATAGAAAGCCATCGTTTCAAATATGAACTGATACCAGCCCGCGTTATTGCGGCCAGCGCCAGACCGGATTGGCCAGGTGCTCGGCAAAGAAGTCCGACAGCACTCTGATCTTCACCGGGCGGGTACGCGCCGACGGCGTAACGAAGTATAGCCCGCCGCGGGTCATGCTCCATTGCGGCAAGAGGTGCTCCAGGCGCCCGTCGGCCAGGTACTCGCTGGCCATGAACTCCGGCAGTTCAGAGATGGCCAGCCCTTCCAGCAGCGCCGGGATCATCGCATCCGAGTTGGTCACCCGCAGCGGGCCGTTGGGCACCACGTCTTCTTCGGCACCGTTTTCGTGAGTGAACCGCCACACTTGGGTACGCGCGCGGTAGGCGTAGCTCAGGCATTGGCGCTGGGCCAGTTCGCGCGGGTGTTCCGGCCGGCCGTGTTCCTTGAGGTAGCCCGGGGACGCCACCAACAACTGGGTGACCGCGCAGATTCGTCGGGCTACCAGCGATGAATCCGGCAGTGCCGCGATGCGCAGCGCCGCGTCGAAGCCGTCGGCGATCAGGTCCACCGAGGCGTCGGACAAGTGCAGGTCGATAGAAAGCTCCGGGTACAAGCGCATCAGCTTGGGCATCAGTGGCGCCACCCAGCGCAGGCCGAATGACATCGGCACGGCCAGGCGCACCTGGCCGCGCGGCTGCACGGACAGTTCCTGGGCTTCGCTCTCCACCTCTTCGGCCTGGCGATAGATGTCGCCAGCCTTGGCCGCCATGCTCAGGCCGAACTCGGTGAGCGACAACTGACGCGAAGTTCGGTTGAACAAGCGCCCGCCCAGTCGCTCCTCCAGCCGCGCCACGGCCCGCGACACCGTGGGCACCGAGACGCCCATAAGGCGCGCTGCGGCGGCGAACGAGCCCTCCTCCGCCACTTTGGCGAACATCGCCAGGCCTTCAAAGTCCGGTAATTTGCTCATTTCATTTCTGCAACGATGGGTTTCTGACAATTCTATTTTGAAACTTTCCGATCGTCGATACGCTTCTCCCATCACAACGAACTACCCAACTGGAGAACATCGAAATGAACGGCAAACTCAACGGCAAAATCGCACTCGTCACCGGCGGCACCAGCGGCATCGGCCTGGCCACCGCCAAACGCTTCGCCGAGGAAGGCGCGCACGTCTACATCACTGGCCGTCGCCAGGCTGAGCTGGACGCGGCAGTCGCCCTGGTCGGCAACGCCACCGGTGTACAAGTGGACTCGACCAAGCTCGAACAACTGGATGCGCTGTACGAAAAAATCCGCGCCGAACACGGCCACCTCGACGTGTTGTTCGCCAACGCCGGCGGCGGTTCGATGCTGCCGATGGGTGAGATCACCGAGCAGCACTTCGACGACACCTTCGACCGCAACGTCAAGGGCGTGCTGTTCACCGTGCAGAAGGCGCTGCCCCTGCTGGCCAACCATGCCTCGGTGATTCTCACCGGCTCCACGGCGGGCAGCTCCGGCACCCCGGCCTTCAGTGTGTACTCGGCGTCCAAGGCGGCGGTGCGCTCCTTCGCCCGCAACTGGATCCTCGACCTCAAGGACCGCAACGTGCGCATCAACACCATCAGCCCTGGTGCCACTCGCACACCGGGCCTGGTCGACCTGGCAGGTCCCGACGCCGCGCAGCAGCAAGGCCTGCTGGATTACCTGGCCTCGCAGATCCCGATGGGACGTGTCGGCGAACCGGAAGAAATCGCCAACGCGGCGCTGTTCCTCGCCTCCAGTGACGCGAGCTTCGTCAACGGCATCGAGCTGTTCGTCGATGGCGGTCAGGCGCAAATCTGATCCGAGCGCGGCAGCCCGTGTGCTGCCGCGCCCCTCCACTCACAAGGACACTCAACACCATGGGAACTGTAAAACTCATGCTGACGGCACTGACCCTCGCCACCGCCACCCTGGCGCAAGCCGCTGCCCCGACCGCTACAACCGCGAGGCCTGAAATGCTGCAGACAGCCGCCATCGACCACATCGGCATGAACGTGCCCGACATCGACTCGGCGGTGGCATTCTTCTCCGATCTGATCGGCGCGACAGTGATCTCCGACATCCGGCCCGGCAACATTCCGGCCGAGTGGAAGACCCGGTTCCGCTGGCATCAATCCAGCGAACTGGAACGCTTTGTCATGCTGCAACTCAACGGCGGCGCCAAGGTAGAGCTGTTCCAGTATCGCGGCCAGGAGATCAACCCTGAACAGCCCCATGAAGACGATATCGGCGCCAGCCATTTCGCCCTCAAGACCGGCGACATCGCGCAAAGCCTGAAGGTGGTCAAGGCCCGGGGATTAACCGTGCTGAACGACCCCATCACCAACCCGGATGGCGTGCAATGGTTCTACTTCCTGACACCCTGGGGCGCCCAGATCGAGCTCGTTGCGCTGCCGTGACAGCTCGGCAAACAGGGTGCAACTTCAACCCCGGAGTGAACGGCCCAGCCGATTCACTCCGTTTTTTCGTCCACACTCAGCGCCCCCAGGAGCTGCGTCAGCGCCTCGGACTCCACCGCGCCCTCGTCATGCCCCTCGCTGAACACCGCACAGGTCGCAACCTGATCACCCTGGCTGCATCGGTACACGGCGACAACACTGCCTAGCCCGCCACCGGTGTGCCCGACCAGCCGGTGGCCGCTGTTCGTCCCGCCCACCATCAGGCCCAGGCCATAACCGGGCGTGGCCCACGGTCTTCCGGGAATGGGGCCGCCGAGCACGATTGCGTCCTGCATGTCTTCCAGCAGCGCCGATGGCAGCAACCGGCCAGCCAGCAGTGAATCGAGCAAAAGCGCAGCTTCACACAGGGGCCCCACCAGCAAGCCGTGATAGACCCAGCCTGGGTGATAAGTAGCCATGGAGGGCGGACGCACTTCGCGCAAATCCTCAGGGGTTTTCGCTAACTGCACCCGAGTCAAGCCGAGGGGGCGGAATACCCGCTGGGTCAGCGCCTCTTCCAGGCTTTGCCCGGTTACCCGCTCGATCAGCCTGACCACCCACAGATAGCCGACATTGGAATATCGCCAGCCCGCCCCCGGCTCGTAGCGCAACCGGGAGGCATCGAGACGTTGCAGCATTTCTTCAGCAGGCCAGGGTGCATGGTGTGCCGCAACGGCGGCATGGTAGTCCTTGAGTTCCGAGTAGTCCGCCAGGCCGGCCTGGTGGTTGAGCAGTTGCCTGAGGGTAAAGGGGCCCTCCTCAACCCTTTCGTCGAGCCCGATCCTGCCATCGCGCACGAGACACAACGCCGCAGCAGCCAGCACGGTTTTGGTGAAGCTCCACCAGGGCACCATCACCGGCGAAAGGTCCGCCGGCAGCGGCTTTCCATTGATAATCAGGCACTTGAACATTGTTATTGATCCTTGGCGGCTGAAGTACTTGGACGGCGCCGCGGAGGTAATCAGTGCGGACTGGGTGATTTTTTCGTGCGCCAAGCTTTTGTGCAACGACAAATACTGACAGAATGATTAGTAACACTTCTCATTTGTATTCGTATTTATACAAACTGCTCAGGACCTCACCCATGTCGCGCCCCACCCCGCTGCGCTGTTTCAAACCGTCACGTGATCTGTTGGCCATGGCCATCTGCATGGCAACTCTCTCCCCGGCCATGGCCGATGACAGCAGCGCGGTACAGGAAGATGCCAAACCGGCCACCCTGGAACTGGGCGCAACCGAAATCACCAGCATGCAACTGGGCAGCACCACTGAGGGCACCACGTCCTACACCACCGGAGCCATGTCGACCGCCACCAAGCTACCGCTGACCATGCGCGAAACACCTCAAGCCGTCACCGTGATCACCCGCCAGCGCATGGACGACCAAGCGATGACCAGCGTCAACGACGTGGTCAAGAACACGCCCGGGCTGTACCTCTCCACTTCCGATGGCCCCGGCCGGCAGAAGTATTCGGCGCGCGGTTTTGACATCGACAACCTGATGTATGACGGCATCCCCAGCGGCTATCAGGGCTGGTCGGTGGGCGTGCAACCGAACCTGGCGATGTTCGACCGAGTGGAAATCGTCCGTGGCGCGACCGGCCTGGTGACCGGCGCGGGTAACCCGTCGGCCGCCATCAACCTGGTGCGCAAGCGACCACTGGCCGAGCAAAAAGTCACCCTGACCGGCGCCGCTGGCAGTTGGGATGACTACCGGGGCGAAGTCGATGCCTCCAGCCCACTCAACGACAGCGGCACATTGCGCGGCCGGGTCGTGACGTCGTATCGCGATTCCAACAGTTTCATCGACGATGCCGAGGAAAATCACGGGCTGTTCTATGCGATCACCGAAGCCGACCTCAGCGAAGACACCACCCTGACCCTCGGTTTTTCGCATCAGAAGGACAAGACCAACTACTTCTGGGGCTCGTCGATGATCGGCCTCGACGGCCACCACCTGAACCTGCCGCGTTCGTACAACCCCGGCACGTCGTGGGAGAACAAGGACCAGGAAGTCAACACGGTGTTCGCCGAGATCCGCCATAACCTCGCCAATGACTGGAAGCTGCAGGTCAACGCCAACTACGCCGAACAGAACGGACTGTTCAGCGGCTCCTATCAGTCGCGCTGGGACGGCACCACACTGGAACGCACGGTCTGGCAGGCGACCTACGATGAGAATCAGACCGGCCTGGACAGTTTCCTCAGCGGTCCCTTCCAGGCCTTCGGCCGTACTCACGAACTGGTCCTGGGCGCGAGCAAGCGCATCTACGACATGACCACGCAGAACTACGACCCTTACGACATGAACTGGCCCATCAATGCCGGCAAGCCGAACTTCACGCGTACCGATCGTGTGCGTGAAATCACTACCCAGGACGGCGTGTATGCCACTACCCGCCTGAGTCTGGCCGACCCGTTGAAGCTGATTCTCGGCGGACGCCTGGACTGGTACGACTACGACAACCGCGATGCCGAGGGCGATTACAAAGTCACCCGCAACGTCACCCGCTACGCCGGGCTGATCTACGATCTGGACGAGCACCACTCGGTCTACGCCAGCTACAGCGACATCTTCACACCGCAAAGTGAAAAGAACACCTCGGGCACCCCGGTCAAGCCTATCGTTGGCAAGAACTACGAGGTCGGCATCAAGGGTGAGTACTTCAACGGTGCGCTGAACGCGAGCCTGGCGGTGTTCCGCGTCGACCAGGAAAACCGCGCCGTGCAGATTTTCGTGCCGACCTGCCCACAGAGCTCGTGCTATGAGCCTTCCGGCGAGATTCGCAGCCAGGGTATCGACCTCGAACTGCAAGGTGCGCTCACCGAGAACTGGCAGCTCGGCGGTGGCTACACCTACGCCCGCGTACACACGCTCAAGGACGACGCCAACCCGCAAAACGTCAACCAGCGCTTCGACACCGACACCCCCGAACACCTGTTCAAGCTGACCACCAGCTACCGCTTCCAGGGGCCGCTGGAAAAACTGCGCGTGGGTGGCAGCGTGTACTGGCAGAGCCGCATGTACAACGATATCGAGTTGGCCGATGGCAGCGAATACCGACTCCAGCAAGGTAGTTACGCGACCACGGATCTGATGGCCGGCTACGAGGTCAACCGCAACCTGGACCTGCAACTCAACGCCAACAACATTTTTGACCGCGACTATTACCAGTCGATAAGCACTTCCACCCAATACGGCGGCGACAGCTACGGTGCGCCACGCAACCTGATGCTGACGGCCAGGTACAGCTTCTGACACCCGCGGGCGCAAGGACGCGCCGCAACCTCAACGAGGCTCGGGATGCTCGCTCGAGACCGAGTTGTTGGCCTCTACGTCGCTCATGTCTTCTTCGATGGGCGCTTCGTCGTCGGCAGGCAACGGCACCTCGGGGTTATCCCGCTTGGGGTCGTGTCCGGTTTCGTTGTCCGTCGTGCGAGTGACTTCCTGCTGTGATCGGTTGCCGGGGGCATTTTCGTCGATGTCCATGCGGGCTCTCCGTATGAAGGGGCGGTGGTTAAACGTCAGAAACGGCAACCTCACGCAAGTGCCACACATTTGACGAACGGTGCGCGCCTCGGCCGAAAGGAGCGCCCGCTACTTTGCCAGTCGTCGTGGCCGCCGGGGTCTGACACAATCCCCGGCACCCCTTCGCCGACAAGTCTGCCTCTATGTCCTTACGCGCGCTTCGTACCCTGCTGGCCATCGCTCAACACGGCTCGTTCGTCCAGGCTGCCCAGAGCGTGCACCTCACGCAATCGGCGGTCAGCCTGCATATCAAGTCCCTGGAAGAAGAGTTCAACACCTCGCTGTTCGATCGCTCACGACGACTGCCGGTGCTCACCGATGCCGGGCATGTGGCCGTCGAACGTGCGCGGGAGATCGTCGCCCTGTACGACAGCATCGCTTCGGAAATCGGCGGCGACAACGAACTGCGCGGCCGGCTGAAACTGGGCGTGATCCCCACCGCACTGACCAGCATCCTGCCCCAGGCACTGGCTACTCTGGGCGTCGAGCACCCGCACCTGCGCATCACCGTCGCCTCCGGCATGTCCGCCGACCTGGCCACTCGGGTAGAAGCCGGTGAAATCGACGTGGCGATCACCACCGAGCCGGTCAAACCGCACCCCTATGGCCTGGTGAGCACGACGCTTTACGAAGAAGGGTTCTGGATCATTGCGCCCATTGCCCTGGCCGGCCTGGACACCCGGCAATTGCTGGAGCAGCAACCCTTCATTCGTTTTGACCGTCGCGCCTGGGCCGGGCGCACCATCGAACGTGACCTGCGGCGCATGCGCCTGCGCGTGCAGACCACCATGGAACTGGACAGCCAGGAAGCAATTATCCAGATGGTCACCCGTGGATTGGGCGTGGCGGTGGTTCCGCTGTCGAGCCGCAACCTCGAACAGCTCGACCAGCTTGAGATCCGCCCGTTCGGTTCGCCCCAGCGGATGCGCCACGTGGTGCTGCTCGAACGGGAAGATCGCCCGCGCGGGCGACTGGCGACCGCCTTGGCCAATGTCATTCAAAAGCAAACATCGGCCTGACGACCCATGAGAAATACTTGTTGATCCGTGGATTTTTAATCGTTTTTATTTCTGGTTGGCAGTTCTTATCGTGGTACCTGTCCAGACGCCAATGGCAGGTCCCATGCACACCCCGACGTTCGCTCCACACCTTTGTCGATCCATTGATTGCCCGCCCCCTCTGTCGGAGGGGCGCTCATGATTGCCGAGCTGTTACTCGCCCTGGTGCCCATCGCCGTGCTCATCGCCCTGGGGGCATGGCTGCGGCACAGTCAGTTTCTGGCCGACAGCTTCTGGGCGCAGGCCGAGCGCCTGGGGTATTACGTACTGCTGCCGGCGCTGTTCCTGCACGGTCTGTCCACCGCCAAACTGGATAACGTTCCCGTACAGGGCATGATCACCGCGCTGGTATTTTCGACACTGACCGTGGCCGCGCTGCTGCTCGGTGCGCGCCGGTTTCTCGGTGCCGATGACCCGGCGTTCACCTCGGTGTTCCAGGGCGGTGTGCGCTTCAACAATTACGTCGGCGTCTCTGCGGTGGCCGGTCTGTTCGGCGCCCAGGGCATCGCGCTGGCGGCCGTGGCCAACGCGGCGATCGTGCCGACCGTGAACATTCTGTGTGTGCTGGTGTTCGCCCGATATGGCGCGGGCGGCAGGATGTCGGCGGCCAAGGTGGCCCGGCAACTGGCCCTCAATCCGCTGGTGCTGGCCTGCTTTGGCGGGATCCTGCTGCAAGCGTTGCACCTGGGCCTGCCCGTCGGCATCGAACCGGCGATCAAGGCGTTGGGCATGGCCTCCCTGCCGCTGGGATTGCTCTGCGTGGGCGCCGCCCTGGAGCTGGGCGCCATGCGCAGTTGGGTGCGGCCGGTGGCCTACTCGTCGGTCTTCAAGTTTCTGCTGATGCCCGTGGTCACCCTGGTCGCCTGCCGCATCGCCGGGCTGGACGGCAAGGCCGCCATCGCCGCGCTGGTGTTCCAGGCCCTGCCCACCGCTTCATCGTCCTACATCATGGCGCGTCAACTGGGCGGAGACGCACCGCTGATGGCCGGCATCATCGCCAGTCAGACCTTACTGGCAGGTGTGGCTTTGCCACTGGCGGTAATGGTCCTGACGCCCTGGATTTGAGGGCGCCACTCACAGGTATTTCATTGCATACAGTCAATCATCCAATTCCCCCTGTTCAATGGATGGACATATGCAAACGACACTTGGAGTACGAATCTGTGAAGCCATGGAACAACGCAACCTGTCAAAGCTGTACGCCGTCGCCGTTGCGCTGAACGTGACCGAAAGTGCAGTCAGCCGCTGGCGCAAGAACGGCAAGTTGACAGTCGAAAACACCATCGCCCTGTGTGAACTGCTGGATGTGTCTTCCGACTGGTTGCTGCTGGGGCGCGGCACCATGGACATGCATCGCAGTGTCCAGACTTCGCGGGGCCAACACGTACGCAAATCCCTGGCCAGCCTTCCGGAGGCGGCCATCGTGCACCTGGAGCAGTTTCTGGGCGCCATCGAGTCCCATCGGCTTTGAGCGCTGCGCAAGCGAATGCACGAAACCTTGCACGGCGCTCAATGCGAATTAGTTGAGCCAAACGGCGTGCGGATTGATATTTTGGCTGTCACCTTTTTCGATGCGTTCAAGGAAAACGGAAGTGGCAGTAGCGCACAAGAAAGGTTGATATCAACTCACACTTGGAGCTAGACATGGGACAGTCAAATACGATCGAACAACAAACGAAGCTGAATGCAAAATTTCAGGCCTACGTTGACCAAATGCGTGCAGACCTCGACAAGAGCATGGCCGTAGAAACGGCGGCCCTGAACACCAGAGTCAAGGAGCACTACAGCAAATACGGCGATGACGCCTTGATGATTGCCAGCAGCTACCGACACCTGACCACGGCCAGTGAATGGTCGCTGAAGTCGATCAACACCATGATCGACTCGTGTCGCACGGCGATTTTCGGCGGCAAGTTACCTGATGGTGCGAAGAAGGACACGCAGCCAAAAGCCGAGGTCACCGCCGCCATCGCGGCCATGTCCAACCTGGACCTGTTGATCGCCAACGCCGCGTTCGACGCCGTTCAGGCACTCTTGTCCAGCATCGGCTCGACTACCTCGACCAACATCTCGGTCAAGAGCGATGAAAAGATGCTGGCCCCCGGGATGACCCTGTTCATTACCGTGGTGGAGAACTCCTACCACCGCAAGGAGTTCTGCAGCGACGAAACCATCATTCAGAACCTGTTCCTGTTCGAGGTCCGCTTCTCGATCAAGGAGGGCAAGGCCATGAGCAAGCTGAGCGACCTGCAGGCCTATGAAAATCAGAAACAGTCGATGCGCAATCAATTGCTCAAGGTTGACGACGCGGTGGGCAAACTGGACCCGACCAAAGACGACTACCTCACGGCGCTGGCCAAGTTCCTGGGCATCAGCGACGCATTGAACGCACGCCTCAAAGCCATCGACGACAAGCTCCAGGCCATCGCAGCCAGCGCACCGACGAACACGGTCAAGCCGCTGGAGGCCGTGGGGCAGGATTCGTTCGACGGCGATGGGATTGTGGCGGGCATCAAGGCGAAACTCGACAACGCGGTGAAAGGCAGTCGCTGATCATGCACAGGGAAGTGAACACTCAACCATGAGGAATGAATCATGATTATCGTCTTTGAAATGAGCACCGATGATGACATCGTGGGCACGCCGCTCAGTGCCGGCTGGGTTCCCGAAAACGCGCGTTACACCTGGAATCAGATCAACCAGCAACACAGCCTGAATATTCCAGCAGGTGCGGTCATCGTCGTCGTCGCGCACGGGACCAACACCACCATCGGGAATGAGGGGCCTACCCTCAACATTACGGCGGACCAGTTCCTGGCCATCGTGCATCATCATATGCAGCCGGGGTATGCCCCCGCGGCCATTTACATCTCCACCTGTGGTGATGAAATTGCAGGCTTCGCCGCTGGTGTAGTCCTCTGCGCTGAAGCGAACCAAATGTGGCGACACACCGAGATCTACGGCCACCATGATGATGTTTCCGGCCCTGTCCCGGCACCAAGCCCCAACAGCGTCGAGTGGGACCCCATCTATCAGGGGCGTACACGGCGAGATTGAAGCCGACACCGCGTTATCGTTGAAGACCATCGCGAGCAAGCAGGACCGCATCCCCCTGTAGGAGCGAGTTTACTCGCGATGGTCGCTAACGATAACGCGGGCTGCCTGGATGCCTGCGGTGTCTGGGCTGCCTTTTCGCGAGCAAGCTCGCTCCTACAGGGGGATGCGCTGTCCTTTGTGGGAGCGGGCTTGCTCGCGATGGGCGTTAACGATGACGCGGGTTGTCTGGATGCCTCGGTGTCTGGGCTGTCTTTTCGCGAGCAAGCTCGCTCCTACAGATTGATTCGCTTCGGTTTGTAATCCCGCGGATCTATTCCCCATTTGCGCAGCCTCGACGCCAGGGTCGTCGGCTTAAGCCCCAGCAACTGCGCCGCCCCGCCCTCCCCGGATACTTTGCCACCCGTGCGCTTGAGCATCGCCAGTGCATTGGCGCGCAATTGCTGTTGAAGCAGCTCATCGGCAACCGGCTCGCTCGCCTGGGTAGATTCCGTGCGGACCGGAGCCTGGACCCGCGCACCGGTCGTCAGCAGATCGTCGAAATGCAGACGTCCGTCCTGGGAAACGATCATCTGCCGCTCGATCACATTCTCCAGCTCGCGAATGTTGCCCGGCCACGAGTAGCGCTTCAGCAGTTCAACCTGCGCCAACGGCAGGCGCACCCCGGTCTTGTTGAATGCCAGCGAGGCACGCCGCAGGAAATGGCTGGCCAGCAGGGGAATGTCGTCGATGCGTTCACGCAGCGGCACAGAGCGAACGGGGAACACGTTCAGACGAAAATACAGGTCCTCACGAAAGCCACCCGCCGCAATCATCGCGCGCAGGTCGCGGTTGGTGGCGGCGATGACCCGCACATCCACCGCCCGCGTGACGTTGTCGCCCACCCGTTCGAACTGTTGATCCTGGAGCACCCGCAGCAACTTGCTCTGCAACTCCAGGGGAATTTCACCGACCTCGTCGAGAAACAGCGTGCCGCCATCGGCCAGCTCGAAACGCCCCATGCGCGCATTCACCGCGCCGGTGAAGGCGCCTTTGACGTGGCCGAAAAACTCGCTCTCGAACAAGTCCCTGGGAATGGCCGCGCAATTGACCCGTATCAGCGGGCGATCCCGGCGTCGGCTGCTGGCGTGAATGGCCCGCGCGATCAGCTCTTTGCCGGTGCCGGACTCACCGTTGATCAGCACGTTGGCATCGGTCGGCGCCACCAGTTCGATCTGGCGGATCAAGTGCAGGACCGCCGGGCTTTCGCCGACGATTTCATGGTGATTGCGTTCGGCCTTGATCTCTTCCTGAAGGTACTGGTTTTCCACCTCCAGGCGCTGCTTGAGCTGTTCGACCTCATTGAGCGCCTCGCGCAAGCGCTGCTCGGCGCGCTGGCGTTCGCGAATGTCGCGAAACAGCACCACCGCGCCCACCAGCCGGCCCATCTCGAAAATGGGCGTGCTGGTGTACTCGACGGCAATGGCTTCGCCGTTCTTGTGCCAAAACACTTCGTGATCGACCCGATGCACCTGACCATCGCTGAACGAGGCATGGATCGGGCATTCCTGAACCGCAAAGCAGCTGCCATCGCGGTGACTGTGGTGGAACAACTGGTGGGCGTCGTGACCGACCATGTCGGCAGCACTCCAGCCGAGGATGCGTTCGGCCGCCGGGTTGATGAAGGTGGTCTGCCCCTTGGAGTCAAGCCCGTAGATGCCCTCGCCGACCGCCCCGAGGATCAGCCGGTTCTGCTGCTCGATCCGCTCGAACACCTGGGAAATGCGCTCCCAGCCAACGTGGCCGAGGCGATGCTGGCGACGCGCCTCCGAACGGTTACGACGGGTCTCCAAAAGGTCTCGGCGTTGCAGGGTGAACAGGAGGCTGCGGCCATCGGCCAACGCTGTGGCGCTAACCTCCACCGGGTGCTGGCGGCGGCTCAGGTCAACCAGCACCAGGTCATCCGACCAGGCCTGCCCCTGGGTCAGCGCCTCATCGCTGAAGCTGACCCACAGTGACAGGCCCTCACCGAGAAAGTGACTGAAACGCTGCGCCGATTCGCGGCTGCACCCCAGCAGCGCAAGGGCGGCGGCGTTGACCCGCACCATTGAATCGGTCTGCGGATCGACCACCAGCATCGCCTGGCTGGCGTGTTCGATCGCTTCATCGGCAAAACCGGCGCTGGTCATCTTCGAATACTCGGCAAGGTGAAAAATCAACGATCAGAAAATACGAACTTTCGTTATTTATTTCACCAAATTTCGTAATTTACGAAATATCGTCAGCCAAAGAATCCATCAACAGACGAATATTTCTGTTAACTATCAATAAGTTATAGAGAAAACAAAAACTGGCACAACTCTCGCTATGGGGTAATCAGAAAAAAGCACTTTTGCCCATTCCAATCCCAATGAATGAGAGCCCCCCATGAACAAAATCGAAATGCATCACACCATCATGGCCGCCAAGGCCCGTCTGAACCTGAGCTGGGACGCCCTGGCCGACGCCGCGCAGAAAGCCCCGGTATGGGTCGCTTCGGTCTGCTACGGCATGAACAGCGCGCCAGCAGACGTGGCGGCGCGTATCTGCCAGGCGCTGGAGCTGGGCGACGAGGTGGCGGCCGCGATGACCGTGTTCCCGACCAAGGGCTGGGACCAGGCCATTCCACAGGACCCGCTGATCTATCGCCTGTACGAATTGGTGGGCGTGTACGGCCCGACGTTGAAAGACGTGATCCAGGAAAAATTCGGTGACGGCATCATGAGCGCCATCGACTTCTCCATGCACGTCGACAAGATCGAAGACCCCAAGGGCGACCGCGTGCTGGTGACCCTCAACGGCAAATTCCTGCCTTACCGCTCCTGGTAACGGCTTCACCTTCTCGCAACGCTCGCCAAAGGGATCAACCAATGTCTTATCTATTGCCGTTCGAGTTCGTCACCAAAATGGTCGATGCCGGTGAATCGAAGATCCACATGTCCACCCGTGACACCTTGATCCGCGCCTACATGGCGGGCGCGATCCTCGCCCTGGCGGCGGTGTTCGCGGTCACCATCGCCGTGCAGACCGGCTCGCCGCTGCTGGGTGCGGTGTTGTTCCCGGTGGGCTTTTCCATGCTCTACCTGATGGGTTTCGATCTGCTCACCGGCGTGTTCGTGCTCACGCCCCTGGCGCTGCTGGACAAGCGTCCGGGCGTCACGGTCAACCGGGTGTTGCAGAACTGGGGGCTGGTGTTTCTCGGCAACTTCGCCGGTGCACTGACCGTTGCGTTCATGATGGCGTTCATCTTCACCTACGGCTTCAACACCGCACCGGGTGCCGTGGGGGAAAAGATCGCCAGCATCGGCGAGGCCCGCACCCTGGGCTACGCGCACTACGGCGTGGCCGGCTGGATCTCGATTTTCCTGCGCGGCATGCTGTGCAACTGGATGGTCTCGATGGGCGTGGTGGGCGCGATGATCTCCACCTCGGTCAGCGGCAAGGTGATCGCCATGTGGATGCCGATCATGCTGTTCTTCTTCATGGGCTTCGAGCATTCGGTGGTGAACATGTTCCTGTTCCCCTCCGCGATGATCATGGGCGGCAACTTCTCGATCATGGACTACATGATCTGGAACGAAATCCCCACGGTCCTGGGCAACCTGGTCGGCGGCCTGGCCTTCACCGGCCTGACGCTGTACAGCACGCACATCCGCACGGCGGCGAAGCGGGTGATTTACTGAGATAACTGTGGGAGCGAGCCTGCTCGCGATGGTGGTCCAAACACCGCGGGCATGCTGACGGCCAGCGTTATCGTTGACGACTATCGCGAGCAGGCTCGCTCCCACAGAAGATCATAAGCGGACTGGGTTTTACCTGTAGGAGCGAGCTTGCTCGCGATGGTAGTCCAGACACCGCGGGAGTGCAGACGGCCCGCGTCATCGTTGACGTCCATCGCGAGCAAGCTCGCTCCTACAGAAAATCAAGATCAAATCTGTGGGAGCGAGCCTGCTCGCGATAGGCGTTCATCCGCCTGCCACTCAAGGCTCAAGCATCGCCTTGACGCTGGCAATCACTGCATCAATCGTAAAGGGCTTGGCGAACACGCTGACGAACAGGTCGCTTCGCTCGTTGGCCAGGTGTGCCTGTGCGCCGCTCATGAGCATGATGGGGATGGCGCTGAACTGATCTTTGGCCTTGATGGATTCGGCAAACTCGAGCCCTGTCATCCCCGGCATCATGAAGTCGGTGATGATCAGGTCCGGCCGCTCGCGGTCGAGGATGTCGAGCGCTTTCAAGGCGCTGCCGGCCGTTACGGTCAGGAAGCCTTCGTCCTCCAGCGCGAAGCTCAGGATATCTGCGATCAGGTATTCGTCGTCGACGATCAGGATAGTGGTCATATTTCGCTTATATCCCAGGTCGGCCCCGAACATCTCGAGCGAAATACACACCTTGGCCGCCCACTCATTGCCATTCGCATTTTCAGGCCTTCTTCAATTCGATTCCGGCGTTGCCCATCACGACTTCGAGCAGCGAGGGGTCATAAGCGTTGTCTCTGACCTTGAGAATGGAGAGCTGGCGTTGAAGTTCGATCTCTTTGTAACCGAACTGGATCAGCAGCAGGTTATCCATGACACCCGACAGCTCGGGCGCGGAAATGATCGGTCGGTCATTGAACAGATGCTGGATTTCCCAGGTCGCCAGGACGGTGACGTCCCGCGAGCGCAACTCGCCCAGGACCGCCGTGAAGATCTCAAGCACGCGGCTCTGATCGACGGCAACACGGGCCATGGCCAGCAAGCTGTCGATGAACACACGCTTGATGCCTTTCTCCTTGACGATGTAGAGCAGGTCGTAGGCAAGGCGATCAATCAGACCTGCCGACGCCGAGTTCCAGGACAAGTGCAGCGCGCCGGAATTTTCCAGCGCGGCAAGGTCATGGCCCAACGCCAAGGCCTTCATCCGCAGCCGTGAAGGCGACTCGTGAAAACCGAAGTACAGACCCGGCGCATCCGGTGTGGCACCGGCGAGAAACTGGGCGCCCAACGATGTTTTGCCCGCGCCCGACGGCCCCATGATCAGCGTCACCGAAGAAGACACCAACCCGCCACCGATCCGCGCATCCAGTGTGGGGATGCCACTGCTGATCAGGTGGAAATCACCGCTGTCGACCAGCGCCGGGCCCGTGAGCAGGCTTTCGATACGCGGATACACGGTGATGCCGTTTTCGGTGATTTCGAATTCGTGCGGGCCGGCAATGGCGCCACTGCCGCGGGTCTTGCGCAGCCTGATGCGGCGCACCGTCTTCAAGGCCACCGACTCTTCGCCCATCTCGATGACGCCGTCCACCATCGTGTGTTCGGGGCTGCCGTCATCGAGCTGCGAGCTGGTCAGGAACAGCACGGTGCAACCGGCAAACGCCGCATGGCCCTGCAACTCGGAAATGAATTGCTTGGTATCCAGCGGCGACTCGGCCTTGGAGCGCGCGTTGAGCAGCCCGTCCAGAATCAGCAGGCTGGATTTCTGTCGGCTGATCTCGCGGCGCAATAGCTTGACCACCGCGTCCAGCCCGTCGTTTTCCAGGGTGTCGAAGGCGCTGACGAACTGGATGTTCTGGTTGACCTGGGCCTCGTCGAAGAAGCTCAAGGTCGAAAGGAACTGAAAGAGCCGATCATGCGGCTCCGCCAGCAGGGTCGCGAACAGCACGCGCCCGCCGCGCTGGATATGGTTGAAACCAATCTGATTCGCCAGGATGGTCTTGCCCGAGCCTGGCCGTCCTTGAATGATGTAGGACGCGCCGGCAATCAGGCCTCCCTTCAACAGGGTATCGAGGCCGTCGATTCCACTTTCAAGACGTTTAAGCTGATTCAACGCTGGTCCCTCTGCTGATCTTCATCGGGTGTAAAAATGACCCGCGGCGCCACTGGAAGGCGTCTGACGCGAGTGTTTGCGGCAGTGTAACTCAAGCATGCGCGTAAACTTGTACAAATGCATCGCCAATGTCGAACAAACCAACGCTTCGTCCGATAGCCATCCGCCAATGTACAGGCATAAAAAATGCCGCTCAAATAGCGGCATTTACTCATTGAAATAGTTCAATTTTTTACTGACGACTCAGGCCGTCGAATCATCCTTGGCCGGTTCGACGCCGGCGTCCGTTGCAATCACCGCGTCGATCCCCCAGTCATTGGGTTCGGCCCAATCCTCGCCGAACATCTCCACCGGGTGCATCGTACGGTCGGCGCCGTTGCCGCAGGCCAGTGACTTCGCCGGACAATACCGGTCACACCCCCAGCAAATACGTTCGGGGTGACTGGGATTGACGGGGAAATGCTTGGCCATGCCGATCTCCGATCTTCAAATGGGCGCATTCCCACCCTACAACCTCGAACCTGAGCCGGCCTTGATGCATATCAAGAATTGGCACCCGGCCGACCTCCACTGTTCATCATCCTCAGGCTAAGCTTGTCTCGCCTGATACTGACCGGAGAGTCGTGATGCTCAACAAGAACCCTGCCACCCAGAATCCACCGACGCTGTCCACCTGGGACGACCAGGACGTTACCCAGAACGAAGCCTTCACCGCCCCGCCCGCCCTGACCAACGCCGAACTGGTGCACCTGCGCGTGCGGGTGATCGCCCTGGAAAACCTGGTGATCGCCCTGCTGGCCGAAGGCTCGGAACGCCAGCGGGAAGTGGCCCGGGAAATGGCCGAATTCATTTCACCGAGGCCCGGTTTCACCCAGCACCCGCTGACGATTCACGCCGCCGACCGCATGACCCAAAGCGTGGAGCGCGCCGAACGAATCCGCCGGCGCGAGGAACCTGCGGTTTAAATACTCAAAACTTGATAACAATCATTATTGTTCGCAGCAAAGCTTCCTAGACTCGGGTTCCTACTCGAACGTTCCCAGGAAGTCACCATGCGTACCCCGTTCTCGCTGTCACTCGCCCTGCTCCTGCTCGCCCCGCTGGCCCACGCGAAGGAATACCCGATCGGTTCGCCGCAGGAGTGCGCGGGGCTGGAGGTCGGGGCGGTGTATTTGCAGCCGATTGAAATGGAACCAGCCGGCATGATGCGCGCCACCGCTGATTCCGACGTGCACCTGGAAGCAGATATCCGCGCCACCGCAGACAACCGCAACGGCTTCCAGGAAGGCAGCTTCGTGCCCTACCTCAATGTCTCGTTCAAGCTGAAAAAGGTCGGCGGCGACCAGGAACTCAAGGGTGAATTCCACGCCATGGTAGCCAACGACGGGCCGCACTACGGCGACAACGTCAAATTGCTCGGCCCGGGCAAATACCAACTGACTTTCAGCGTCCTGCCACCGAGCGGTCACGCCGCCCTGGGCCGTCACACCGACAAGGAAACCGGCGTCGCCCCTTGGTTCGAAAAGTGTGAGCTGAACTACGAGTTCGTCTACGCCGGCATCGGTAAAAAAGGCGGCTACTGAGATGAAACGCCTGCCGCTGGCCGTGCTGTTGGCCGCAGCCCTGGCGCCGCTGACGGCCTACGCCGAACTGCCGACCTATGAACTGAGCCTCAACGACGGCCACTTCACCCCCGCCGTGCTCGAGGTGCCGGCGGGACAGCGCTTCAAGATCGTCCTGAAGAACATCGGCCAGGGGCCTGCCGAATTCGAAAGCACGCCGTTGCGGGTGGAGAAAGTGTTGTCGGCGGGGGTCACCACGTTCGTGGTGATTCACCCGCTCAAACCCGGCCAATACCCGTTCTTCGACGAGTTCAACATGCAGTTGCCCGAAGGCAGCATCGTCGCGAAATAACCCGGAGCTTTCATGAATCAATCCATGTTCATTGTCTGGCGGGAAAGCGTCGAGGCGCTGCTGGTGATCGGCATTCTCCAGGCCTGGATCAGCCAGCAGCACCAAGGCAGCCGGCTGGTCAAGTTTCTCTGGGCCGGCGTGGTGCTGGGGCTGCTGTTCTCCGGCGTCCTGGCCGGGCTGATCCTGTTGGCCGGCAACGCCATGAGCGGGCCGGCCAGCGAATGGTTCCAGGCCGCACTGGCGCTGATCGCCAGCTTGTTGATCGTGCAGATGGTCAGCTGGATGCACCGGCACGGGCGCACGCTCAAGCAGGATCTGTTGCGCGATGCCGACAGCAAAATATCCAGCCAGGGTGGCTGGGGCCTGATGCTGCTGGCACTGCTGGCGGTCAGCCGTGAAGGCAGTGAAACCGTGGTCTTTCTCTATGGCGCCGGGGCGCAACTGCGCGGGCCCGAACTGGGCCTGTTCGCCATCGGCGGCGCGTTCGGCCTGGTGCTGTCGGCGCTGACCATCATACTGCTGCACGGCAGCCGCCGGTTCATCTCGTGGCGGCGCTTCTTTGCCGTGAGCGAAACCATCCTGCTGATGCTCGGCGCGGCGCTGCTGGTCAGTGGTGTCGAACGCATCGGCGGCCAACTGCTGGCGATGGACGTGCCGGAATGGGTCTACAGCCTCGCCGGTGACCCGCTGTGGGACAGCAGCGCCCTGCTCGGCGACAGCCACGGCATCGGTGCCTTCCTCGCCAGCTTCGCCGGTTACCGCGCCACGCCCAGCGCCCTGAGCGTGCTGGCGTGGGCCGGCTACTGGTTGCTGGTCGGCGGCTGGCTGCGGCGGCGCAGCGCGGAAAAAGTGCCATGCCTGAACTGACCTGGCGCAATCGCTGGCTGCAACGCCTGGGGGACGGCATGCGTCGCCACGGGGCGGTCATCCGTGCGGTGCAGTGGTTTGTCGTGCTGTTCTATGCGCTGTTGCTGGTGGTCCCGGCGCTGCTGCCGCTGCCGGACAGCCAGGCACGCATGCTCGATAACCTGACGCTGTTCGCGCAGTTTCTGTTCTGGGGCATCTGGTGGCCGTTCGTGTTGCTGTCGATCGTGCTGTTCGGTCGGCTCTGGTGTGGCGTGCTGTGTCCGGAAGGCTCGCTCAGCGAGTGGGCCAGCCAGTACGGCAAAGGCATGGGCGTGCCACGCTGGGTGCGCTGGGGCGGCTGGCCGACCCTGGCGTTCTGCCTGACCACGCTGTATGGGCAACTGATCAGCGTCTACGACTACGCGCAGGCGGCGCTGCTGATTCTCGGTGGTTCGACCGTGGCGGCGGTGGTGGTAGGCTTGTTGTTCGCACGCGGCAAGCGCATCTGGTGCCGCTACCTGTGCCCGGTCAGCGGCGTATTCGCCCTGCTCGCCCGCCTGGCACCGGTGCACTTTCAGGTCGATGAACAACTCTGGGTGCAAAACAGCGCACCACGCCTGCCACCGCCCAACTGCGCGCCACTGCTGGACATCCGCCGCCTGCGCGGCGCCAGCGACTGCCATGCCTGCGGGCGTTGCAGCGGACAACGGGGCGCTGTGCAGTTGATCGCCCGCTCGAGCAACCAGGAAATCCTCGATTCAACCGCCCAGAGTGTTTCGGTGTGGGACGTGCGCTTGTTGCTGTTCGGCGTGATCGGCCTGGCCATGGGCGCCTTCCAGTGGACAGTCAGCCCCTGGTTCATCACCCTCAAGCAAGGCCTGGCGCAATGGCTGGTGGAACACAATCACCTGTGGGCCCTGCAAGACAACGCACCCTGGTGGCTGCTGACCCATTACCCGCAGCTCAACGACAGTTTCAGCTGGCTCGACGGGTTCAGCATCATCGCTTACCTGGGGTTGAGCTCGTTGGTGCTCGGCACCGCATTGCTGCTACTCCTGCGCCTGGCCGCAAGCCTGGCGGGAGATCGCACCCTGTATTGGCCCCTGGCGCTGACCCTCACCCCTCTGGGTGGTGCCGGGCTGTTTCTCGGGCTGTCTGCAACCACAGTCAAACTGCTGCGTTATGAAGGCTTGCTGCTGGAATGGATACAACCGGCCAGGGCCGCGCTGCTTCTCGCAGCAATGGCTTGGAGCCTGCTGCTGGGCCACAAGCGCCTGCGCCGACAAAACCTGACCATGCCAAAGCTCCTAACCGCCGGCACCTGCCTGATACTCGCCAGTGGATTGATCGGCTACGGCTGGTGGCTGCAATTTTGGGGGTGGGCCTAATTTCCTGAAGGCACACGACCCTCTGTGGGAGCGAGCCTGCTCGCGATGGTGGACCAGACACCGCGGGCATCCAGACAGCCCGCGTCATCGTTAACGACCATCGCGAGCATGCTCGCTCCTACAGAAACAGAAACAGAGCCACGATCCAACAGGCGCCACAGATTGCCCCGTCGGAAGGCCGAGTGGAGGTTCTGCGCAGTGGGCAACCCGGCATGGATGCCGGGTTAGCCGCCCTCGGCCAAGGATGGCCGATGGCGGCGCGCCCACGGAGCAGGACCGGAGCGAGGGAACCCTGAGCGCCAGCGAAGGGCCGTACGTCAGGGGCGTGGCGTTTTGGTGACTTTGGCGCTCCAAAGTCACCCGCCGTAAGGGCGGAACCTTAAGCGGGCCGTTACCGCAGAAATGGATATGTACACCGTAAGGCCGCCATCGCGGGCAAGCCCGCTCCTACAGAACCAAAACCGCGATCCCACAGGCGCCACAGATTGCCCCGTCGGAAGGCCGAGTGGAGGTTCTGCGCAGTGGGCAACCCGGCATGGATGCCGGGTTAGCCGCCCTCGGCCAAGGATGGCCGATGGCGGCGCGCCCACGGAGCAGGACCGGAGCGAGGGAACCCGGAGCGCCAGCGAAGGGCCGTACGTCAGGGGCCGGGCGTTTTGGTGACTTTGGCGCGACAAAGTAACCCGCCGTAAGGGCGGAACCTTGAGCAGCCGTTACCGCAGAAATGGATATGTACACCTGTAAGGCCGCCATCGCGAGCAAGCTCGCTCCTACAGAGCCAAAGTCACCCGCCGTAAGGGCGGAACCTTAAGCGGGCCGTTACCGCAGAAAGGGATATGTACACCGTAAGGCCGCCATCGCGGGCAAGCCCGCTCCTACAGAGCCAAAGTCACCCGCCGTAAGGGCGGAACCTTAAGCGGGCCGTTACCGCAGAAATGGATATGTACACCCGTAAGGCCGCCATCGCGAGCAAGCTCGCTCCTACAGAGCCAAAGTAACCCGCCGTAAGGGAGCAACAGATATGTACACCCGAAAGACAGCCATCGCGAGCAGGCTCGCTCCCACAAGGACCCCGCCGAACCAAGGAGCGAGCACGTCGAGACGTCGAACCGCGGACATTCAGTCAGCCCGCGTCATCGTTCACGACCATCGCGGGCAAGCCCGCTCCCACAAGGGCCCCGCCCAACCTTTAGGAGCGCCACGCTCAACCGCGCAAGACAAACACCGGAAACAACTCACGCATCGCGTCCCACAACTCAGGCAACAACTCCTGGGCCGAAACACTCGACAACAGCGGATCAAACATCCGTTCGGTACGCACCAGTTGCACAGCAAACCGCTTGACCCCAAGCCCACTCAAACGCTGCGCCAGCATCAACAGCCGCTCAGGCTGAAAAAGATGCCAATGCACCGTGGTGCGACATTCATAGTCCACACCGCTGGCCAGCAGATGCTCCAGGCTGCGCCAATTAGCCCTGCCGCTGCCCGCAACCTGAGTGACCGACTCACAATCCTCGGCCAACGCCTTGACGTCGAAGCCCACCCAATCGGCACCGGCCAGCGCCTTGGCAAAGGCCGCCGGCTTGATCCCGGCACTGTGCAAACCGATGCGAAACCCCATCGCCCGCACCTCATCCATGGCCGCGGGCAGGCAATCCTGCAAGGTCGGCTCGCCACCACTGAACACCACCGCATCGAGCAGATCCTGACGGCGTTGCAGAAACGCGATAACCCGCCGCCAATCCACTTCCTCGGTGCCCCGAGGCGGGATCAGTTGCGGGTTATGGCAGTACCGACAACGCCAGGCACACCCCTGGCAGAACAACACACAGGCGAGTTGCCCCGGATAGTCGATGGTGGTCAGGGGCACCATGCCCCCGACCCGGATCACTCGACTCATTGACGCCCGGCCGATGCCGAGCACTCGGTGAAGTGCACGCGCTCGCGGTGCTCGGACTGTTTGCCCGGGTTGAACGCCGACACCGGACGGTGGTAGCCCATCACGCGGGTCCAGACTTCGCAGCGTTGACGTTGAGCCTGTGGCAGGGTTTGCGATGCAGTCATGGTGAAGCTCCTTGCGGTTGAGTGGATCAAATCATTGAGCGGTGGCGGCTTTCTGCTCCTTGAGCAGCAGCGCCTCGTCGCATTTCGGGCAGAACTCGTGTTCGCCATCCAGGTAGCCGTGCACCGGGCAGATCGAGAAGGTCGGGGTCACGGTCAGGTACGGCAGGCGGAAGCGGCCCAGGGCCTTGCGCACCAGTTGCTTGCAGGCTTGGGTCGAGGAAATCCGCTCGGCCATGTACAGGTGCAGGACGGTGCCGCCGGTGTATTTGCATTGCAGTTCGTCTTGCAGCTCCAGCGCTTCGAACGGGTCTTCGGTGTAGCCCACCGGCAGTTGCGAGGAGTTGGTGTAATACGGCGCCTGGACGCTGCCGGCCTGGAGAATGTCCGGGTAGCGCTTGAGGTCTTCCTTGGCGAAACGGTAGGTGGTGCCTTCCGCCGGGGTCGCTTCAAGGTTGTACAGGTGGCCGGTTTCTTCCTGGAAACGCAGGAGCGTGGCGCGCACATGGTCGAGTACGTTGAGGGCGAACTGGCGGCCCTTCTCGGTGTGCATGCCCTCCTCGTCGCCAGTGAAGTTGCGCAGCATTTCATGCAGGCCGTTCACACCGATGGTCGAGAAGTGATTACGCAAAGTGCCCAGGTAACGCTTGGTGTACGGATACAGGCCGGCATCCATGTGTCGCTGGATCACCTTGCGCTTGACCTCCAGGCTCTCCATCGCCAGCTCCATCAGCGTGTCCAGACGCTGCAGCAGGCCGCTGCTGTTGCCCTTGAACACATGGCCCAGGCGCGCACAGTTGATGGTCACCACCCCCAGCGAGCCGGTCTGCTCGGCCGAACCGAACAGGCCGCCACCGCGCTTGAGCAGCTCGCGCACGTCCAGTTGCAGGCGGCAGCACATCGAGCGCACCTGGTTGGGCTGCATGTCCGAGTTGAGGAAGTTCTGGAAGTACGGCAGGCCGTAGCGCGCGGTCATTTCGAACAGGCGATCGGCGTTTTCGCTGTCCCAAGGGAAATCGTGGGTGATGTTGTAGGTCGGAATCGGGAAGGTGAACACCCGGCCTTTCGAGTCGCCGGCCTGCATCACTTCGATGTAGGCGCGGTTGAGCAGGTCCATTTCCACTTGCAGGTCGCCGTAGGCGAACGGCATTTCCTGGCCACCGATCACCGGGATCTGCTCCTTGAGGTCCTGCGGGCAGACCCAGTCGAAGGTCAGGTTGGTGAACGGTGTCTGCGTGCCCCAGCGCGACGGCACGTTGAGGTTGTAGATGAACTCCTGGATCGCCTGGCGCACCTCATCGAAGCTCAGTTGATCCTTGCGCACGTAGGGCGCGAGATAGGTGTCGAACGAACTGAACGCCTGGGCCCCGGCCCATTCGTTCTGCAGGGTGCCGAGGAAGTTGACCATCTGCCCCAGGGCGCTGCTCAGGTGTTGCGGCGGCCCGGCTTCGACCCGCCCCGGCACGCCGTTGAGGCCTTCGTGCAGCAGGGTGCGCAGCGACCAGCCGGCGCAGTAGCCGGCGAGCATGTCCAGGTCATGGATGTGCAGGTCCGCCTCGCGGTGCGCCTGGCCGATGGCTTCGCTGTAGACCTCGTCCAGCCAGTAGTTGGCGGTGACCTTGCCCGACACGTTCAGCACCAGGCCGCCCAGCGAGTAACCCTGGTTGGCGTTGGCCTGCACCCGCCAGTCTTCACGGTCGAGGTATTCGTTCATCGAGGTCGCCACTTCGACCATGGTCCGGCGGTCGCGGCGCAGGCGGCCGTGCTGTTCGCGGTAGACGATGTAGGCACGCATGGCGAAGAAGTAACCGGCGTCCATCAACACCCGCTCGACTCGGTCCTGGACCTGCTCGACATGCAACCTGGGCATGTCTTCCAAGCGGGCCAATACCGCCTCGAGCAAGCCCTCCACTTCGACGTCCGTGTACTCGCCGGTCGCCTTGCCCGCCGCGATCAACGCCTGGCGGATCTTGTTGGCATCAAAGGCAACCAGATCGCCATTGCGCTTGTGCAAGCGGTTACATCCCACTGAGATCAGCGTGCTGTGCATTCGGCCTCCAAACACTACATATTGATTTTTAGTAATTCAAAAACACAAGATGCTGTGAAGGGTACGGACAAAACCGGGCGATGCAATTGATCGACATCAAGATTGGGCGGGGAAAAAAAAGCCGCCCGAAAGCGGCGAGGAAAGGGAAACTTTAGAAGGGATACCGCCGACCACCGCACTCACTGTAGGAGCGAGCTTGCTCGCGATAGCGGTGCATCAGCCTGAAGTGATGTCGCCTGACGCTCCGCCATCGCGAGCAAGCTCGCTCCTACAGGGGGGGTGGTGTGCAATGGGTTATGTCACCCCCCACTCATATTCATGAACCGCACAATCTGCACCTCCCCCTGCGGGTTGAAGTCATGGCGCAGCGGTTTGCCGCGCAGTGCCTTGTGCACCGCGGCGATCACCGGCTGGTCGTCCAGCGGATAGCGACGCAGCAACCCACGCAGGTCGAGGGCGTCGTCCTGGCCGAGGCACAGCAGCAGTTTGCCCTCCACAGTCATGCGCACCCGATTGCAGGTGCCGCAGAAGTTGTGGCTGTTGGGTGAGATAAAACCGATACGGGTGTGTGGATGGCGTTCCAGGCGCACATAGCGCGCCGGGCCGCCGCTGTTTTCCGTGCTGTCGAGCAGGCCGTGGTGACGGGCAATTTCTGCCCGCACCTCGTCGCTGGAACAGAACGACTCACCACGTGAACGGCCGACATCGCCCAGGGGCATTTCCTCGATGAAACTGATGTCGATGCGCTGGTCGATGGCGTACTGCACCAACGCCGGCACTTCATCGAAGTTGCGCCCCTTCATCACCACGCAATTGAGCTTGATCCGCTCGAAACCGGCATCGCGCGCCGCTTCGATGCCGTTGAGCACCTGGTCGAGATCGCCGATGCGGGTGATCGCGCGAAACCGCTGCGGGTCCAGGCTGTCGAGGCTGATGTTCATGCGCTTGACGCCGGCGTCCACCAGGGGCCGGGCCAGCCGGCCCAGTTGCGAGCCGTTGCTGGTCATCACCAGTTCGCGCAGGCCGGGCAACGCGGCGATGTTGCGACACAGCTCGACGATACCCGGACGGATCAGCGGCTCGCCCCCGGTCAGGCGGATCTTGCGCACGCCCATGCCGACGAACACCGTGGCCAGGCGCTGCAATTCCTCCAGGGTGAGCACCTGCTGGCGCGGCAGGAAGGTCATGGTTTTCGCCATGCAATACACGCAGCGAAAATCACAGCGATCTGTCACCGACATCCGCAGATAGTCGATCTTGCGTCCAAAACCGTCTTGCATCACAGCGTTCATCACGTTGGCCTCGTCGCTTACTGCACCAATGGCGAATCAGCGCCCTGCAAATGAATGCCGCGCACATCCGCTGCACCGATCAGGGTTTGCAGGTACTGCACCAGGGCTTTTTGCCAGACACCTTGCTGCAACTGCGTGCGGATCGCCGTCGCCACCGCTTCATAAGGCAACTGCTGGCCTTCGATGCGCTGATCGACGCTGATCACATGCCAGCCGTAGCGGCTCTCCAGCGGTTTGCCGGCCAGCCCGGTTGGCAGCGTGAACAGTTGACGCTCCAGCTCCGGCACGGTCTGGCCCTTGCTGATCTGTCCCAGCGAACCGCCCTGCTCCTTCGACGGACAGGCCGAGTACTTCAGGGCCAGTTCGGCGAAGCTGCCGGGGAAATCATTAAGCCGTTGCAGCAGCACTTCGGCCTGATCGAAGGCAATGCTGCGGGCCTCGGCATCGTCCGGCGCGCATTCGAGCAGGATGTGCCGCACCGCCAGCAACGGCGCGCTGTGAAAGCGTGCGCGGTTGCTGTCGTAATACCGCTGGCTGGTTTCTTCATCCAGGTCCGGCACCTTGACCTCACGCTCGAGCAACAAGCGCGTGGCCGCCTCCTCTTCGTTTTCGCCGGCACCGACCTCGAGCGCCAGCCCGAGTTCGGCGATGCGTTGCTGCAGCAACTCGCGGATCACCAGCGCCTTGGCGGCCAGGTATACCGCCTCCTCGCGGCTCTCGGCCGGGTGATATTGCAGTTCCTGGGCCAGTGCTTCCGGGGTGATCGCCACGCCGTTGACACTGACGATCGGCCATTCCTGTTCACTGCTGGCGATCAATTGGGGCGCCGCTTCTTCAACCACCGCAGGCTCAACCGCAAGCGCCTCGAACTGCGCAGCAGGTGCAACCTCTGTCACTTCCTCGACGACCCGAGAAGACCCGCAGCCACCGCCACCCGCACCACCGCCGCCACATCCACAACCTGACATGATGACCTCCTCAGAATTTCTGCCGAACGATTTGATAACGACGTCCCAGGTACCACACTGGCGCGCTGACGATGTGCACCAGACGGGTGAACGGGAACAGCACGAACAGGGTCAGGCCCAGGAACACGTGCAGCTTGTAGGTCAGGCCCACCGGGGCGATGGACGCCGCCGCTTCCACCGGCCGCAGCATCACGGTGTTCTGCGCCCAGTCGGCGAGCATCACCATCACCGAGCCGTCCATGTGCGCGGTGGACGCGACGATGGTCAGAAGGCCCAGCAGCAACTGCGCCAGCAGCACGAACAGGATCAGGATGTCCGAGGTACTGGACGTGGCCCGTACCCGTGGGTCGGTCAGGCGACGCTTGATCAGCATCAGCAGGCCGATCAGGCACAGCACGCCGAAGAAGCCGCCGGAGACCATCGCCAGCATTTGCTTGTGCTCGGTGCTGATCACGTGGTGATAGACCGAGGCCGGGGTCAGCAGGCCGACGAAGTGACCGGCCAGCACGAACAGCACGCCGACGTGGAAGAAGTTGCTCGCCACGCGCATGCCGCGCCCGTTGAGCATCTGGCTGGAGCCGGCCTTCCAGGTGTACTGCGACAAGTCGAAGCGCGCCCAACTGCCGATCAGGCAGATCGCCAACGCGACGTAGGGATAGATCCCGAACACCAACAGATTCCACTTAGACATTGCGTGTCTCCTTGGCAGCCACCGCGGCCTGCCCTTCATGCTGAAAATCCACCCAGTGCAACGGCACTGCGCTTTCCTCGCGGGCCTTGCCCGGTGCGCCTGGCAGCGAGCCGCAACGCTCCTGCTGCTCGGCCTTGAGGAAGTCCACGGCCTCCTCTTCCCAGACCTTGTCGAGGGCTTCGAGGGAGTCGTCGCGTTTCTCCGCAGCGACCTGCTCGCGCAGATCGGCCACGGCCTGATGCGGCTCGGTGCCGGAGATCTGCAACAGCGCGCGGAAGCAACTGGCGTAGGCGCTTTCACGCTCCTCCAGGCGCGCCGCGAGCAAGGCCAGCAAGTGCGCGACGTCAGCCAGGCCCTCGCGGACCTCGCCGTCTTCGCGGGTGGAGAGAAACTCCAGGTACAGCGGGATGTAGTCCGGCAGCTCCTTGACGCCGATGGCGAACCCGGCCTCTTCGTACTGCGCCATCATGTCGACCATGGCCTGGCCACGGTCGCGGGACTCGCCATGCACGTGTTCGAACAGCAACAGCGACAGCGAGCGGCCCCGACCGAACAGCGCACCGTAGTGCTCCTGCCCGTCCATCAGGTCATTGCCGCAGATCACTTCGAGCAGCTCGAACAGCGCACCGCGCTGTTTCGGGCTGATTTCCCGGGACTCATGAATGGCCTGTTCCAGCTCATCGCGGCCATTGACCAGGGTTTCGGTCGGGTAATCGAGCAACAACGAAATCACTTTGAGGATTTGCATGCTCAGTCCTCCCACAACTGCACGGTTTTGAGGATGTCGCGACGGTTGGCCTTCTTCGCCCCGAACATGTTGGTGTCGGAACTGCCGCTGCAACCGCTGCCGAAGCTGAAGCCGCAACCGGAACGCTCGGCGAACGCGTCGCTCATGGCGTCTTCGCGGTGCGCGCTTGGCACCACGAAACGGTCTTCGTAGTTGGCGATGGCCAGGTAGCGGTACATCTCCTCGACCTGGTTCACGTCCAGGCCGACATCGGCCAGCACTTGCAGATCCTTGACACCCTCGACCTGCTCGCTGCGTTTGTAGGCGCGCATCGCCAGCAGGCGCTTGAGCGCACGCTTGACCGGTTTTTCATCGCCGGCGGTCAACAGGTTGGCCAGGTAGCGCAGCGGAATACGCAGGCTGTCGACGTCCGGGATCACCCCGTTCATGCCGACCGTGCCGGCCTCGGCAGCGTTCTGGATCGGCGACAGTGGCGGCACGTACCAGACCATCGGCAAGGTGCGGTATTCCGGGTGCAGCGGCAGTGCGAGTTTCCAGTCCACGGCCATTTTGTAGACCGGCGAGCGCTGGGCGGAGTCGATCACCGACTGCGGCACACCGTCGGCCAGGGCCTGGCGAATCACCGCCGGGTCATTCGGGTCGAGGAAGATCTCCAGTTGCTTCTCGTACAGGTCCTGCTCGTTGGCGGTGCTCGCCACTTCGCTGATGCGGTCGGCGTCATACAGCAGCACGCCGAGGTAGCGGATGCGGCCGACGCAGGTTTCGGCGCAGACGGTCGGCATGCCGGCTTCGATCCGTGGGTAGCAGAAGATGCACTTCTCGGATTTACCGCTTTTCCAGTTGAAGTAGATCTTCTTGTACGGGCAGCCGCTGATGCACATCCGCCAGCCACGGCATTTTTCCTGGTCGATCAGGACGATGCCGTCTTCTTCACGCTTGTAGATCGCGCCGCTCGGGCACGACGCCGCGCACGCCGGGTTGAGGCAGTGCTCGCACAGGCGCGGCAGGTACATCATGAAAGTGTTTTCGTACTCGCCGTAGATGTCCGCCTGGATCTTGTCGAAGTTCTTGTCCTTGCGACGCTTGGCGAATTCGGTGCCGAGGATTTCCTCCCAGTTGGGGCCCCACTCGATTTTCTCCATGCGCTTGCCCGAAACCAGCGAGCGCGGACGCGCCACCGGCTGGTGCTCGCCCAAGGGCGCGGTGTGCAGGTGCTGATAGTCGAAGTCGAACGGTTCGTAGTAATCGTCCAGGCTCGGCAGGTCCGGGTTGGCGAAGATGTTCGCCAGCACGCGGAACTTGCCGCCGATGCGCGGGTTGATCGAGCCGTTGGCATTGCGGATCCAGCCGCCCTTCCACTTGTCCTGGTTTTCCCATTCTTTCGGGTAGCCGATGCCGGGCTTGGTTTCCACGTTGTTGAACCAGGCGTATTCCATGCCTTCACGGCTGGTCCAGACGTTCTTGCAGGTGATCGAGCAGGTGTGGCAGCCGATGCACTTGTCCAGGTTGAGGACCATGCCGATTTGTGAGCGAATTTTCATCTCAGTTCTCCTCGATGTCAGTCGGCAGTGGACGCGGCAAGGCATCGCCGTCGGTGCCATCGAGCCAGTCGATTTTGGACATTTTGCGCACCACCACGAACTCGTCACGGTTGCAGCCAACGGTGCCGTAGTAGTTGAAGCCGTAGGCCTGCTGGGCGTAGCCGCCGATCATGTGAGTCGGCTTGAGCACCACCCGGGTGACCGAGTTGTGGTGGCCGCCACGGGTCTTGGTGGTCTGCGCGCCGGGCACGTTCACGATGCGTTCCTGGGCGTGGTACATGATCACCATGCCGTCCTTCACCCGCTGGCTGACCACCGCACGGGCGGTCAGCGCACCGTTGGCGTTGAAGCACTCGACCCAGTCGTTGTCCTCGATGTTGGCGCGCTTGGCGTCGTTCTCCGACAGCCAGACGATCGGACCGCCACGGCTCAGGGTGAGCATCAGCAGGTTGTCGGTGTAAGTGCTGTGGATGCCCCATTTCTGGTGCGGGGTGATCCAGTTCAGGACGATCTCGACTTCACCGTTGCCACGTTTGCCCTTCACACCGGCGATGGTGCGGGTGTTGACCGGTGGGCGGTAGTTCATGAACTGCTCGCCGAACGCCTGCATCCACGGGTGATCCTGGTAGAACTGCTGGCGACCGGTGATGGTGCGCCACGGGATGTCTTCGTGGACGTTGGTGTAGCCGGCGTTGTAGCTGACGTGTTCATCCTCGAGCCCCGACCAGGTCGGGCTGGAGATGATCTTGCGCGGCTGCGCCTGGATGTCGCGGAAACGGATCGCCTCGTGGGCCTTGGACACCGCCAGGTGGCTGTGGTCGATGCCGGTGAATTCCGACAGCGCCGCCCAGGCCTTGACCGCGACATGGCCGTTGGTTTCCGGGGCCAGCGACAGGATCACTTCGGCGGCGTCGATGGCGCTGTCGATTTTTGGCCGGCCCTGGCTGACACCGGCGGCGGTTTCGTGGTGGTTCAGCTCGCCGAGGAATTCCACTTCCTCTTCGGTGTTCCAGTTGATGCCCTTGCCGCCGTTGCCGTGTTTCTCCAGCAGCGGACCGAGCGAGGTGAACTGCTTGTAGATGTTGGTGTAGTCACGCTCCACCACTTGCAGGTTCGGTGCGTTCTTGCCGGGCTGTGGGGCCACGCCGGCGGTTTTCCAGTCGGTGCCGCCGAATGGCTGGGCCAACTCGCCCACGCTGTCGTGCATCAACGGCACGGTCACCAGGTCTTTCTCGACGCCCAGGTGCCCTTCGGCCATAGCCGAGAACGCCTTGGCGATGCCTTTGTAGATTTCCCAGTCGGAACGCGATTCCCACGCCGGGTCAATGGCCGCCGACAGCGGGTGAATGAACGGGTGCATGTCCGAGGTGTTCATGTCGTCTTTTTCGTACCAGGTTGCCGTCGGCAACACGATGTCGGAATAGACGCAGGTCGAGGACATGCGGAAGTCCAGGGTGGTCACCAGGTCGAGCTTGCCGATGGCGCCCTGATCGACCCATTCGGCTTCTTCAGGCTTGCAGTCGCCAACCTGGCCGATGTCTTCGTTCATCACCCCGTTCTTGGTGCCCAGCAGGTACTTGAGCATGTACTCGTGGCCCTTGCCCGAGGAGCCCAGCAGGTTGGAACGCCAGATGAACATGTTGCGCGGGAAGTTGACCGGGCTGTCCGGCTGTTCGCAGGCGAAACGCAGCGAACCGTCCTGCCACGACTTGACCACGTAGTCTTTGGGATCCATGCCGGCGGCCGCAGCGTCGCGGCAGATGTGCAGCGGGTTGGTATTCAGTTGCGGTGCGCTCGGCAACCAGCCGGCGCGCTCGGCGCGGATGTTGTAGTCCAGCGCGTGCTCGGGGAACTGCGACTTGTCGGCCAGTGGCGAGAGGATGTCGTGCATGTTCATCTTCTCGTGGCGCCATTGCGAGCTGTGCCCGTAGAAGAAGCTGGTGCCGTTCATCTGCCGTGGCGGACGGTTCCAGTCCAGGCCGAAGGCCAGCGGCAGCCAGCCGCACTGCGGACGCAGTTTTTCCTGGCCGACGTAGTGCGCCCAGCCGCCACCGGTCTGGCCGACGCAACCGCAGAGCATGAGCATGTTGATCAGCCCGCGGTAGTTCATGTCCATGTGGTACCAGTGGTTCATCGCCGCACCGACGATGATCATGGAACGGCCACGGGTCTTGTCGGCGTTGTCAGCGAACTCACGGGCGATCTGGATGGCTTTCTCACGGCTCACGCCGGTGATCTGCTCCTGCCAGGCCGGGGTGCCGGGCACCGAGGCGTCGTTGTAGTCCTTGGCGACGTTGGCGCCACCCAGGCCACGGTCGATCGCCAGGTTGGCGGCCGAGAGGTCGAACACGGTGGCGACCTTGGCCACGCTGCCGTCGGCCAGGGTCACACTGTGCACCGGTACGCGGCGGTATTGCACGGCGTCACCGGCCACGTGCTGAAAGTGCTCCTGGGACTCACCGGCAAAGTACGGGAACGCCACTTCGGCGACGTCTTCGCCGATCAGGCTGAGCTTGAGGTCGATCTCGCGGCCTTCGCCGCCTTCACGGGGCAGGATGTTCCACTTGCCCTTCTCGCCCCAGCGATAGCCGATGGAGCCTTGTGGCGAGACCAGTTCGCCATTGGCATCCAGGGCGATGGTCTTCCATTCCGGGTTGTTGTCCTGGCCCAGGTTGTCGGTCAGGTCGCTGGCGCGCAGGAAACGGTCCGGTTCGATAGCCACCGGCCTGGTTGGCATCGGCGGTCGGTTTGA
Source organism: Pseudomonas sp. MYb118 (assembly GCF_040947875.1). Lineage (NCBI taxonomy): Bacteria > Pseudomonadati > Pseudomonadota > Gammaproteobacteria > Pseudomonadales > Pseudomonadaceae > Pseudomonas > Pseudomonas sp. MYb118. Next base: position 330,276 of record NZ_JBFRXN010000003.1, on the reverse strand, counting down.
GCAACACCAGCACCGGCAAGTCGGTGTAGCGCTTGGCGTACTCGGTGAAGTAGGCGCTCGGCTTGTCCAGGTGGAATTCTTTGAAGATCACATGGTTGAACGCCTGCGCCAGCGCCGCGTCGGTGCCCTGTTTCGGGTTGAGCCACAGGTCGGTGAGCTTGGCGACTTCCGAGTAGTCCGGGGTGATCGCCACGGTCTTGGTGCCCTTGTAGCGCACCTCGGTGAAGAAGTGCGCATCCGGGGTGCGGGTCTGCGGAACGTTGGAGCCCCAGGCGATGATGTAGTTGGAGTTGTACCAGTCGGCCGATTCCGGCACGTCGGTCTGCTCGCCCCAGACCATCGGCGAGGCTGGCGGCAGGTCGCAGTACCAGTCGTAGAAGCTCAGGCACACGCCACCGATCATCGACAGGTAACGGGCACCGGCGGCGTAGCTGACCATCGACATCGCCGGGATCGGCGAGAAGCCGACCACGCGGTCGGGACCGTAGGTCTTGATGGTGTAGACGTTGGAAGCGGCGATGATCTCGTTGACTTCATCCCAGCTCGAACGGATGAAACCACCCATGCCGCGCTTGCTCTTGTACGAGTCGGCCTTGGCCTTGTTCTCGACGATGCTCGCCCAGGCTTCCACCGGCGCCATGGTCAGGCGCGCCTCGCGCCACAGCTTGAGCAGCGGCTTGCGGATTTTCGGGTACTTCAAGCGGTTGGCGCTGTAGATGTACCAGCTGTAGCTCGCACCGCGCGGGCAACCACGGGGTTCATGGTTGGGCAGGTCGTTGCGGGTACGCGGGTAGTCGGTCTGCTGGGTTTCCCAGGTGATCAGGCCGTTCTTGACGTAGATTTTCCACGAGCACGAGCCGGTGCAGTTCACCCCGTGGGTGGAGCGCACGATCTTGTCGTACTGCCAGCGGGAACGGTAGACGTTCTCCCAGTCGCGGGACTCCTTGCGGGTCTCGCCATGCCCCTCGGAAAACTCGTTTTGCTTGCGATTGAAAAACCGCAGTTGATCCAGTAAATGACTCACAGTTAAGTCCTCTCAGGCTTGCTGCGGGGTTCTGCGCCCCGCCCACGCAATGGTTATTCGGGTCGTATCAGCAGGGGTTCGCGGCGCCTTTGCGCGCGTAGCACCACCAGGTCACGACGATGCAGCTCAGGTAGAAACCGACGAACATGTAGAAAGCCATCTCCGGGCCACCGGTCTGGGCCATCGACGTGCCGAAGGATTTGGGAATGAAGAACGCACCGAAGGCGCCCATGGCCGAGCTGAAACCGAGTACGGCGGCAGACTCTTTACCGGCATCTTTCAGCGCCTGGTCACGCACGGCCTGGGATTTGCCGGCCGAAGCTTTTTCGTGCTGGGTGCGGAAGATCACCGGGATCATGCGGAAGGTGGAGCCGTTGCCGATGCCGGTGGTGATGAACAGCAGCATGAACATGCCGAGGAAGCCGTAGAAGCTGCCGCCTTGCGCGGCTTCGCCGGCGTGGCTGGTCGGCAGGAAATGCAGCACACCAAAGACCATCACGATCATCAGCACGAAGTTCCACAGGGTCACCCGCGCACCACCGAGCTTGTCCGCCAGCCAGCCACCCAATGGGCGCACCAGGGCACCGACCAGCGGGCCGAGGAAGGCGAATTTCAGGGCGATAACGTCCGGGAACGAGGTCTTGATCAGCAGCGGGAACGCCGCCGAGAAGCCGATGAACGAGCCGAAGGTCGCCAGGTACAACCAGCACATCAGCCAGTTGTGCTTGCGCTTGAAGATCACCGCCTGCTCGCTGAACGAAGCACGGGCGCTGGACAGGTCGTTCATGCCGAACCAGGCGAACACGGTCACCAGGACAATGAACGGCACCCAGATGAAGCCGGCGTTCTGCAGCCACAGCTCGCCACCGTCGGCCAGGGTCTGCGGCTTGCCGCCGAGGAAACCGAACAAACCGAAGGTGATCACCAGCGGTACGCAGAACTGCATCACCGACACGCCCAGGTTACCCAGGCCGGCGTTCAGGCCCAGTGCGGTGCCCTGCTGCGACTTGGGATAGAAGAAGCTGATGTTGGACATGCTCGAGGCGAAGTTGCCGCCACCAAAACCGCAGAGCAAGGCGATCCACACGAACACGCTGTACGGGGTGCTCGGGTCTTGCACGGCAAAGCCCATCCACAGCGAAGGGATCAGCAAGGATGCGGTGCTCAGGGCGGTCCAGCGCCGGCCACCGAAGATCGGCACCATGAACGAATAGAACACGCGGAAGGTGGCGCCGGACAAGCCCGGCAGCGCCGCCAGCCAGAACAGCTGGTCGGTGCTGAAATTGAAGCCGATGGCATTCAGGCGCACGATCACCGTGCTCCACACCATCCATACGGCGAAGGCCAGCAACAGCGCAGGAATGGAGATCCACAGGTTGCGCGTGGCGGTCTTCTTACCGCTGCTGCCCCAGAACGTCGGGTCCTCGGGGCGCCAGTCGTGGATGACCGGGCCTTTGTCAGGCTTTTGCAGAACGGACATGGTGTTCTCCTTCTAATACTCGAATTCAGGAACGAGGCAGCGGTGGCTCTTTACCGAGCACCGGGCTCTTGCGTACTTCGCTGAGGTACATCCAGATCAGGGACACCCAGACCACCCCGTACAGCAACATGAAGCAGGAGGAGCGCACGCCGGTGAGGTCCACCAGGGCGCCGAACATGATCGGCAGGACGAAGCCGCCCAGGCCGCCGGCCAGGCCGACGATGCCGGACACCGCGCCCATGTTTTTCGGATAGTCGTTGGCGATGTACTTGAAGACCGAGGCCTTGCCGAACGCGAAGGCGATGCCCATGACGAACAGCAGCACGGTGAACAGCGCCGGGTTGAGGCCGATGTGGAAATCCACCGGACCATTGATGGTTTGCACTTGCAGCTGGGTTTGCGGGTACGACAACAGAAACAGGCAGATCCAGCTCACCCACAGCACCCACCAGGTCACGCTCTGCGCGCCCCAGCGATCGGACATCCAGCCGCCGACGGCACGCAGCACGCCGCCGGGCAGGGAGAAACAGGCGGCCAGCAGCGCCGCGCTTTGCAGGCTGAAACCGTATTCCTGCACGTAGTACTTGGTCATCCACAACGCCAGGGCGACGTAGCCACCGAAGACGATCGAGTAGTACTGGCAGTAGCGCCACACGGCCGGGTCTTTCAGCGACGCCAGTTGCTCGCGCAGGGTCGCGCCGGAAGCGCTGCGGTGCGCCTTGTTGTCAGCACTCAGGAACCAGAACAGCAGCGCGGTAATGAACAGGATGGCGCTGAAGACCTTTGGCACCAGCTGCCAGCTACCGGCCGCAATCAACGCCGGGGCGAGGAACTTGGTCACCGCGGAACCGGCGTTGCCGGCCCCGAACACGCCCATGGCAAAACCCTGGCTGTCCTTGTCGAACCACTTGGCGACGTAGGCGATGCCCACCGAGAACGAACCACCGGCCAGGCCGACGAACAGGCCCAACAGCAGAAATTGCCAGTAGGCGGTGGCGTGGCTGATCAGGTAGAGCGGGCCGACGCAGCACAGCATCAGCAGGAAGAACACGATGCGCCCGCCGAAGCGGTCGGTCAGCAGGCCCAGCGGCAGGCGCACCAGGGAACCGGTCAGCACCGGCGTGGCGGCCAGCAGGCCGAACTGGGTTTCGTTGAGCTGCAGCAGTTCCTTGATAGGAACGCCGAGCACGGCGAACATCATCCAGACCATGAAACAGACAGTGAAGGCCAGGGTACTCATACCCAACACCAAGCCTTGTTGTACACGGGGTTGGCTCACGATGTTCTCCCAGTCAGTTAGCCATGGCCGCAGACTAAAGAGCCCTACCCCGCAAAAACTTGATCTGCATCAAAGTCGACCCTGTGGCTCCAGGCCTATGCTGGGGCCATCTACCTCTTTGGAGGTAGGCTAGGAAAAGCCTGAAACCCTTGGTTTATCAGTGTTTTGGCATTTTCCACCCAGTGTTCTGTCGACAGGGATTCGTCGACAACTCTTTAGAGGTAGCGTGCCCGGGATCGGGCGCCCACTTACCCTGGAACGCCCCATGCCTTGTTTTTTCGTGTTCTGCCAAGGTCAGCGGTCATGATCCGCTGGTTACGCAGTTCCCTGCCCGCCCGCGCCGGCCTGGCGGTGATCCTGATCGCCGTGCTCGCGCTGGCCAGCTCCTTGAGCGCCGGCCTGATCGCCTGGTTCAGCCAGGGCGATGCCGCCGCCATCAACACCGCAGGCTCGGTGCGCATGGAGACCTACCACCTGAGCTGGAAACTCGCCGCCAGCGCCCCCGCCGCCGAAATCGCCGAGATCAGCGCCAGCCTGCAAGGGCGCCTCAACAGCCAGTCGCTCAAGGCGGTGCTGGAAGATGGCCCGACCACCGCGCTGCAAGTCAGTTACGGGCAGCTCCAGCAACAGTGGCGCGAAGTGCTGCACCCGGCGCTGGAGCGTGGCGACGCGGCGGCGTTCGAGGCCCAGGCGCAGCCCTTCGTCGAACGACTCAACGAGTTCGTCAGCCTGCTGCAACGGCGCAGCGAACAAAAGCAGGGCTGGCAACAACTGATCCAGGGCATGGCGCTGTTCTCCACCATGTTCATCCTGCTGATCGGCCTGTATGAATTGCAGTACGGCGTGGTCTCGCCGCTCAAGGAACTGGTGGACGCCACCGGGCGTTTTCGTCGCGGCGATTTCCAGGTGCGGGTCAACCATCAGTCCGATGACGAGCTGGGCCAGTTGGCCACCAGTTTCAATGCCATGGCCGAGACCATCGAGCAATCCCACCGCACCCTGGAAAGCCAGGTGCAGCAGAAAACCCTCAACCTGCAACAGGCCAACGCCGCGCTGGAGCTGCTGTATCAAAGCAGCCGCAACCTGGCCACGCGCCTGGCCAATGCCGAAGGGCTGGACGACCTGATCCGCCGCTTCCAGCAACGCCTGCCCGGCCTGCGCCTGTCGCTGTGCCTGCAAGGCCAGGAGCAAGCCCCCGCGCAGCAGTTGATCGCCCTGCACGGCGCCAACAGCCGTGAAGTCTGCGCCAGCAGCGATTGCGCCACCTGCGAGCGCCACCACAACACCAGCCAGCAGACTTTCAGCATCAGCAACCAGGGCAGCCAACTGGGCGAACTCAAGGCGCACTTCATCGACGGCCATCCGACCCAGGCCTGGGAAACGCAATTGATCCAGGCCTTGGCCAACCTGATCGGCACCTCGCTGTCGCTCAAGCGCCAGCGCGAGCAGGACCATCGCCTGCTACTGCTCGAAGAGCGCACGATCATCGCCCGCGAGCTGCACGACTCGCTGGCCCAGGCGCTGTCGTACATGAAGCTGCAAGTCAGCCGCATGCAGACCCTGATGCGTCGCGGCGAGCCGGTGCAGACTCTGGAGAACGTCACCGCAGAATTGCGCGAAGGCCTGAATAATGCCTATCGCCAGTTGCGCGAGCTGCTGACCACCTTCCGCTTGCAGATTCACGATGCCGGGCTGGTCCAGGAACTCAAGGACGCCGCTGCGGAGTTCACCCGCCGTGGCGAGTTCAAGGTGCACCTGCACGTCGACACCCTGGCCTTCGAGCTGTCGGCCACCGAGCAGATCCACATCCTGCAAATCACCCGCGAAGCCCTCTCCAACTGCCTGCGCCATGCCCATGCGCAGAACGCCTGGCTGGAGCTGCGCCAGGACGGCGAAACCGTGCGCCTGTCGATCGAGGACGACGGCCGTGGTTTCAGCGGCAACGTCGACCAGCGCGAACACCACGGCCTGAACATCATGGATGAACGGGCGCGCAGCCTGCGCGGGCATTTACACATTTTTTCCAGGGAACCCCAGGGCACCCTCGTCCAGATGGAGTTCCTCCCGGAGTTTCTCGGACGGCACACAGAAGGTAGCGTCGCATGAACACCCAACACCGAATCCTGCTGGTCGACGATCATCCGATGATGCGTCGCGGCATCCGCCAGATGCTCGAACTCGAAGATGACTTTATGATCGTCGGCGAAGCCAACCACGGCGAAGAAGCCCTGACCCTGATCGAGCCGCTGCAACCGGACCTGGTGCTGCTCGACAACAACATGCCGCAAATGAACGGCATCGAGACCCTGCGCCACCTGCGGGCGATGAACTACACCGGCAAGGTGCTGATGTTCACCGTGTCCGATGCCGAGGACGACATTCGCGACGCCCTGCGCCTGGATGCCGACGGCTATTTGCTCAAGGACATGGAGCCTGAGCTGCTGATCCAGTACATCCGCGATGCCATGAACGGCACGCTGGTGGTCAGCCCCGGACTGACCCGGGTCATGGCCCAGGCCCTGCGCTCACCGCCACGCCAGGTGGTGGTGGAGCTGACCGAGCGCGAGCGCCAGGTACTCAAGACCATCGCCGCGGGCCTGAGCAACAAGGTGATCGGGCACCGCCTGGGGATCACCGAAGGCACGGTCAAGGTGCATGTGAAGAACCTGCTGCACAAGCTCGGCTTGCGCTCGCGGGTCGAAGCGGCCGTCTGGGCCATGGAGCACCTGCACAGTGCGGGTTGAAACGCATGCCTCCTTGGAGGTAGGCCGGCAGAGGCATAGGTCAAGCGGCCTGCGCTCTCTACTATGAGCGACAGCGGAGGTACGCCATGCTGACCCACCCATCCATCGTTTTAACGTTGCGCCGTCATCACCTGTTCAGCCAGTTGCCGGAGAAGGTCTTCGAAGAAGTCTGCTCCCTGGCCATGCTCAAGCGCCTGAGCTGCCACAGCACACTGATGCACCAGGGCGACCCGGCCAAGCGCTTCTTCCTGCTGATCAGCGGCCAGATCAAGCTGTACCGGCTGACCGGCGAAGGCCAGGAAAACCTGGTGGAAATCATCCAGGCCGGCCAGACATTCGCCGAAGCCCTGCTATTCAGCCAGGCCCGCCAGTACCCGGTCAGCGCCACGGCGCTGAAAGACAGCGTGCTGGTGAGCATCGACGGCCAGCACTATCGCAATGCCCTGGAAGATGCGCCGAAGGTCTGCCTGGCGATCCTGGCGAGCATGAGCATTCACTTGCACCTGCGCCTGCGCGACATCGACACCCTGACCATGGCCAGCGCCAGCCGGCGGGTGATCAACTTCCTGTTGCAGGAACGCCACCCCACCACCGGCCAGATCACTTTGCAGGTGTCCAAGCGCCTGGTGGCGTCCAAGCTGGGGATCCAGCCGGAGACGTTCTCGCGCATCCTGCATCGGCTGGTCGAGTGCGAGCTGATTGCGATGGAGCGGCGCAACATCCGCCTGCTGGCCGATGAAGAGGCGCTGGCGGCGTTCCAGTAGGCGAAATTGATTGCAATCAATTGTGTAACGCCGCGCAGCTTGCACACTGGGACAATTCACCACAGGAGAGTCCCCATGCCCCCTTCAACGCTGCCGCTGGTTTACTCCTGCTCGGGCTGTTCCAACGTCGCGCAACTGGCCAACAACCTGGCCGTGCGCCTGGACCGCAGCGGGGTCGCGGAAATGTCCTGCATCGCCGGCCTCGGCGGGCATGTCGGGTCGCTGGTAAACAAGGCGCGTTCGGGACGGCGGATCTACGCCCTCGATGGCTGCCCGTTGCAGTGCGTGGAGAATTGCCTGAAGCAGCATGGGTTGCACGCCGATGTGCACCTGATTCTCAGCCATTACGGCTTGCGCAAGCGCTATGGCGAGGATTGCACCCAGGAGCAGAGTGACCAGTTGTTCGAGGGGATCCGGCAGTTGATTGTCAGTGATGGGATGCAGCATGAGACTCGGGCGCAGGCTCGGTAATTACATCTTCACTGGATGTACCGGCCTCATCGCGGGCAAGCCCGCTCCCACAAGGTTCTCGGTGTTCTCAAAACCTGTGGGAGCGGGCTTGCCCGCGATGAGGCCAGGCCTGCCAACCAAGGTCAGACCGTGAATTTCCCAACCAACTCTTCCAGCTCATGCCCCAACCGCGCCAGTTCGACGCTCGAAGCGGCGGTTTCTTCGCTGGCGTTGGCGGTCTGATCGGAAATATCGCGCACATTGATCACACTGCGGTTGATCTCTTCGGCCACCGCACTCTGTTGCTCCGCAGCCGTGGCGATCTGTTGGTTCATCGCCTGGATGGTCGACACCGTGCGGGTGATGCCTTCCAGCGAATCCACCGCCCGCCGGGTGAATTCGACGCTGCTCTGGCTCATGTCCAGGCTGGTGTCCATGCTCGTGGAAACGGCCAGGGTGCTGCTCTGGATCCCGCCGATCAGGCCTTCGATTTCCTCGGTGGACTGCTGGGTGCGGCGGGCCAGGTTGCGCACTTCATCGGCCACCACGGCAAAGCCGCGCCCCGCTTCGCCGGCGCGGGCCGCTTCAATCGCTGCGTTCAGGGCCAGCAGGTTGGTCTGCTGCGCCACGGCCTTGATCACGTCCAGTACGCCGCCGATCTTGTCGCTCTGCCCTTTCAGGTGCGCCACGGCCTTCGCCGAACCGCCGACTTCCTCCGCCAGGCGCTCGATGCGCTCGATGGCGTCGCCCACCACGCGCTCACCTTCTGAGGCCTGCTGATCGGCCGTTGTAGCGGCGCGGTAAGCCTCTTCGGCGTTGCGAGCCACGTCCTGCACCGTCGCGGTCATCTGGTTCATGGCCGAGGCGACATGGTCGGTTTCCATTTTCTGGCTGTTGACCCCGGCGCTGGTCTGCTCGGTGACCGCCGACAACTGCTCGGCGGCGCTGGCCACCTGGACCACGCTGTGGCGAATGCCGCCGATCAACTGGCGCAAGGCCAGGGTCATCTGTTGCAGGCTCGACTGCAGTTGGCCGAGCTCGTCGCGCCGGTCAACCTTCACGTCGTGGCTCAGATCGCCCTGGGCCACGCGCGACATGGCTTGAAGGGTGTGGCCCAGCGGGTCGACGATCTGCCGGGTGATGATCCAGGCCGTCAGGGCGCCGATCACCAACGCCAGCGCGCCGATCCCTGCCAGTAATGACTTGGCAGTCGTCGAGTCAGCATCGCGCTTGCTGTTCTGCGCCTCGATCAGTTGCTGGGAAGTGGTCAGCAGATGATCGCCCAATTGTGCCAGGCGACCGTATAAGGCTTTGGCGTCGCTCGCGGGCTGGCTCAATTGAGGCAAGACCTGCGCGTATTCTTTGACCACCTCAATCTGCTGCGCCAGTAATGCCTTGTCGGTGGGCGTGGTGTAATGCCCCTTGATACCGTCCAGATGAGCCGCCAGCCGCTCAAGAACCTGGTGAATGGGCCGCAAGGCGTCCGCCTGAGTATTGTTGCCCGCCCGCAGACGCTCGATGCGCAACTCTCTTGTGTATTCACCGACCTTTACGATGTTCTCGATCTTCACCCCTCGCTCGGTCAGTGTGCTCAATGCATGCCAGCCAGCGATGACCAACAGCAATGTCAAAGCCAATACGAGGCCAAAACCCAGTGCCAACTTGGCACCGACGCGGATATTCCTGATCCCTGTAAACATAACAACTCCAGATAGCCATTGTTGTACTAACTGGTGTTTATATCGGTTATGAAGGGTGTTCTCTTGAGGAGACTTTAGTCGCCGGTTTGAAGAGCCGGGGTATCGAATGGGCTGGCTGGTGAAACTGGTGGCCTCATCGCGGGCAAGCCCGCTCCTACAATTGATCGCATTCTCCTGTAGGAGCGGGCTTGCCCGCGATGAGCCGGTCATGCTGGCGGCGACTTATTGGGTGGCCAGGCCCTTCCCCGCCCGCTCAAGGTTGCGCCATAGCCACACCGGCAACACATCCGGGTCGAGGCTGTCGATCAGGTTCTTCAGCGCCAGACCCAGCTCGGTATCGCCCTCGATCACCAGGCGGCGACGGAAGAACAGCGTGTCAGGGTCTTCCTGGCGGCTGGCCAGGAGCAGGAACTCGCGCCAGTTGCCGCTGATGGTCACGTGGGCTTCGGCCTGTTCAGCGATGCGCAGGCCTTCGCGGTTGAGGGTCATGAACCAGGACAGGCCCAGGTCCGGAATGCGCAGGCACAGCCAGCGCCCGCGCAGCATTTCGAACTGGCCGTCGCGCAACGGCTCGGCCAGGCAGCGATTCAGCGCTTGTTGCAGGGCCAGGCGCTGCACCACGAACGGCACGCGGCGCACCAGCGGCAGCAGGCGATCGGCGCCCTTCAACAGCCACTTCTTGCGATTCAGCACAGGCCCACCTCCTCGACACGCAACATGCCGGCCTGGCCGTGCCAGTAACCGTTGCAGCCGTCGACGAACAACGGCGGCGTTTCACCGGTGAGTACCTTGTGATAGGCGGCGATGACTTCGCTCATGCCCTGGGCACGCGGGCTCAGGCGCAACAGGTCAGCGCCACAGGCGACCAGCCCGGAGTAATCGGCAAGCAGGTTGGTGACCTCCGCCGACATGGTCTGGATGCCGTTGAGGGTGAACAGCGGCTGGCCCTCCTGGCTGGTCAGGGTCATGCCATCGGGGTAGTTGAGGCAGCAGAACTGGCAGTCGTCCTTCGGCCGGTTCTCTGCGCGAGCGGTGAAGCAACGCGCCGAATAAGCCAGCGGCAGATGCCCATAAGCGAAAATTTCCACCTCCGGCACCGCATGCCCCAGTGCCTGCACCTGCTCGATCACATCGCGGATCAGCACCGCCGAGCATTCCACCGGCGGCACCCAGCGGGTCATGCCGCTCTCAATCATCTGCCCCAGCGAATGGCCGTTGTACAGGTTGAGCGCCGGGCCGCCGACGAAGGGGAACTTGCGTTCGGCGAGGAACTGCACCGCGCTCATGTCGTTGGCTTCCACCAGCAACTGGCCGTTGTCGCACAGGCGGCGCACGCTGGACAGCTCCGAGGCCGCCTCGATCAACGTCAGGCTGGACATCACCAGTTGCGCCTGGCTGCACTCCTGCAATTCGCGGCCAAGCCCCAGCCACTGGTCGAGGGAAAAGGCCCGGCGTTTCGAGCAGACGGTTTCTCCCAGGTAAATCACGTCCAACGGTTGGCTCGACATCTCGGCGTAGAAGTTGCCGAGCTGCGCTTTGTCCCAGTAATACAGGACCGGTCCAAGGCTGAGTTTCATGTTCTCTCCCTCATTGCCATGATTGATGGTAGGCGCCCAGGGTGGTCTGGCTGCCTTCGGACAGGCCGGCCAGCACCTTGCGCCATTCTTCCTTGACCCGGAAGCTGCCCGGCGAGCCCCGATGGGCGTCCAGGGCGGCGCGCCACACCCGCGTGACCTGCTCGACGTAGGCCGGGCTGCGTTGCCGGCCCTCGATCTTCACCGCCTCCACGCCAATGGCGTTGAGCTCCGGCAGCAGGTCCAGGGTGTCGAGGCTGGTGGGCTCTTCCAGGGCATGGAAGCGCTTGCCCTCGACCAGGAAACGGCCCTTGCACAAGGTCGGATAGCCGGCGGGTTCGTCCGGGGTGTAGCGGTCGATCAGCACTTCGCTCAGGCGGGCACTCAGGCCATCGCTGTCTTCGCTCCAGCGCACCGCCTTGGCCGGCGAGCACACGCCGCACAGGTTCGGCGATTCGCCAGTGATGTAGGACGACAGGTGGCAACGCCCTTCGGCCATGATGCACAGGCTGCCGAAGCCGAAGACTTCGATCGGCACGGTACTGCTGGCGGCGACCTGGCGCACCTGGGCCAACGACAACACCCGTGGCAGCACGGCGCGGCGGATGTCGTAGCGCTGGGCGTAGAACGCCAGCGCCGTGGCATTGGTGGCCGAGCCCTGCACCGACAGGTGCAGGTTGAGATTGGGGTGACGCTTGCTGGCGTAATTGAGCACGCCGGGGTCGGCGGCGATCAGCGCATCCACGCCGAAATCGGCGGCACGATCGACCGCCCGTTGCCAACGCTCCCAGCCCTTGGGCTGCGGGTAAGTGTTGACCGCCACGTAGATTTTGCGCTGGTGCTGGTGGATGTGGGCGACGGCGGCGTCGAACTGTTTGTCGTCCATGTTCAGCCCCGCAAAATGCCGGGCGTTGGTGTCATCGCGAAAGCCGACATACACGGCATCGGCGCCTTGGCGCACCGCCGCTTTCAGCGCAGGCAGGTTCCCTGCCGGGCAGACCAGTTGCATGGGTAATCCTCGTGAAGAAACGCCTGCGGACCGTCGTCGGGTGTGTCTGGCGCGAGGGTCCGCACCTGCGTAAAAAAGCCGCTGCCAGTCTAGCCAGACCGGCAGGAACGACCTTGACGGCAATCAATTGCCTTCATTGCGTGAGGCTGGCGAAAGGCAGGAACATCACGTTGTCGTGCTTGTGCACCTGCGCCTCGCACTCGATCACCGCCAGCCCTTCGGCCCAACAGGCGGCGGTCAACATCGCCGAGCTTTGTTGCGGGTGCAGTTCCACGCTCAGGCGGCCTTCGGCATCGGGCACCAGGCGCGCGCGCAGGTACTGGCGACGCTTGTTGCATTGCAGCCAGTCGAAGCCGGCCGGCACGGCCAAAGGCACCGGCAAGACATCGCGGGCTCCCTGCGCCTTGAGCAGGAACGGCCGCACCACCACCATCGCGGTGATCAGCGCCGCCGATGGATTGCCCGGCATGCCGATCCACGGTTTGCCCAGCACTTCACCAAAGGCCAGCGGCTTGCCCGGCTGAATGGCCAGGCGCCAGAAATTGACCTTGCCCAGTTCCTGGATCGCTTTTTTCAGGTGGTCTTCTTCGCCCACCGACACGCCACCGGAGCTGAGCAACACATCGCAACGCGAGGCGACCATGCCCAGGGTTTGGCGACTGGTCGCCAGGTCATCGGCCATGACCCCGTAGTCGTGCACCTCCACGCCCCAACCGCGCAGCAGTGCGGCGAGCAGGAAGCGATTGCTGTTGTAGATCTGCCCCGGCGCCAGCGACTCGCCCGGCTCGCGCAATTCGTTGCCGCTGCTGAGCAACCCCACCTGCAACGGCCGATAGACCTGGACCCGGGCCACGCCGGCACCGGCGAGCAAGCCCAGCTCCTGGGCGCGCAGGCGCTTGCCGGCTTCGAGCAACAGGGCGCCGCGGCGCACCTCTTCACCCTCCTTGCGCACGTGATCCCCCAGGCGCACGGGCGGGAACCACACACCGTCGCCCTCTACCCTGCAAATCTCCTGGGGTACCACCGTGTCGGCGCCTTCTGGCAATGGCGCACCGGTGAAAATCTGCACCGCATGCTGCGCACGCAACGCCGGGCCCGCTGGGTCACCCGCGGCAATGCGTCCACCCAGCAGCAGATAACCGCCCTCAGCAGGCAGGTCGGCAGCCCGCAGGGCGTAACCGTCCATGGCGCTGTTGTCCCAGGCCGGCAGGTTGACCGGCGATACAATGTCCGCCGCCAGCACCCGGCCCATCGCCTGTTCCAACGGAATAATCTGCGCCAGGGGTGGCGGCGGTACCTGCTCCAGCAATCGACCAATGGCCTCGTCGACCGGCATCAACTGGCCGCGGTCACACACGCCGCCGCTCACGGCCGCGACTCACAGGCGTCGATGACCTGCTGCGACTGCGCTTTCAGGTGCGGGGCGAAATTACACGGGCCGGTGCGGCTGTCCAGTTGCTCGACGAGGATCTTGTTCCAGGCGGTGCGGCAGGCACCGGGCGAACCCGGCACGCAGCACACCAGCACGCCGTTGCTCATGCCGGCCAGCGCGCGCGATTGCAGGGTGGACATGCCGATCTCTTGCAGCGACACCTGACGGAACACTTCACCGAAGCCTTCCACGTGTTTGTCCAGCAACGGCATGACCGCTTGCGGGGTGTTGTCCCGCGCGGTGAAACCGGTACCGCCGGTCATCAGGATGACCTGCACCTTGGGGTCGGCGATCCAGCGCGAAACGATGGCGCGGATCTGATAAATGTCGTCCTTGACCAGATCGCGGTCGATCAACTGGTGCCCGGCGCCTTGCAGCAGATCGGCCAGGGTCTGTCCCGAGGTATCGGTGTCGAAGGTACGCGTGTCGCTGATGGTCAGCACCGCGATGTTCAAAGGTGCGAAGGTGCGTTGCGCCAGATGGGCCATGTTCAAGCCTCCCATGGAAAATGATAGTGCCAAGACTGAACCGCAACGGCGGTCCGGCCTATTCCTCCAAAGAGATACCTCGACCGGGAAACACCGGATCAAGGCGCCAGACGATTGCGGCGCCAGTGGCCGTCGTGCAGGCGGTAGTCGATGCGGTCATGCAGGCGATCGGCGCGGCCCTGCCAGAACTCCACGCGCTCGGGATGCAGGCAATAGCCGCCCCAGTGCTCGGGGCGCACCACGGGTTCGTCGACGAAACGCTTGGTGATGTCCGCCAGCAGCGAATCCAAGGTGGCACGGCTGGCCAGCGGACGGCTTTGCGGTGAGGCCCAGGCACCCAGACGGCTGGAGACCGAGCGGCTGTTGAAATAGGCGTCCGACAATGCCGGATCGAGCTTCGACACCTGGCCCTCGACGCGCACCTGGCGCTCCAGCCCCGGCCAGAAAAAGGTCATCGCGGCGTGGGGATTGGCCGCCAGTTGCTGGCCCTTGTCGCTCTGGTAATTACCGAAAAAGGTGAAGCCTTCGTCGCTCACACCCTTGAGCAACAACATACGGGCGTGCGGCCGCCCTTCGCTGTCGACGGTGGACAGCGTCATGCTGTTGGCCTCGACCGGTGCCTGTTCGGTGGCGCGGGCCTGCTGCAGCCACAGCTCGAACATCTCGAGCGGGTCGTCCAGCGCCTGCTCGTCCTGCAGGCCAAACAGCGTGTAGTTGCGGCGCATTTGCGCCAGGGAAAGCGACATGGCGATGTTCTCCGGTGGTTTTCACCCCAGTGTGCAACCCACCGGGGGAAACCGCCTTGATCGCCATCAACACCGCAGCGCTTACTTCAGCCGCTTACTTCAAGCCAAGACGCTTGGCCAGCTTGTGCAGGTTGCTGGCATCGACTTCCAGCATGCGCGCGGCGCGGGCCCAGTTGTCATCGGCCAGGCGCAGGGAATGGAGGATTTTCTGCCGCTGGCAATCGTCCACCGCATCGCTCAAGGCCTGGAATGGCACGCCCTGGGCTTCTTCCTGGGCGGGTTCGGCTATCGCACCTTGCGCATTCATCGCACTGTCGAGATCGAGCACGTGCGGCTCCAGGGTGATGATCAGCGAGCGACTGGTACCGCGACTGAGTTCCTTCAACGCCGCGCGACTGATGACGTGTTCCAGCTCGCGCACGTTGCCCGGCCAGCCGTACGCCAACAACGCCCGCTCGGCCGAGGGCGACAGGCGCAGGCCGCGCAGGCCGAGGCGCGCGCGGTTGAGTTCGAGAAAATGCCCGGCGAGCATCAGCACATCGTTGCCACGCTCACGCAGGGCCGGGATCGGCACCGGGTACACCGAGAGGCGGTGGTACAGGTCGGCGCGAAACAGGCCGTCGCGGATGCTGTCCGGCAGGTGGCGGTTGGTCGCGGCGATAATGCGCACATCGACATGCAGGGGCTTGTCCGCGCCCAGGCGCTGGATCTCGCCGTTCTGCAACGTGCGTAACAATTTGGCCTGCACACTCAACGGCAACTCGCCGACCTCATCGAGAAACAGCGTGCCGCCGTTGGCCGCATCGAAGCGCCCGGCGCGATCGCTGGTGGCGCCGGAAAAGGCGCCCTTGATGTGGCCGAACAATTCACTCTCGGCCAGGGATTCCGGCAATGCCGCGCAGTTCACCTGGATCAATGGCTTGTCACTGCGTCGCGACATCCGGTGCAAACGGCGGGCGAACAGTTCCTTGCCGACGCCTGTCTCACCCAGCAGCAACACCGGCAGGTCGGAGTCGGCCAGCACGTCCAGCTCATTGAGCAAGTGGTGCACCACTTCGCTCTGGCCGATGATCTCGCCCTCCTCGACCGGTGCGTGCAAATCCTGGGGGTCATTGCGCGACAGGCGCAGGCTGCGGTTTTCCTGCTCCAGCCGGGTCACCCGCACCGCCGCTTCGATCTGCAGGGTGCAGCGCTTGAGTTCGTCTCGGGCGCGGCTGTCAAAGGTGCCGGGCTGCAAGGCATCGAGGGTGATCGCGCCCCAGACCTTGCCGTCCACGTACAGGCTCACGCCCATGCAGTCATGCACCGACAGCGAGTCGCCGGCCTGGTGTTCGACCAGCCCGTCGTACGGGTCCGGCAGGCGGCTGTCGGGCTCGAACCAGGTCGGCTCCCGTGAAGCCATGATGGCCGCCAGGCGCGGGTGCTGGGCGATGACGAAACGCCGGCCCAGGGCCTCGTGGGCCAGCCCCACCGTGGCCACCGGGCGCAGGCTGTCTTCATCCAGGCGCAGCAAACCGACGGCGCCGCTGTGGAAGTATTCGCGCAGGGTCTGGACCAATCGTTGCAACCGTACGGCATTGGGCAACTCGACGATCAGGTCGGCCGCCAGGCTTTCACGCAGCATGGTAGTAATCACCCTCTACGGTGGAATTGACCCTGCTTTCTCAGGGTGCGCATCACCACATCAAAAAATAAACCCATAGTTTTCAACCAATTAACTATGGCACGTCGAATGCAATGGCCCTGGGGAACCGTTGAAATCGAAACAAGGAACCCCTGATGAGCCTTAACCTGCTGGAACAAAGCCTTGGCCAACTGGCCTGCGACATTCCCGGCGCCACCCGGATATTTCATACCTTCAAACTGGACTTCTGCTGCGGCGGCCACAAAAGCCTGCGCGAAGCCGCCCTGAGCAAAGAGCTCGACCCGGTGGTGATCGCCGAAGCCCTGCACATCCTCCAGGACGCCGGCGAGACCCAGTACGACTGGCGCGACGAACCGTCCGAAGATCTGATCGCCCACCTGCTGACTCGCTACCACGCCCGTCACCGCGAGCAACTGCCGGAACTGATCCGCCTGGCGCGCCGCGTCGAACATGTCCACGGTGCGCGCCCCTCCTGCCCCAACGGCCTGGCCGACCTGTTGAACGACCTGCAACAGGAACTGGAAAGCCACATGCTCAAGGAAGAACAAGTGCTGTTCCCGATGCTGCAACAGGGTTTCGGCCCGCAGGCAGCTCCGCCGATCCAGGTGATGCGTTTCGAGCACGATCACCATGGCGAGTCGCTGGAAAAACTGGCCGCCCTGACCAACAACATCACCCCGCCGGCCGATGCCTGTAACACCTGGCGCGCGCTGTATCGCGGGCTGCTGGAGTTCCGCGATGACCTGATGCAGCACATCCACCTGGAAAACAACGTGTTGTTCATCAACGCCCTCAACCCACGCTGATCCCTTCCCCTATCGAACCCGCATCAACCATCGGTTGCTGCGGGTTTGTTTTTTTCAACGACGACTCAACCGTGCCAATAGAACATCGCCTTGGCGAGGATCACGATCAGCACCATGTGCCCGAGGATGCTGCGGCGAATCCAGGTGGCGCGGGTGTCGCTCAAGCGCCCCTTGGTCAGCAGGAAAGCCAGCAGCAGGTAGTGGCCGATGATGCTCAGCGCCAGCACGATCTTCAGGCTCAGCAAGGTGCCAAAGCTGCTGGCCAGCGGGTTGCTCAAGGCACTGCGGTATTGCCAGGCCATGCCGATGCCGGCGCCGTACAACAGCAGCACCACACCATGCAGCACCTTGCGCGAGCGCACGGCGATGGCCCGGTCGGCGCTGGCCGCCCCCACCACCTGCTGACGGGCCTGGTGCCAGATCAGCACTTCGAAAAACAGCGTGCCGATGAAGGCGATAGCGGCCAGCAGGTGTGTCACCAATAGAAAGGGGTACATCAAGGATTTCCTCCGTGAGTTCTATCCCGGATGGCCATCGACCCGGGCACGCAGCAGCATCGGCGCGTAACGCCAGGTGTACAGCGCGAAGGCCAGTGCCCAGCACGCGCCTGCGATCCACAGCGCGGGCAAGGGGAATACCAGCACCAGGCCAACGCGGCTCAAGCAGCCGAGGTTGAGCGCAATGAACGCCAGGGTCATGCCCCGTGGCGGCTCCAATGGACGGCCGGTGTGGCCGAGGCTGACCCGTGCGATCATCGCCAGCACCAGGCCGCCCATGGCGCCGATGGTCAGGCAATGCACCGCCAGGCTCGGATTGATGGGCGCGCCGAAGTGCCACGCGGCCATGCCCAGGCAAGCGATGGCCAACCAGGCATAGGCCAGGTGCAGCGACCACAGCAGCGGCACCTGCCACAGGCCACGGTCATGCCAGCGCACCAGGCGAATCAGGTGGCCGATGCCCAATGCGGCGAACAGCAGACCGACCCAGACGTTGGCGTACAGCGCCGGCCCGACGGCGTACAACACCGCCACCAGGGGCGAGCCGATCAGCAGCAGCCAGTCCAGCCAGGCCCAGGGCACCACGGCGTCCTTGCGGCCCAGGCCACGCTGGGTGAAGAACGGAATCACCCGTCCGCCAATCAGGCCCATCATCGCCGCCACCAGCCAGATACCGGCCAGTACGCCCTGGCGCTGGAAGCCTTCATGGCCTGCCAGCAAGCCGTACAGGGACAAGGCGTCGGCGGCGGCGAGCAACAGCAGGACCACCACGATCGGATAGTTGCGCTTCTGCCGCACCTTCCACAGGGTGACGCCCATCACCGCGGCCACCGCCAGCGGGAACGCCAGCTCGAGGATCGCCAGCACCGCCCAGGGCGCATTGACCAGCCAGGCCACCCGGGCCAACAGCCAGACCACGGCGAGCACTGCCAGTGGCTGGCCGCTCAGGCCCGGGCGACTGGTCCAGGTCTGCACGGCGGTCAGCAGGAAGCCGGCGATGATCGCCAGCCCGAAGCCGAACAACAATTCATGTCGATGCCAACCCAACCAGCCACCCGCCGGTTGCCAGTTGGCGATCGAACCGCTGAAAGCGGCCAGCCACAGCGGAATCGCCAACAGCGCCAACAGGCAGCCGGCGAGGAAAAAGGGCCGAAACGCCAACCGCAACAGCGGTGGAATCGCCAGTGCCTTACTGCGCTCAAGAACTTGCATGAAGCCACTCCTCTGCTCTACCCGGCACTCGCACACAGCGCCTGGGTCAATCCGGGTCCAATCATCAGGGATTAATAATCAAACGCCTTTGTCGCAAATCAAGAGTGCAAGGGCTGTGCCCACTATCATCGCCAGCCAGCACGGGCTTGCGCGTCACCTTAGAGTCATTTCGACACGGTTAAAATGACCAGTTGTGGTTATTTTAACCGGCTCAACCGAGGTGTTTTTGACCTCGATCAATAATAAGTCCAGCAAAAACAGGGACATTGCGCATGGCCCGGGTCTTGCTCAGCACCGGTCATCCTTTACCTTTGATTGCCTGTGGAGTCGTCATGAAAAAGATCATTCAGCCATTGGGTTGGTTTGTGGTGCTGAGCTCGGTCCTCGCCGTGGCCAGCAGCCTGTCCCTGGGCCTCGTCTGAGCGGATCGCCTGCCTTTTTTCCCTTTTCAGGATGAACTTCCATGGTCCTCCACCGCGTCCACCACCAGATTCTGCGCAGTCATCATTTGTTCGAGCCGTTGAACGACGAGCAGATGAACGAATTGATGAGCACCAGCCAACTGCTGAGCATCGACAAGGGTGAACCGCTGTTCCGCCAGGGTGAGCCGGCGGATGCGTTCTATTTCGTGATCAGTGGCGCGGTGAAGATCTACCGCCTGACGCCCGATGGGCAGGAGAAGGTGTTCGAGGTGCTGGGTGACCGGCAGACCTTCGCCGAAGCGATGATGCTGATGGACACACCTAACTACGTGGCCTCGGCCGAAGCGGTCTGCCCGACCCAGCTCTATCGGTTGTCCAACAACACCTACATGCGCCTGCTGCAAAGCAACAGCCGCCTGACCTTCGCCCTGCTGGGCAAACTCTGTGTGCGCTTGCACCAACGGGTCAACGAGATCGAAACCCTGTCGCTGAAAAACGCCACCCACCGCGTGGTGCGCTACCTGCTGACGCAACTGGTGCGCCAACCTGCGGCGGACGACCGCTTTGAATTGCCGATGGCCAAGCAATTGATTGCCGGGCACTTGTCGATCCAGCCGGAAACCTTCTCAAGGATCATCCGTCGGCTGATCGATGAACAGATCATCACCCAGGACGGCCGCCAGATCGCCATCCTCGACCGCCTGCGCCTGGAACAATTCGAATGAGCGAACAGCCCCTCTGCCTGTATTGCCAACAGGCCAACGCTTGCGAAGAAACCGAATGCCGCCACTGCGGCATGCCCCTGCCCGCCCACGCCGCCGGAGCCGGGGAACGCCGGCAGCGGCGGTTCATGTGGTTTTGTGTGGGGTTGACGGTGTTTTGTTTTGTGATGTTCTTCTGGTTGCCGCGCAGCATTGTCTGAGGCGGCTCCAAGGGGAGAGAGCTGCCTGGTCTATGGTGAGCAGTTACCAGGTAGCGCCTCGCACTCAATTACTTGAGCCAATCGCTCCACCAGCTCCGAAGCTTGCGCCTTGTCCACCACATTGGTGAAGCCCAGCAGCAGGCCATGCACAGATGGTGTCTTGACGTACCATCTGGACAGCGCCTGGACGCGCAGACCAGCACCTTTAGCACGTATGAAAATTTCGCGATCATCCTCATCCGGATCAAGGCGGGCGAGCAGATGCATCCCCCCCACCTGATTATCTACAACGAGGCGATGCTCCAGCCTTGTAATCAATGCTTGCGCCAGCAGTTGTCTGCGGTGTGCGTACAGATTGCGCATCTTTTTAAGGTGTCGCCCGAAATGCCCCTCCTCTATGAATCTGGCCGTTGTCACCTGCCATAGCTGAGGGCAATGACTTTGCATCTTGTCAGCCAGTTCAGCGAAACGCGGCACCAGCTTCTCTGGAACCACTAAGTAGGCCAGTCTCAGCCCAGGCAAGAGGACTTTGCTGAATGTGCCGCAATACAAAACGCGGTCATGTACATCCAGGCTTTTGAGCGCAGGGAGGGGCCTGCCGTGGTAACGGTATTCACTGTCGTAATCGTCTTCGATAATCCAGCTTTGCTTCGCATTCGCCCACTCCAGCAATGCCTGGCGGCGCGGCATCGACAGCGCCACACACAGCGGGCTCTGGTGGGTCGGCGTTACGACCGCGAAGCGAGCATCGGGAGCGCTCTCAACAGCGGCTTCGACCACCATGCCGTCACTGTCAACCGGGACAGGGACTAGCGTGGCGCCAGCTTCCTGAAAAAAATCGCGAGCGGCAAAATAGCCTGGATCTTCCATCCAACAACTGTCGCCCGGTTTTAGCAGGCTACGGCCTATCAGATCCAAAGCCGCGCGGTAGCCTGCGACGATAAAAATCTGCTCGGGAGCGCAGGTGATGCCTCGGGAAAGTCCCAAATACCGAGCAACTGCTCTTCGTAACGAGGAGTGTCCCCTTGCATCAGGGTAAATCGCCCCGTCCGAGAACGAGTTTCGCAATTCGTTAGAGGCAATTCGATTCCATAGTTTGCGTGGGAAAGCATCCAACGCGGGGAGCCCCATTTGGAATGGCTGCGCAGGCTCGCCGGAGTGAACGAGAGAATACTCCGGCACCGGCGCGGATGAAGATTCAGAGGGCACCGGCATCGACTTGATCAGAGGAGATACAACGGTACCCGCCGCTCCACGCCCCATCAGATAGCCCTCGTTGATCAGCAGTTGGTACGCCAACTCGATCGTGCCTCGGGCCAGATTCAGCTCCGAGGCCAAGGCCCGTATCGAGGGCACGCGATCACCAGCTTTCAAACGACCATCAGCAATCGCTGCACGCAAGCGCAGGTAAATCTGACGATAGAGGGGGGGCGCACCGTCGCCGGTAAGGAGCGGCTTTTCCATCCTATGTCCTAGTCGTTTTTGCGATTTTTGACTCTTTAGGATAAGGCATCCGATCAATACGATGAAGCGACTACTTTCGATCAGGCTGCGCATATGGAGACAACCAAGACCCCGCTGGACGATTTGACTTCTTTCACAAAGCAGCTCACCCGTGCACTCGACACAGGCTTGCAAAAATTTTGGCGCAGCGCTGTTTTTCGCGAAAAAAGTGACTGGCGAAAGGACTTCACGTCCGCCAGCAGCTGTAAGCCTTATCAAATAAATACAACCATTAAATATGCTGACAGCAGTTCGGCGTCGGCAGGAGTAATGCAATGCAAACCTACTCAAAATCGGACGGCACATTCGTACTCAGCAAGCCAATTATTGATACAACTTCGACAGTGTGGATAGCGGCCGCCACCGCGGCCATTTATCCCTGGATTCTTGATGCGTTCCATTGGGCCGTCACCCCTCCTGTTACCGCTACATCAGTCTCCACTGGCGCGACCTTGCTAGCGGCTCTTTTGCTTATCGCAGCGTTCGCAGTTCCACTGATCAATTTGTTCATCGCGGGCACGCCCGCCCAGACTCCGGCACCAAATGCGCAAGACGTCCGTGCAAGGCGATTTGCTCTACTCGCGATAACGGCGCCAACGGTCTACGTCTTCTTCGGCGTACTCACCTACATGGGCGGCAGTAAAATCCCGGACACCTGGCTGTGGACACCTGCATGGTTGTTATTTGGGTATTTGGCATCGCGAAACACGAATGCCGTGATTTCTCCCCTGCCACGCACATCGTCACGCCTGAGAGTGGCCCACGGAATCGCGGGATCTATCGCTGCGGTTTACGTACTTTTTCATATCTTCAACCATCTGTTCGGCCTGATCAGCCCCGAGGCACACGCGGCCGTGATGGACCTGGGACGGATTGTTTACCGGGAGCAACTCGTCGAACCCCTGCTTGTCGCTGTCATGCTGTTCCAGATATTCAGCGGGCTGCGCCTGGTATGGACATGGAGCGAGACATCGGCCGATCGTTATCGGATGTTCCAGATAGCGACCGGTGTGTTCATGTCAGTATTCATACTTGGGCATATGAACTCCGTGTTCATCTTCGCCAGGACCTGGCTCGATATTCCCACCGACTGGGCGTTCGCTACGGGACTGCCTACCGGGCTGATTCACGACGCCTGGAACATCCGGCTATTGCCTCATTACGCGCTGGGGGTGTTCTTCGTACTTGCTCATCTGGTTTGCGGACTACGTGTGGTGATGCTTGCCCACAACAGTAAGGTTTCTTCAGCAAACAGGGTCTGGTGGATCGGAGTTTCGCTGAGCGCAGCAATCTCGGCAGCGATCATGTGTGGCATGACCGGATTGAGACTGAGTTGATGGCTTTAGGATTTGTTGAAAGGGTGTGAACCAGAAGCAACCGAGTGCCGCCGCTGGGGTCGGCACATCCAGCATCATTTGCGCCTGACACACCGCATCGCGAGCAAGCCCGCTCCCACAGGGGATTTGTGGTCGTTCGCGGAATTTGCATCAGCATGGGCAATGTGTGGGAGCGAGCCTGCTCGCGATGAGGCCGGCACATCCAATATCAATGGCGCCTGATACACCGCATCGCGAGCAGGCTCGCTCCCACAGTTAGGATTTGTGGTAGTTCACACAATCCGGAATCACCCTGAAACCTGTGGGAGCGGGCTTGCTCGCGATGAGGCCGGCACATCCAAAATCAATGGTGCCTGACACACCGCATCGCGAGCAGGCTCGCTCCCACAGTTAGGATTTGTGGTAGTTCACACAATCCGGAATCACCCTGAAACCTGTGGGAGCGGGCTTGCTCGCGATGAGGCCGGTACATCCAGCATCAATGGCGCCTGACACTCCGCATTCGCGAGCAAGCCCGCTCCCACAGGGGATTTGTGGCCGCTCGCGGAATTTGCATCAGCAGGGACACTTTGTGGGAGCGAGCCTGCTCGCGATGAGGCCGGCACATCCAACATCAATGGTGCCTGACACACCGCATCGCGAGCAGGCTCGCTCCCACAGTTGGGATTTTTTGGTAGCTCACACAATTCGGGATCACCCCGAAACCTGTGGGAGCGGGCTTGCCCGCGATGGGGCCGGTACATCCAGCATCAATGGCGCCTGACACTCCGCCATCGCGAGCAAGCCCGCTCCCACAATGGTTCACCGTTGTGTCAGTTGCCGATACAACTGTGGCAACCGCAGCGGCAACTGCTCAGGCTGACGAATCAGGGTGTAGCCGTTGGCGCCGAACATGTAGGGCAGGTATTCCTCGGCCTCCTGGTCGATGGTGATGCAGAACGGGATCAGGCCCTGGCGCCGCGCTTCCATGACTGCCTGGCGGGTGTCTTCCACGCCGTAGCGGCCTTCGTACAGGTCCAGGTCGTTGGGCTTGCCGTCGGTGACCAGCAACAACAACTTGCTACGCCGTTTGCTCTGCGCCAACAGGTGCGTGGCATGGCGGATCGCCGCGCCCATGCGCGTGTAATAACCCGGTTTCAGGCCCTGTATACGTCCACGGGTGTTGTCGTCATAACGCTGGCCGAACGACTTCAATTCCTGCATGCGCACCTGCTGGCGGCGCAAGGAAGAGAACCCGTACAAGGCAAAATCATCGCCCAGTCCCGACAGAGTCTCGCCGAACAACAGCAAGCTGTCGCGCACCACATCAATCACCCGATGCTCATCGTTCAGGTGCGCATCGGTGGACATCGACAGATCCGCCAGCAGCAGGCACGCCAGGTCACGTCGCGTCCGGCGCTGCTCCATGAACAATCCCCGCTCGACACACTGCCCGTGGGCGCGTTCGACGTGGAAGTCCAGCCACGCCTGCATGTCCAGTTCCGAGCCCTGGGCCTGTTGTCGTAACCACTGCCGATCATTGCGCAGATGCTCGAACTGACGCCGCAGGCGGTGCGCCGACGCCTTGAGCCGTTGCGGCAACGGCTGCGCTTCACTGTCGCGGGGCACCATCATTTGCAGGTTGACGAAGCTGTCCTGCATGCGCTGTTTGCGATAGTCCCACTCCGGCAGCTTGATGCCCTCCCCCAGCGGCACGTCGTCGATATCCGCCGGTGGCAAGTCCAGGTGCAGCTTGAGGCCACCGCCCTTGCGCAGACGGGTGCGCGACAGGGTCAACTCATCCAGGTCGTCGGCCACCTTGGACGCATCTTCGTCTTCGCTGTCATCCTCCCAGCGATCAAGGTCAACATGCTCGCTCCAACTGAACAGGTTCTCCAGGCGCACCACCAGAAACCCGCCATCGCGGGTGCTGTCGTCGATGCGTTTGGCACGCTTGCACCCGCTCTTCTGTTCACCGGGTGCGGTGGTCAGTTTCTCTTCGGATTCCTCGCCCAGGTCGGCCTTCTGCGGCGTCGACAGATGCTGCGGCGGATACAGCCACAGCGGCAGCGGCCACGCCGCCCGTTCGCTGCGCGGGAAATGCTCGACGCTGCCCGGTTCACGCAGCGCCTGACACAACGCCCGCTCCAGTGCCGCCTCGCTGCGGTTCAGCGAGCCGGGGTCAGGGCGCAATTGCAAATGCGCCTCTACCAGACGCTTGTAGCGGGGACGCAAGGCTGGAAATCGCTGCAACAGTTGCCGGGTCCAGCGTTGATTGTCACGTCCCCAGTGCCGCATCGGCCCGGCCTGCGCCGCCAGCAATGCCAGCCAGCGATACAACTCCTGGTTTAGGGCCACCTCGGGAAACACCGCCAGGCTCGGCGGCAGGCGCAAGGTGGTGTCGTCACACCAGGCCAAGGGTACTTGCTTGCAGGTGCCGGCGATCTGCTGCAACACATTGCGCCGCAGCAACAGGTCACGTTCGCTGGCAGCTTCCACACCGATGCCACTGGCACCGCCCATGGCGCGGAACAACAGCGCCAGCGGACGCTGCTGGCTGATCAGCTCAACCCGCGCTTCGGGAAAATCGGCACTGGCGCGCCGGGTGATGAAACGGTGCCAGACACTGCCGACCCACTCTTCCAGTTCGACGGTAAAGGCCATTGAACTCGCCCTTTCTGAAACCAAAAAACGGCCCGCTGTACCAGCCGGGCCGACCTTTTCTAGCCGTTGTATCGACTCATGAAGGCACTACCGGTGCCGGTGCGCGTAATGCGGCGCGGCCACGCTGGCGGAAGCTGAACAAGTAGCAGACCAGCCCGGCGAGGAACGCCACACCGGAGGCCAGACGTGCCCAGAACAGCACTTGCAGATGATCGACCGTGGCCATGAACGGCAGTGCCAGACCATCGGCCTGCCAGCGTTGCAGGTAGACCTGCACGGCACCGGCAGCGGTGAGGAACAATGTGATCGCCACCATCGACAGGGTCATCAGCCAGAAGCCCCAGACTTCGAGGGCCTGCGAACGCTCGTCACCGGCTTCACCCAGGCCGCGCAAGCGTGGCATGGCGTAGCTGATCAGGGTCATGACGATCATCGCGTAGGCGCCGTAGAACGCCAGGTGACCGTGGGCCGCCGTCAGTTGAGTGCCGTGGGTGTAGTAGTTGACCGGTGCCAGGGTGTGCAGGAAACCCCAGACACCTGCGCCGAAGAACGCGGTGACGGTGGTGCCCTTGGCCCACAGGGTGGCGGCACGATTAGGGTGTTGACGACGACGTTTTTTCACCATGCTGAAGGCGAACATCACCATGGCCAGGAACGGCAGCGGTTCCATGGCGGAGAAGATCGAACCGACCCACAGCCAGACCTCTGGCGCACCGATCCAGAAGAAGTGGTGACCGGTACCGATGATCCCGGTAATCAGCGCCATGGCGATGATCACGTACAGCCATTTCTCCACCACTTCGCGGTCGACACCGGTGATCTTGATCAGGACGAAGGCCAGCATCGAACCCATGATCAGTTCCCAGACGCCTTCCACCCACAGATGCACCACCCACCACCAGTAGAACTTGTCACGGGCCAGGTTATCGGGGTTGTAGAAGGAGAACAGGAAGAACACCGCAAGGCCGATCAAGCCGGTCATCATCACCATGCTGACCGTGGTCTTGCGCCCCTTGAGCAGGGTCATGCCGATGTTGTAGAGGAAGCCCAGGCACACCACCACAATGCCCATCTTGGTGATGGTCGGCTGCTCGAGGAACTCGCGCCCCATGGTCGGCAGCAGCTCGTTGTGGGTCAGCTTGGCCAGGCCGGCGTACGGCACCAGCAGGTAGCCGAGAATGGTCAGCACACCGGCCGCGGCGAACACCCAGAACAGCAGGATCGCCAGTTTCGGGCTGTGCAGTTCACGGTCGGCCTCTTCCGGAATCAGGTAGTAGGCCGCGCCCATGAAGCCGAACAGCAGCCACACGATCAAAAGGTTGGTGTGCACCATGCGCGCCACGTTGAACGGAATGGCCGGGAACAGGAAGTCGCCGATCACGTATTGCAGGCCCATGATCAACCCGAACAGCACCTGGCCGAGGAACAGCATCAGGGCGAACACGAAGTACGGTTTGGCCACGGCTTGCGAGGCGAATTTCAGGTGCGGATTAGAAATACTCATCTCTCAACCCTCCTTGTTTGGCGGCCAGTTGTTGGTGTTGATCTTCGAGCTCCACTTGAGGAATTCGGAGAGGTCGTTGACCTCCTGTTCCTTGAGGTGGAACTGCGGCATCGCCCGGCGCCCTGGTACACCCAACGGCTGCATTTTCATCCACGCCTGCAGGAACGGCTTGAAGCCCTCCTCGCCGCCGCGACGCTGGAACACGTTACCCAGCTCAGGCGCGAAGTAAGCGCCCTCGCCCAGCAGCGTGTGGCAGCCGATGCAGTTGTTTTGCTCCCAGATTGTCTTGCCGCGTATCACCGACTCGGTTAACTGCTCGACGTTGCTGCGTTCCGGAAAGGTCTGTTCTGTGTGATAGGTCAAGGCCAGGAATATCAGGAAGAAGAACACGCTTCCCCCGAAGTAGATATTCCTGGCCATGCCCTTGGTGAAGGTCTCTGACATGGTCGCTTCCTCATTGCTTGGCGTGTCCATGATAGAAACCCGGGGGGTGAAAACCGCTTGATGGCAATCAAGAAAAGCAGATGGTTTTAGTAGGACAAAGGCAGCGACAAGCTGGAAGCTTCAAGCCGCAAGCGTAACGAAGATGAGTGCGGCCAGGAGCAGAGCCCAGGCGAGCATCAGACGGCGCCACAGGCGTGGCGCGCGGCGCAATTCCATGAAGCCCTCGGTGATCAGCCAGGCCTTGGCCACCGCGACCAGCAGGATGGCGATCGACAGCCACACGGTTGCACCGGAATGGGCGAGCAGCACCGTGCATACGCTCAACGTCGCCAGCGCAGCCCAGCAGATCCACAGCAACCTTGAAGCCGACATAATCCCTCGCCTCAGTTCAGTACATAGACCAGCGGAAACAACACCACCCAGATCAAGTCGACCATATGCCAATACAGCACGCCGGACTCGAAGCCGCTGCGATTGTCTGCGCTGTACAGGCCACGGCGACAGCGTAAGGCCAGCCAGCCGAGGATGAACATGCCCAGCAGCACATGGACGAAATGAAACCCGGTGAGGATCCAGTAGAGGGTGAAAAAGGTGTTGTGCTCCATGCCCAGCCCGGCGCCCAGCAAGTGGCGGTATTCGGTGAGTTTCAACACCACGTAGACACTGGCAGCCAGCAGCGCCGCCAGCAGCAAGATCGCGCCGCGACGCGGCCGGGAGTGCCGCACCTGCTCCTGGGCCAGCGCGGCGAACAAGCCGGCGGTGAGCAGGCTGAGGGTCATCGCCAGGCCGGTCGATGCATCGAGCAACGCACGACTGTCGGCGAACAGCTGCGGCTTGATGGCCTGGGTCACGGCGAACGCCAGGATCAGCAAGGCGAACACCGACAACTCGGCGAGGATGAAAAACCACATCGCCAGATCGCCCGGCAAATGACCGGGCGATATCCGGGCAGAGTCAGCCGAAGTGGACATCGACCACACCCATCAGCGCCGCGACAGTCAGCGGGTCATCGCTCAAGGGTTCGGCCAGACAGGCCATGCACGCCTCACGCGGGCTCATGCCGGAGCGGATCATGCGTGCGGTGAAAATCAGCAGGCGCGTGGAGGCCACTTCTTCCAGGTCATGCTGATCGAGCCGGCGCAGCGCCTGCCCGAGCTTCACCACCTGTGCCGCCAGCGCGCTGTCCACCTGGGCCTCGCGGGCGACGATGCGCTCTTCCTCGGCCACCGGCGGATAGTCGAAGCGCATCGCCACAAAGCGCTGGCGCGTACTGGGCTTCATGCCCTTCATCAGGTTCTGGTAACCGGGGTTGTACGACACCACCAGCATGAACGACGGCGGCGCCTTCAGCACCTCGCCGGTGCGTTCCAGAAACAGCTCGCGACGGTCATCGGCCAGCGGGTGCAACACCACCGCCGTGTCCTGCCGTGCCTCGACCACTTCGTCGAGGTAGCAGATACCACCTTCGCGCACCGCGCGGGTCAGCGGGCCGTCCTGCCACCAGGTGCCCTGGGCGCCGATCAAGTGGCGACCGATCAGGTCGGCGGCGCTCAAGTCGTCATGACAGGCCACGGTGTACAGCGGCAGGTTCAAGCGATGCGCCATGTGCTGGACGAAGCGGGTCTTGCCGCAGCCGGTGGGGCCTTTGATCAGCACCGGCATGCCGTGATGCCAGGCCTGTTCGAACAGCGCCTGCTCGTTATTGAGGGGTTGGTAGAAGGGTTCGAGGTCGATTGCGCGGGGGTGGCCGAGGTCCATGAAGCACCTGAATTAACAGCGGATTTGAGCCACACGCTACGGGCCCCTGCGACAACTTGGCAAGCACCACGGCGGGCAAACTTGATCACCGTCAAGCAGTCTTTGCCGTGCTCCGGCATAGCCTTGCAGCGCACTAAGAACCTGCGTCCTGTGCTGCGGTCCGGGCACATTGAAGAGGTCCAGCCTGAGGAGAAATGGAATGCTGATCAGTAATAGAAAAACGTTAGCTCTGACTGCCGCCACACTGTTTTCGACACTCGCCATGGGGCACGCCGTCGGGGCCGGCGAAGCCGCACCCGCTGCGGTAAAAACCGCCATGGTGACCGACGCCGGGGCGCCGGACATGAGCCAGGCCGAGTTCGACTCGTCCAAGGAAATCTACTTCCAGCGCTGCGCCGGCTGCCACGGTGTACTGCGCAAGGGGGCCACCGGCAAGCCGTTGACACCGGACATCACCCAGTCCCGTGGCCAGGCCTACCTGGAAGCCCTGATCACCTACGGCTCGCCCGCGGGCATGCCGAACTGGGGCACCTCCAACGCACTGACCAAAGAGCAGATCACCGCCATGGCCAAGTTCGTCCAGCACACCCCGCCTACCCCGCCGGAATGGGGCATGGCCGAGACGCTGAAGACCTGGAAGGTGCTGGTCAAACCCGAGGATCGGCCGAAGAAACAACTGTCCAAACTCAACCTGCCGAACCTGTTCTCGGTGACCCTGCGCGACGACGGCAAGATCGCCCTGATCGACGGCGACAGCAAGAAAATCGTCAAGCTGATCGAGACCGGCTACGCGGTGCACATCTCGCGGATCTCCGCTTCCGGTCGCTACCTGCTGGTGATCGGCCGTGACGCGCGGATCGACATGATCGACCTGTGGCCGGAAGAGCCGACCA